>JAABUB010000069.1:10220-18803 GCA_011389575.1 Desulfotignum sp. | reverse complement strand
TGGACTTCAGGAGCCTGGACACCCTGGGGGAAATCTGCGTAGTGGTGCTGGCCGCCTGGGCGACAGTAACCCTGATCCGCAGACCAAAGGAGGGGTAATGCAGTCGGTTATTTTAAAAACAGCCACCCACCTCATGGTGGGCCTGATGCTGGTATTTGCCGTATATATACTGCTCCGGGGCCACCATGAGCCAGGGGGCGGGTTTTCCGCCGCCCTTCTGGCAGGTACGGCATTTGCCCTGTTTGCCATCACCGAGGGTGCGGATCAGGTGCGCCGGGCCATCCGTATCCGCCCGTCAGTCATGGCTATGACCGGCCTGGCCATGGCTGTGGCATCAGGAGTGCCAGCCTTTTTCACGGGAACGCCTTTTCTTACGGGAATCTGGTGGCATCTGAACGGGTTTTCCGCAGGCACCCCCCTGCTCTTTGACATGGGGGTTTTTCTGGCGGTTCTGGGCGCTATTCTCTCCATTTTACTGGCCCTGGAGGAAAATTAGAAATGGAATCTTTTCTGGCGCTTGTTGTGGGATTAATGGTCAGCGCAGCCTTTTTTTTAATGCTTTCAGGGGTTCTGATACGCTTTGTTTTCGGCCTCATTCTCATGGGCAATGCCGTAAATCTGCTGATTTTTACAGCCGGAAGACTGGCCCCTGTGAATCCCCCTCTGATTGGTGCAAAACAAACCCTTCTTGCGGCACCGGCCGCCAATGCCCTGCCCCAGGCACTGATACTTACCGCCATTGTGATCGGGTTTGCCATGACCATTTTCATGCTGATTCTGCTGTTTCGTACCCATGACCAGACCCGGACCCTGGATGCTGACCAGGACCGGTTTATTTTTGAAACAGACAAAACTGATCTGCCGGATATTACCGGGCAAAGGGAGCAGGAATGACAAACCTGCTGGTATTTCCCATTCTGCTGCCCCTGGTGATTGCAGTTCTCTTCATCCTTGCCCGGGTGAGAGACCGCCATGCCGGCACAGTGGCCATTGCCGGGGCACTGGCACACCTGTTTGTATCCTTCATGCTCATGGCAAGGGTGATGGAACAGAAAGTCACTGTCCTGTGGGTGGGTGCCTGGCCCTACCCTGCCGGCATCTGTCTTGTGGCTGATTATCTGAGCGCAGTTATGGTGCTGATTACTGCTGTGATCCACACCGCGGTGGTGGTCTATGCCGCAAAGGACATAGAAACCCGGCAGATAAAAGCGGGGTTCTATCCCTTTATGCAGATTCTGACAGCCGCCATCTGCGGGGCATTTCTCACAGGAGATCTGTTCAACCTGTATGTGTGGTTTGAAGTCATGCTCATGGCATCCTTTGGTATCATGGTCATGGAAAACCCGGCCGGCCGGTTGACCAATGCCGTTAAATACGTTGCCCTGAACCTGTTGTCAACGCTGTTTCTCATAACCGCCATCGGCCTGCTCTATGGCCTTACCGGCACCCTGAACCTGGCTGATCTGCATGACAAAGCAGCCCGGGTGGAAAACACAGCCCTGTTAACCAGCACGGGCATGCTGATGATGACGGCATTCGGCATAAAAGCTGCCCTGTTTCCCTTGTTCTTCTGGCTGCCGGCAGCCTATCACACCCTGCCGGCTGCAGTGGCTGCTTTTTTCGCAGGCCTTCTCACAAAGGTGGGGGTATATGCCCTGATCCGGCTGTTTACCCTGGTGTTTGTCACCCAGACCCACATTACCCACACCATCCTGATGGGGGCAGCAATGCTCACCATGGTATCCGGGGTTGTGACGGCGGCATCACAGATGGATATCCGGCGCATCCTGTCTTTTCACATCATCAGCCAGGTGGGATATATGATACTGGGACTTGCCGTATTCACCCCCCTGGCCCTGGCCGGCACCCTGGTCTATCTGGTGCACAACATTATTGCCAAATCCAATCTGTTTCTGGTGGGCGGGCTCATTCACAGGGCCACAGGTTCATTTCACCTGTCCCATATGGGCAGCCTGTACAAAACCCATGGTCTGCTTTCTGCAGGATTTTTCATCCCGGCATTTTCTCTGGCCGGATTTCCCCCGTTGTCCGGTTTCTGGGCCAAACTGCTGATCATTTACGCCTGCCTGGAGAGCGGGCATTACACAGCAGCGGCAGTTGCTGCTGCTGTGGGACTGCTGACAGCATTTTCCATGGCCAAGATCTGGCTGGAAGCCTTCTGGAAAGACACGCCCCAAAAAGGTCCTCTGCCCCTGCCTGGAAATTATTCTGCCTGGATGATGGTCCCGGTGTTGTGCCTGTGCCTTTTCACGATTCTTCTGGGACTTTTCATGGAGCCTGCCATGCAGCTGTCACTTGCGGCCGGTGAGCAGCTGATGAACCCTGCAGCCTATATACTTGCTGTGAAAGGAGGTGGCTGATGCCGCTTTTGCTGCTCAACATCTTTTTTGCCGCCGTGTTCACCCTTTTACTGGGCTCCGGCAGTATTGGTACCTTCCTGTCCGGTTTTGCCCTGGGATATGGAATTTTGTGGCTGTCCAGCCCCTTATACCCGGAAACGGGGTATTTTAAAAAACTGCCCAAAACCTTGAAACTGGCCGCCTATTTTTTTTGGGAGCTGGTGATTTCCACCCTGCAGGTAGCATGGGATATCATCACGCCCAGGCATATCAACCGTCCGGGCATTATAAAGGTGCCTTTGACTGCCCGGACAGATCTGGAGATTTTTCTGGTGGCCAATCTGCTGTCCCTGACACCGGGCACCCTGAGTGTGGACCTGTCGGAAGACAAAAAAATCCTGTATGTCCATGTCATGTTTCTTGAAGACATTGAAAAAACCCGGACCGGCATCAAAAACGGACTGGAAAGACGTATACTGGAGGTGATGCGGTCATGATAACCGGAGAAATTTTCCTGTACCAGGCAGGTCAGGTTTCCATGGCCCTACTGCTGGCCGGCATGATCCTGCTTTTGTGGCGCCTGTCAAAAGGCCCCACTGCTGCAGACCGGGTTATCGCCATGGACCTGTTGTCTGTTCTGGTGGTAACCTTTCTGGTAATTCTCTCCATCCATACACGGGAAACCAGCTACCTGGATGTGGCCATTGCCTATGCCTGTATCGCCTTTTTAGGCACCATTGCCCTGGCCAGATTCATCCAGAAAGGATCCCGCCATAAACAACCCGGGCGTGACCACCGCCAAAAATCAGACGACCTTTGTGAAAACTTTCCAGACAAAAGGAGTACGCATGATTGAATATCTCACCGGCATTCTCATGATGCTGGGCAGCCTCTTCTGCCTGGTGGCTGCCCTGGGGATGATCCGGCTGCCGGACACGCTTACGCGCATGCACGCAGTCACCAAAGCCGGGACCCTGGGAGCCGGTCTGGTGGTCCTTGGTCATGCATTTTTCCATCAGCAGACAGGAATTTTTTTGCGGGCCGGTTTCATCATTGCCCTGCTGCTGTTCACTGCACCTGTGGCAGCCCATCTCATTGCCCGGGCCTCATACAGAAGCGGGGTTGCCTTGTCCGGCCGTACCCGGGTTGATGAACTGAAAAAACAGCACTGAAATCAAATGCAACTGACACCCCACAAATCTTATCCAGGGCGACCACCCACCCGAATCACGTAACCTCCTTTTTTTCTTTGGTATCATAATCACATATATGATTAAATTTATGATTACATGTTGACAAATTTTCAGGCATGAATTAAGGTTGTCAGAATTTTTTAATGGTTGCGCATGACAACTTTGCAGCGCCTGTAACAGACAAAAAAGGAATGGTAAAATGTCACCTGGCGGAATTTTTGTTCAAGGCATTATCAGTGTTTTTTTCGGCATGACCCTGCTGTATCTGTCCATTAAGATCACTGCATTTGTTGTTGACCGGATGGCGCGGAAAAAGAAAGGAGATGTCCAGGATGATAAATAATTTATATTCGTTGCTGCATACAACCGGTTTTGTGCACCTGACACCGGGAATGATCCTCATGTGGTGCATCGGGCTGATCCTGATCTACCTGGCCATAAAAAAACAATATGAACCGTTGCTGCTGCTGCCCATCGGGTTCGGTATCCTGCTGGTGAATCTGCCGTTGAGCGGACTGATGGAACCTGAGGTGGGGTTGCTGTGGAAATTTTACCACTACGGCATCCACTGGGAAATTATCCCGCCGTTGATTTTTCTGGGCATAGGTGCATTCACGGATTTCGGTCCCCTGCTTGCCAACCCGCGGTTGATCTTTCTGGGGGCCGGTGCGCAGGCCGGGGTGTATCTGACCTTTTTTGCTTCCCATGCCATGGGCTACAATATCATGGAAGCCGCCACCATCGGCATGATTGGCGGGGCTGACGGACCCACCACCATTTTTATTTCTTCCAAACTGGCCCCCCAGCTTTTAGGGGCCTGTGCTGTGGCAGCCTATTCCTATATGGCCATGGTACCCATTATCCAGCCGCCGATCATGCGGCTGATGACCACCAAAGCGGAACGTCAGATAAAAATGGCCAAGGCACGGCCGGTGAGCAAGCGGGAAAAGCTGTTGTTTCCCATTGTGTCCACCTTTCTTATCATTCTGCTCATTCCGGCGTCTGCGCCGCTCATTGCCATGCTGATGCTGGGAAATCTTTTCAGAGAATCCGGGGTGGTGGAACGACTCAAAGGTGCTGCCCAGAATGAATTGATGAACATTGTGACCATTTTTCTGGGACTGCCCATCGGTGCCACCATGCATGCGGACATCTTTCTACAGCCCAAGGTGCTGTTTATTTTTGTTCTCGGGCTGATCGCCTTTATTTTGAGCACAGTGACAGGCCTTTTGCTGGCCAAAATAATGAATGTGTTTTCAAAGGAAAAAATAAACCCGCTGCTGGGGGCTGCCGGTGTGTCAGCTGTTCCCATGGCAGCGCGGGTGGTACACAAGGTCGGCATAGAAGCGGACAAGAGAAACTATCTGATCATGTATGCCATGGGTCCCAATGTGGCAGGGGTCATTGGTACGGTAATTGCCGCAGGCATATTCATAACCCTGCTGGCGCCCTGATGAAAAGGGCATAATCCTGCATTTATAATCCAATCCATTAAATATAAATACAATTTTTCATAAAACAAAAAAACCAAAGGAGATAAGTCAATGGCAAACGAAGTAACTGCACCCTTACCAGGTAAAATCATCAGAATGGACATTGAAACAGGCACAACCATTGAACAGGATACCGAAATCATGGTGATCGAAGCCATGAAAATGGAAACCATTGTGTATGCACCCTGTGACGGTGTGATTGAAAAAGTTGTTAAAAAAGTGGGCGATGAAGTGGAAGAAGGAGATCTGATAGCCACTGTAGCATAATTTCTTCACATCTTGCCTAAAGAAATCATCAAAATAAATGCCCGGCAGTGTCATACTGCCGGGCATTTATTTTATTCTGTGACATATCAGTCATAACTGAAAACCTTGTAAACGGTTGAAGATCCCAAAAGGGCGTCAATCCGGCCTTCCAGCTCAGCCCGTTCATTGTTGCGGAGCCACCAGTTCCATGCCTCAAGGGATTTCCATGTACTGATCACAAGGTATTCATGGGGATCATCCACATTCCGCAGCGTCTCCCCGGAAATATACCCTGGCTGGCGGTCGGCCATGGCCCGCAGGTCAATGAGCATTTCAGACAATGTGGGCAGCAGGGCCAGGTCCATGCCGCTGGTCAGTCTGGGAACCCTTCTGGTCATCAATACACGGATGGTCATGTTTTCCTCCCTATAAAATTCATCATATCACAAGGCTTTTTAAGGTCAGGAGCACACCTGCAGCCACTGCGGATCCGATAACACCGGCCACGTTGGGTCCCATGGCATGCATGAGCAGATGGTTCTGGGGATCCGCTTCCATTCCCAGTTTCTGGCTCACCCGGGCTGCCATGGGAACAGCGGACACACCGGCTGAACCGATGAGGGGATTTATTTTGTTTTTTAAAAACAGGTTCATCAGTTTCACCATGAGGATACCGGATGCAGTGCCGATGGAAAAGGCGATGGAGCCAAGCAGCAGGATGCCCAATGTAGATAGATTCAAAAATTGTGCCGCAGACAGCTGTGCTCCCACACCCAGTCCCAGCAGGATTGTGACAATATTGATCATTGCATTCTGTGCAGTCTGAGAAAGCCTTTCCACCACCCCGCATTCGCGCATCAGGTTGCCGAACATGAAAAACCCGATAAGGGGAGCGGCTGACGGTAAAAGCAGCACACAGAGTCCCAGAACAACCAATGGGAAAAATATTTTTTCAACTTTTCCCACCGGCCGCAGCTGGGTCATGCGGATTTTACGCTCATCTTTTGTGGTCAACGCCCGCATGATGGGGGGCTGAATCATGGGCACCAGGGCCATATAAGAGTAGGCTGCCACGGCAATGGGGCCCACCAGATGGGGAGACAACTGGCTGGACAGGAAAATGGCGGTGGGACCGTCCGCCCCCCCGATGATGCCGATGGAAGCTGCATCAAACAGATCAAAATGGATACCCGGTACAAACTCGGACAAAAACAGTGCGCCGATAAGGGTGATAAAAATGCCCACCTGGGCCGCAGCCCCCAGAAGAACTGTTTTTGGATTGGCAAGCAGGGGCCCGAAATCGGTCATGGCCCCCACCCCCATGAAGATAAACAGCGGAAATACACCGGTTTTAATGCCGATGGTATAAATATAGTATAACACCCCGCCCGGATCTGCCATACCGGCCACAGGTGTATTCACCAGGATGGCGCCGAACCCGATGGGTACCAGCAGCAACGGCTCAAATTTTTTATTGATGGCAAGGTATAAGAGCAAAATCCCGATGCCGATCATGACAAATTGTCCGATGCCGTCAAAAAAACGCCCTGTCTCCGGGAATAAAAAATTGAACAAGCCCGTGGATCTGACAAAATTGGCAGCCATATCAAAAATGGGCGGCAGCAGGACCGCTTCCTGACCAGCAGCCTGGGCGCCAGTGCCTGCTGCCTGTACCGTTGCCCCCATCAGCAAAAGCAGCGCAGCAAAACACAGGATGACGCAAAACCGGCTTTTCCTACACATGGTGAAAATCCTTTTTATCTGGCTACTATTCTTCAAGGGTCAAAAGCACCTGGCCTGACTGCACGGTCTGTCCCTTTACCACCGGAATGGAGGCAATCACACCACTGGCAGGGGACATTACCGGGGTTTCCATTTTCATGGCCTCCAGAATCACCAGGGTTTCTCCTTCGGTCACTTTGTCCCCCACATCAAACAGAATCTGGTACACATTGCCCGGCAGCTGGGCCGTGACCTCCACCTTGGGTTTTTCTTTGGGAGGTGCTTCCGGCTCGGTTGGAGATTCGCTGATGCCGGTAACGTCACCGGTTTCATCTTCCACTGTGACCTCATAGGTTTTTCCATCAACCGTCACCTTATAATTCAGGGAAACCGGGTCTTTTTTTCCTCCAGCAGATGCAGATGGAATGGGAACAGGTTCTGTTCCGGAAGCTTTTTCCGGGGAGGAAGTGGTTTTTGTGGAGGGATCGGTTTTGGTTTTTTTCTTCCGGACAAGGACAGGCCTGTCCCCTTTCAAAAAATCCAGGCCCTTGTTTCCGCCGGGTGTTGCCAGAGCGCCTATGATGAAAATATTTTCATCTGTCACAGAAAGTCCTTCCTTTTCAAGGATCTCTTTTGCCTTGGGAATGCCCGGTTCCAGCAGATCAACCGGATTGCCGTCAAACTTTTTCATGCCCAGCTGTTTTTCGGCAATTTTAACAATTTCCGGGTCAGGGGGCATGGGGGTTCTTCCGAAATATCCCAGCACCATTTTGCCGTATCCGTCTGTAATTTTCTGCCAGTTTCCCTGGGTCACATTGGCATAGGCCTGCTGGAAATAAAACTGGGACACCGGGGTGACAGATGTGCCGAATCCCCCTTTGGCAATACATTCAGACATGGCCTTGATCACTTTTGGATACAGATGCAAAGTCCCGGTATCGCGCATCATCATGGTATTGGATGTCAAGGCTCCGCCCGGCATGGGGGACAAAATAACTTCAGATGACACCTTCAGTGCCTCGGGCGGGAAAAAATAGTCTTTCAGGCACTCTTCCTGGACACGGTTGGCTTCCAGAATTTTATCAATATCAATGTCCAGGAAAAAATCTGTTCCTTTCAATGCATGCCACATGGAAATCATATCCGGCTGACAGGTACCGCCGGACAAAGGGGTTCTTGCCAGGCAGACACCGTCACACCCCGCTTCAATAGCGGCTTTGTACTGTGATACGCCGATACCGGCTGTTTCATGGGAATGCATCCAGATGGATGTATCTTCTCCCAGCAGTTTTCTGGCAGCCCTGACAGTGTCATATACTTTGGCAGGATTGGAGGTGCCTGAAGCATCCTTGAAGCAAATGGAATCATAGGGTACGCCTGAATCCAGAATTTCCTGCAGCGTCTTGAGATAAAAATCAGGGTCATGGGCACCGGTGCAGCCCGGAGGCAGTTCCATCATGGTAACCACCACCTGATGATGAAGTCCGGCATCTTTGATGCACTGCCCTGAATACACCAGGTTGCGCACGTCATTCAGGGCGTCAAAATTGCGGATATGGGTCATGCCGT
>JAABUB010000069.1:0-9694 GCA_011389575.1 Desulfotignum sp. | reverse complement strand
AAATAAGAACAAACAACAGGACAAGAAACGAGAAAACCACTCCCATACCGAGTATAGTGAGCTTTAATCCCTGAATAATCATTGATAACTAATCTCCAAAAATGTTTTTCGGTCTTGATTCAATATTATTCCAGCCAATTACATACCCGAGATATCCTTTAAAGTAAAGTCGGTAAATGCAATATTTCCTTGTAAGAATTTTTCTGACCAAAAAGCCTGGCCGGGCGATGCAATTTTTTATTGGTACAGACGATCAGACATTTCACGTCTGTATGCCGGCCCTGCCTGTTTCCAAACCAGACATCAAGATTCCTGTTACATGCTTTTTTCTCCATATCGGGACAATCCCAAATCCCCTTGGATTCACTGATACCCGCCCCACGTAGGTGTTTTATACCCACATCCGAGATTCCGCATCTGACAGTCCGGTCACAAGACACCTACTTTATATTGTGACTTTTTTTTCTTTTCAGGCATGATGGTTGCTAATCCCGTTTTCAGGCAACAAAATGTTCGGCCCTTATTGTAATGATCGCAGACGGGTTACCACCCACAACAAAACAGATACACAAGGAGAGATCATGCACAAAGCAGAAGCACCCGCGGAAACGCTGATAATCGATGATGACGAGCCTCCCAGCGGCAGGGTTGCCATAAACACCCTGTACCCGGCGCCTCCGTCCGGAATGGACCCCATCCACCTGACCCGCCCGGTATTCATCCTGCCGGCCCAAAAAACAACATCCCCTCGTCACCCAAAACTCCGCCCAGAAACCAAAGCCTTTCAAAAACAGTTTTTCCCCGGATCCACGGCCCGAAACTGGCATGATTGGCAGTGGCAGGTGCGCCAACGCATCCATACCTATGAACGGCTCAACCAGATCCTGCCCCTTGGGCCGGATGAATATCTGGCCGACAACACAGTCCAGCTGCCTTTGAGCATCACCCCCTATTACGCCAGCCTGATCCCCAAAGATGTGCCGGATCATTCTTTGCGCAGATGTGTGGTGCCCACGGCCGGTGAATGGATGAAACTGCCCTGCGAGTCTGACGATCCGCTGGGAGAAGACCATCAGAGCCCGGTGCCCGGGCTGGTGCACCGGTATCCGGACCGGGTTTTGTTTCTGCTCACCGATTTCTGCTCCACCTACTGCCGGTACTGCACAAGGTCCAGGGTGGTGGGCCATGGCGGGATCCGTGCCAGCCGGGCCCGGTGGGTAAAGGCCATTGCCTATATCGCCGCCAACCCGTGTGTCCGGGATGTGCTGCTGTCCGGCGGAGATCCTTTGACTCTGAGCGACGACCGGCTGGAATGGGTGCTTTCCCGGCTGCGGCAGATTCCCCATGTGGAAATTATCCGCATCGGCACCAAGGTGCCGGCGGTGCTGCCCCAGCGCATCACCCCACGGCTGGTGAAAATGCTCAAAAAATATCATCCCCTCTGGATGAGCCTGCATTTTATCCACCCGGACGAATGTACGCCTGAAACTCGTACTGCCTGCGCCCTGCTGGCAGATGCCGGGATCCCTTTAGGCTCTCAGACCGTGCTGCTCAAAGGGGTCAATGATTGTGTCCAGACCATGACCGAGTTGATGCACCGGTTGATGACGCTGCGGGTCCGGCCCTATTATCTGTACCAGTGTGACCCCATCTCCGGGTCCGGTCATTTCAGAACCTCCATCAATCAGGGCCTGGAGATCATCCGGGGCATGCGTGGATTCACCACCGGGTATGCCGTGCCCACCTATGTGGTGGATGCGCCTGGCGGCGGCGGCAAGATCCCGCTGATGCCCGACTATGTGAGCGGCCACACCAGTGACGACCTTATGCTGACCAATTATGAAAACAGATCCTTTACCTATCCCGATCCAAGCCTGGAAAGCCACCAGAGCGTGCCGGCGGCAGAATGACAAAAATCATAGGAGAACAAACAATGATCATCGGACTGACCTATGACCTGCGCCAGGATTACCTGGACAAGGGATACTCAGAACTGGAAACTGCAGAGTTTGATTCCGTGGAAACCATCGCGGCCATCGAGCAGGCCCTGTGTGACCTGGGGCATACCCCGGTGCGCATCGGCAATGCCCGGCAGCTCATTGAACAGCTGGTGGTCGGTGCGCGCTGGGATCTGGTGTTCAACATTGCCGAAGGCCTGCACGGCATGGGCAGAGAAGCCCAGGTGCCGGCCATCCTGGACCTGTACCAGATCCCCTATACCTTTTCAGACCCCATGGTCATGTCGTTGACCCTGCACAAGGCCATGACCAAGCGGATCATCCGGGATGCAGGGCTTTCTACGGGGCAATTTTTTCTGGCTGCCGCTCCGGAGGATGCCGGCCGGGTTCCCTTTGCACCTCCGTATTTTGTCAAACCCGTGGCCCAGGGCACCGGTATGGGCATCACAAGCGATTCCGTGGTCCGGGACAAACAGGACCTGCCCCGGGTCTGCCGGGCGTTGATGGAACAGTTCGGCCAGCCCGTGCTCATCGAGCAGTTTTTGAGCGGCCGGGAATTCACCACCGGCCTGGTGGGTACCGGCACCTTTGCAAAAGTGATGGGCACCATGGAGATCATTGTGCTGGCCGATCCGGGAAAGGATGTCTATTCTTTTGAAAACAAGGAGGGATGGAAAGGCCGGGTCCAGTACCTGCCTTTATCATCGGATGTGGATCCGTTGATCCGGGATGTGGAGGCCCTGGCCCTGGCTGCCTGGCAGGTGCTGGAATGCCGGGATGGAGGAAGAATCGACATCCGGTGTGATGCCCAAGGCACCCCCTGCTTTATCGAGGTGAACCCCCTGGCCGGGCTGCGGCCCCATTATTCCGACCTGCCCATGGTGTGTGAATTTTTCGGGACATCCTATGTCCGACTCATCGAAATGATCCTGGCATCCGCCATGGAGCGGGTGCAAGACCGTATGCAAGCGCCCTGTCCGGAGACGGCATGAACCGCTCCATTGCCGTTGTGCACAATGCTGTGACAGACCCGGCCGGACCGGACGAGGCAGATGTCCTGGTCCAGGTGGATGCGGTATCCGAGGCCCTGAAAGGCCTGGGATACGATCCCATACCGGTGCCATGCACCCTTGACCTGGCCGCTTTAAGGCAGACCCTTGAAAAAATCCGGCCCCTGGGGGTGTTCAACCTGGTGGAGTCCCTGGAAAACCGCGGCAGCCTGATCCATGTGGTACCGGCGCTGCTGGATACCATGGCCGTCCCCTATACCGGGTGCCCGGCCCCTGCCGTGCACGCCACTTCCCACAAGGTGATGGCCAAGGAGCGCCTTTACCTGGCCGGCCTGCCCACCCCTGCCTGGATCAATCCCTTTCCTGCGGACATGCCCTGGCAGGGGGGCATGGATCCGGGAGATGATCCCGACCTCCTGTGGATCATCAAATCGGTGTGGGAACACGGATCTCTGGGACTGGAGGCGGAAAACCTGGTGACAGGCACGGCAAAGACCGTGACCCGGCTGCTGAAAGAGCGGGCCCCCGGCCTGGGCGGGGCCTGTTTTGCCGAACAGTTCATTTCCGGACGGGAATTCAATCTCTCGCTGCTGGCCACCCCGTCCGGGGTGACTGTGCTGCCGCCGGCGGAGATTCTTTTTCCGGACATCCCGGCAGACCAGCCTGCCATGGTGGGGTTTCGGGCCAAATGGATGGCAGATTCCGACGAATATAACAACACCCCCCGACAGTTTGATTTTGCCCCTGCAGATACGCCCCTGTTAGAGGAACTGGAAACCCTGGCCCGCCGCTGCTGGCACCTGTTTCACCTGGCCGGCTACGCCAGGGTGGATTTCCGGGTGGATCCGGATGGCCGCCCGTTTGTCCTGGAGATCAACACCAACCCCTGCCTGTCCCCGGATGCCGGATTTGCCGCGGCCCTGGAACAGGCAGGGATCTCATATACCCACGGCATTCAACAAATAGTGACCACCCAGTTATGTTCAGAATAAGACGTATTTTTGACGATGCCATCCAGGTGAACCAGGATGCCCTCCGCCAGGTAAAAGCCATCCTCCAAAAACGGATCCCTTCAGTGTCTGAACAGGAAATCATACACCTGGAAGACAAACTGCGCAACCCGTTCACCCTGCGGTTCCGCCCCATTCTGTTTGTGGCGGAAAACATGCGGCACAAGGTGCTGGGGTTTGCCATGGTCCTGCATGAGCCGGACATCAATTTCTGCTTTCTGGACTGGATCGCCACCGCCAAAGACACCCTGCGGGGCGGGCTGGGCAGTGCCCTATACGAGCGGGTCAGAACCGAGTGTGCGGCCCTGAAGGTCAGCGGGCTGTTTTTTGAGTGCCTGCCTGACACCCCGGGAGAATGCGAACCCGGCCTGATCAAGGACAACATCGCCCGGCTGCGGTTCTATGAGCGGTACGGGGCCCGGCCCATTATCAACACCGGGTATGAAGCACCGGTGAACCCGGAAGACACCTGCATGCCGCATCTGGTATATGACGACCTGGGAAAGGACACCCCCCTGGCACGGTCCCACACAAAAAAAGTGGTGCGGGCCATCCTGGAGCGCAAATACAAAGACCTGTGCCCGGCAGAATACGTGGAGCAGGCGGTGGCCTCCATCCGGGACAACCCGGTGAAACTTAGGCCCTTTTGCCATGTGCGGCCCCACAAAACCCGCCGGGCCGTCCATGACCGGTTTTCAGAAAAAATCGTTCTGGTGGTGAACCAGGACCATGAGATCCACCATATCCATGAACGCGGGTATGTGGAATCCCCGGTGCGCATCACAAGGATCCTGTCCCACCTGGAAAAAAGCGGCCTGTTCGAAACCCTGGAAACACAGCCCTTCCCCGACATCCATATCCACGGGGTCCATGACGCGGATTTCATCGAATACCTGGCCCGGGCCTGTGAAGAGGTGCCGGCAGACAAATCCCTGTACCCCTATGTGTTTCCCATCAGAAACAAGACCCGCCGCCCAAAAGAATCCACAGTCCTGCCGGGATACTACTGCATCGACACCTTCACCCCCATCCACCGCAATGCCTATCCCGCGGCCCGGGCCGGGGTAAATGCCGCGCTCACGGCAGCGGATGCGCTGCTGGCGGGCCGGCGCATCTCCTACGCCCTGGTGCGCCCCCCGGGGCACCATGCGGAACAAAGGTCTTTCGGCGGGTTCTGCTATTTCAACAACGCGGCCATTGCGGCCCGGTATCTGCGGGAACAGGGCCGGGTGGCCATCCTGGACATCGACTACCACCACGGCAACGGACAGCAGGATATCTTCTATCACCGATCTGACATCCTCACCGTGTCCATCCACGGCCATCCTGAATTTGCCTATCCCTACTTCACCGGATTTGAAGATGAAACAGGCACAGGCGAAGGCGAAGGATTCAACTGCAACCTGCCCCTGGCAGAAACCGTTGACGGCAGAACCTTCCGCAGCGCCCTGATGCAGGCCCTGGCAAAGGTTGCTGCATTTGAACCGGATTTTCTGGTGGTCTGCCTGGGCCTGGACACGGCCCGAAACGATCCCACCGGCACCTGGTCTTTGACGCCCAAAGATTTTTACAAGAACGGCCAGATGATCGGAACCATCGGCCTGCCCCTGCTGGTGGTCCAGGAAGGCGGATACAACACCCGGAACTTAGGGCTCAATGCCCGGCACTTTTTCGAGGGCCTGGCCCAGGCCGTGTTCACCCCGACCCGGGACAGAACCCTGACACAATCTCCCCCCAAAGGCATTCAGTTCCGGTATGACCCACTGCCCCAAGATGTGGAAAAGATCCGGCACCTGGTGGCCGCCACAGGATTTTTCAGAGAGGATGAAGTGGAAATCGCGGCCCAGCTGGTGGCAGAACGGCTGGAAAAAGGCCTGGCCAGCGGATATTATTTTGTCATGGCTGTCCGGAACGGCGGCAGGCTTGTCGGCTATGGCTGCTACGGCCCCATCCCCTGCACCCTGGCCGGATACGATATTTACTGGATCGCAGTGGCACCTGAATTTCAGAAAAAAGGCCTGGGCCAGGCCCTTCTGGCAAAAATGGAGCAGCTGATCACAGAAGCTAAGGGACACACCATCTATGTGGAAACCGCGTCACAGCAAAGATACGCCCCGACCCGCGCCTTTTACGAACGCTGCGGATACACGATAGCAGCCACCCTGCCCGATTTTTACAGCCCCGGAGATGCCAAGATGGTTTACAGCAAGCCGTTGAAAACACCCACGACGATCCCGGACCGGCCATCGGGTAATGAGACAATCGGAATTCGGCAGTGATTGAAAAACATTTAAGCGTTTGAAACATTGGTTGTCGCCCCATGGGTATTTCACAAACCAGATTCAAGCAGATGGTTTAATATCATTGAAATTTAACAATTTATACTTGTGATTTTTTCAAAGCAGCTATTTTCCTGCCAGCCGGCAGCTGCTTTATCCGGTATTCCAGCTTGAAGGCCGCTGATTTTTCCAGGTTTTCCCGGACTGCTGCCAGGGTCACCGGCAACCGTGCCCGGGTATATCTGGAAGCGATCCCCTGGTTGTGCTTCAACAAGCGGGTGTCAAGATCGGTGGTGACACCGCAGTACAGGGATTTATCCGCACATTCCAATAAATAGACCGACCAGACCGCCATTCAGCTTCTCCTATTCATGATTGCCACCAGGGTTTCCAGGGCTTTTTCGTTTCAGTTCTACTGATAATCATGCCACAGCAGCACGGCAAAGGACCATCGACCCCGTCCAGGTTTAGGTCCCCACCGGTCCAGGTCCGTTGTTTCAATATCGATAAAGTCGGTGGCCCGGCAGAACTCGAAAAAAAACGCCAAAGCTCCCCTCCTGACAGTCATATTTTTTTGCCTTTCATGCATACCCGTCTGTACGGTATCTGTCAAGAAATTCGGAGGGTCTGTCTCACCCTTCAGACCACGGGGACCTCTCCGAACAAAAAAAACTGTCTGCTGATTTTTCTTATTCAATCTTGCGTGTTTACTTAATGAGAAGCATGGTTATAATATCGTTTATTAAGGCCAAATCAAACCAAGGACAAATCAAAATTTTGTCAAGGCCTTTGACACAACTTAAGGAGGAACATCCATGTATTCTAAAACCGTTATGGACCATTTCAGAAATCCACGCAATGTAGGTGTTATAGAGGATGCGAACGGGGTTGGGGAAGTTGGCAACCCGTTGTGCGGCGACATGATGACCATCTATTTGAAGATAACAGATGACGTCATTGATGATATCAAATTCCAGACATTCGGGTGTGGTTCCGCCATTGCTGTATCCAGTATGCTCACCGAGATAGCAAAGGGCAAGCCCATTTCAGAGGCAAAAAAGATTACCAACAAGGAGGTGGCCAATGCCTTGGAAGGTCTGCCGAAAAACAAGCTTCACTGCTCAAACCTGGGTGCGGACGCACTGCAACTGGCTATAAAAGATTATGAAGCCCGCAAAGAAGGAAAAGCACCGGCTGAAATCAAAAGAAAAGAAGCCCATGAACACAACCCTGACGAAAAATGCTATTGCCCGTATTGTGATATTGAAATTCAAGAGGAGGCACCTTTCTGCAAGGCATGCCAGTCTGATTTGGTTGAAGATCACCATTAATACGAACCCATGAAAAGGCAAATCAAAAATGAAAATTATTAATCTGGACCACATATCTTCCAAACCGTTGATCCCTGAAGTAAAACAGGCAATGATCGATGCCATCAACAATGATTACGCCAATCCTTCCAGCCAGCACAAAAAAGGAGAGCAGGCAGCTGATGCCCTGGCAAAAGCACGGGAGTCTGTAGCCGGGCTGCTGCATGCCAAGACCCCGAAAGAGATTGTCTTCACCTCCGGCGGTACCGAGTCGGTCAACCACGCCATTAAAGGGGTGGCATGGGCCAACGCGGAAAAGGGCAAACATATCATCACTACCAACATCGAACACAATTCGGTTATCCGGAGCTGTAAACGGTTAAAGAGCCAGGGATTTACAATCACATCTGTTTCCGTTGACGACAAGGGAAGAGTAGATCCCGCGGATATTGCCAAAGCCATTACCGATGACACCATCCTGGTTTCGGTCATGCATGCCAATAATGAAACTGGCACCCTCCAGCCCATTGAAGAAATCGCCAAAATCACCAGGGAAAAGAAAATCATCTTTCACACGGATGCCGTTGATTCCGTAGGAGTTATGCCCTTTGATGTTCAGAAAATGGGAGCTGATCTGGTGAGTTTTGCCGCCAACACTTTTTATGGGCCCACCGGTATAGGTGGTCTGTACATCAGACGGGGAACCATGATATGGCCGTTACTGGACGGCGGGGTTCAGGAAGCAAGCAAACGTGCAGGAACTGAAAATCTGCTGGGCATTATCGGTATGGGCGTGGCAGCGGACCAGGCCCGGCAGCATATGAATTCACGGCTGGTCCATCTGGAAAAACTCAAAAGCAAACTGATCACGGAATTGCCCAACCATATTGACGAATATATTATCAACACGCCGCTGGATTACAGCCTGCCCAATCTGGTATCGGTGTCTGTCAAATATATCGAGGGCGAAAGCGTGATGCTCATGCTCGATGACGAAGACATTGCCGTATCCACTCGTTCCGCCTGTGCCACCGGCTCTTTGCGTGCTTCCCACGTATTGATGTCCATCGGACTGGATCATGCCGATGCCCAGGGTACCCTGGTTATTTGCTACGGTGTGGACAATACCGAAGAAGACATCACCAAATTTTTAGGTGCCTTACAAAATATTGTGGTTACCCTGAGGGATATTTCACCGCTGTATGTAAAGAAGCATTGACAAAAGGGCAAAAGAGTATCCGGCTGCCCGGGTACAGCAGGGGTGTGCCCAATCGGGAATCGCCAGGGGCAGTAACCTGCCTGCCCTTTCCGCTTCCGGCTCTGCCCTCAGGGGCTTCCAGGGGGTATCTGGACGATACCTCCATTTCCGCATTTGTTAAATGGCAAAAACAGGTGGGTTGCATATTCTGAAATCTGGAAATGGTTGTTTTCCACCATATGGTCTTCTGCCGGGGTTTGATATATCTGAAACAAATTAAGTACATGAACAATGCAAGTCGGCAGGCATGCAGAAAATGACAAATATAACGCCAAAACAAAGGAGAACAATATGGAATATGTGACTATTTCCCAAACAGATATCAAAGTTACCCGTGTGGCTCTGGGAACCTGGGCCATCGGGGGCTGGATGTGGGGAGGAACAGATGAGAACAAGTCAATTGAAACCATTCACGCGGCCCTGGATCAGGGTGTGAATTTAGTGGACACTGCTCCGGTTTATGGGTTTGGACGATCCGAGGAAATTGTGGGCAAAGCCCTGAAGCAGTATAAGAAAGACAAACAGGTATATATTGCCACAAAAGTGGGACTGGAATGGACTGATGATGAAAAGGTCGTGCGCAATTCTTCCCCCCGGAGACTTGAGCAGGAGATTGATGATTCTCTGCGTCGCCTTGGTGTAGACCATATTGATATCTATTATGTGCACTGGCCGGATCCGCTGGTGCCTGTTGAAGAAACTGCCCGGACCATGAATAAATTTTTGCAGCAGGGGAAAATCGGTGCAATCGGGGTATCAAATTATTCACCTGAACAGATGGATGCCTTTCGCAGGGAAGCCCCTATTCATCTGTGCCAGCCGCCGTATAATATTTTTGAGCGTGACATGGAAAACAATATCTTCCCGTA
>JAABUB010000068.1 GCA_011389575.1 Desulfotignum sp. | reverse complement strand
GGGCAAAGTTACAGATGTCATCAATGAAAAACTATTGTGCACAAACAAGGGAAAATCAAGGCTGGACCGGGAAAACAAAAACCCGGCAGCACACCCGATGATCAACGGATTGGACACCAGGGCCCGGATAAAATACCGCACTTTTTCCCGGGGTGCCAGTTTCTGGTCTGAATACCACACCAGCACGGATACCGACAGCACATTGATCAACGGAATGACAATTCCGGCCAGAATACCGAAATGGCGGACCCCTTCTTCTCCCAGAACCGTCAGGACAATGGCCATGCCGATATAGGTGTTGAACCGGAAACAGGCCTGGCAGAAAGAACCGGCCTGGAAGTGTGACATACGAAAAAACCGGATGGCCCAGAGGCTTGCCAGAAAAGCCAGGATTACCCCGATAAGTCCGGCAAAAAAAAGCCCGGCATCTATTCCCTGATCCGGTCCGCTGCCGCCGATTTTCCAGAACAGCATGGCAGGAAAAAAAATGTAGTATACCAGGCGGTCTGACATGGCAAGGAACCGGTCATCGGTCATGCCGTAAAATTTGAGCAGCCGCCCCAAAAGCAGCAGGGCAAACAAAGGGAATATGGTATTGGGGACCAGCATGTTCAGACGTGGAAAATCCGGTTCTCGGTCAGGCTCAGGAACCGGGCCCCTTTGTCTGTTATATGGACAACGCTTTCAATGCCTGCTGCAAACCGGTCCTTGAAGATAAATTTGGGTTCCACGGCAAACACCATACCGGGTGCAAGTTCGGTGTGGCGGCCCCGGGCCAGGATGGGGTCTTCCACCAGCTCCAGGCCGATACCATGGCCGATGAACCGGGACTTGAGATCCGGCAGCCCCAGAAAAGAAGATCCCAGGTCCAGTTTTTGCGCCCTGTCCATGGCTGCAGTGAACACCTGATCCACCGTGGTGCCGGGAACCATGAGATCCTTGACATGATAAAGGATCTCTATGGCAGCCAGACCGGCCTGTTCTGCCCGGGGCGGCATTTTCCCCATCACCAGCATCCGGGTTTCATCCATGTGATACCCGTTGACCATGGTGCCAAGGTCCATGAGCACGGGCTCATTTTTCCGGATCAGTTTATGGCCGGCCCCGAACGGGTAGGCACTGCAGGTACCGGCACCGCTTACCGGGCTGTCCAGTGCACCGCCAAGCCCCCCGGAGCAACCGCTCAACAAATGGTGGGCAAATCCTTCAGCCCGGTAATGGCGCACCAGAAGCTTGCCTGAATGGCCGTTTGCCCGGGCAAAGGCTTCGATGCGGCCGCAAAAAGCGATCTCTGATTCTCCAGGTACAAGATTTTCACATATGAATGCAAAGGTATCTTTCGACACCCTGGCCGCATCTTCCATCCGGCTGATCTCCCAGGCGGATTTGATCATGCGGCAGCCGGTAATCAGCGGGGTGGCATCCATAAAAACCGCCGGGGAAAACAACGATTGAAAGAACTGAAAATCACGCACCGGCACCACATCAAAAGCCAGGCCCATGGACCGGGTAAAGGTGGGATAAACCGCTTTGATCCGGTCCGGTATCCGGGTGACGGATGCAACGGGCTCCACCCGGGCAATGCCTGTTTCCCAGCGGGCCCGGGGCAGATACCGCTTGACAAACAGCAATGGATCATTATCCACAGGCACATACAGGTATGCATCCTGGGCTGTTCCTGAAAAATAATAGATATCCGGCTTATGGGTCAGAAACACGGCATCCATGCCGGTTTTTTCCATATGGCATTTCAGATGACTGATCCGGTCAGCGACTTCGCTGGCCGGGGTCAGGAGGATTTCATTTTTCATCAAGAATATGCCGTATGGCTTTCAGAAGGTCTTGGTTGCCAACGGGTTTTTGCATATATTTTTTAATACCCATTCTGATAGCTGCCTCTTCTGAAATATCTTCACTGAAACCGCACCACAGGATAATGGGCATATCAGGCCGGATGTGCAGCGCTTCTTGTGCAAGCCTGTCTCCTGTAAGCTCCGGCATTGTCATATCAGTGACAATCAAATCAAACTCATAGGGATCCGACGTAAACGCCTTGAGTGCTGCCATGCCATTGTCAAACAAATATGTCTGATATCCATGACTTTTTAGAAATTCTTTGCAGATCTGTCTGATTGCCTTTTCATCATCAACAACCATGATTGTTTCTGTACCGTACAGGGTCTCAGCATCATATTTCTTTGGTTTTACAGCGCCATGCCCCACCTGGTCTGCACCAGGAAAATCTATCACAACCCGGGTGCCCTTGCCAGGCGTACTGTGCACGGTCAAAAACCCCTCATGCTCGTCAACAATGGCCTTGACAATGGCCAGACCCAATCCCCCATTGCTTTGGCCTGTTTCTCTGGTTGAATAATTGGGATCAAATGCTTTTTTCAAGGTGTCTTCATCCATACCGTGTCCGGTATCACTCACTGCCAGTCTGAGAAAATCCCCCGGAGGGATAACCCTGTCTTTTATGTTTCGCTCACAGGTAATTGTCTCATCTGTCAGGGATACGGTCAAAATGCCGCCCTGCTTTTTCATGGCATGGTATGCATTCAAACACAGGTTCATTACAACCTGATGCATTTTGGCTGGATCTGCAAGCACGGTCTGTCTGGAATCAAGCTGTGTTTTGATATCTATGGTAGCAGGTATGGATGATCTGAGCAGTTTTAAGGATTCTTTTACCAGCAGATAAATGCGCAGGGGTTTTTTGCTGTATTCGGCCTGCCGGCTGAAGGTAAGCATCTGCTGCACGAGCTCAGTCGCTCTTTGTGCAGCTTTTATAACCTGGTCCATCTGTTCTTTTGCCCTTTGCGGGTTGTTCAGATTGTTTTGGGCCAGCTGGGAATATCCAAATACTGCTGAAAGTATATTATTGAAATCATGGGCAATTCCAGCAGCAAGGGTGCCTATTGCCTCCATTTTCTGGGACTGCTGAAGACGGATCTCAAGTGTTTTCTGTTCGCTGACATCCCTGGCGATGCCGTGAAAACCAATGGGGTCACCATGGGCATCGGTTAAAAGCGCCACTGATGTATCAACACGGCAGACTGAACCGTTTTTCCTGATAAGTTCCCAGCCGAATGCCTTGCGCCCTTTTCCGGTTTTATATACCCGGTTGAAAATTTTAAAAATTTTTCGGGCGTTATGGCTGTCCATGAATTCTCTGTTGTTCATGCCTGCCAGTTCATCTGCTGAATACCCGAGAATTTCGCACATGGCCTGATTAAAAAAGACAAAGTTTCCGACCAGGTCAACTTCGTAATACCCGTCTTCAATAGTCTCAATAATGGTCCTGAATTTTTTTTCGTGTGCTTTCACTGGTTTTTTCCCCGTTTTCCCGGCAGCCTGTAAATTTTACACCACAGTACCAATTTATATCAAACTACAAAACAATGCAAAAAAAAGATTACAAAATAGCAAATGCCCCCCTGTAATCGCATGTAGAAGCAGCGTCACATATATTGACATATCCTCAGGAGGCGGGTATCAAGCAGCTGAACAGGATGTGGTTACATGCGATGGCCCTGGTAAATGATCCGTGTGTCATTGACATTTTTTTCCCAGCACTTATCATGAATGATATTTTTTTGTTTTAACTGTAAAGGAGATCTACATGCCTGATTTAACCGCTGTTATGGAAACCAGCAAAGGAACCATCCGTTTAAAATTATTTGCCGACCAAACACCTGTCACCTGCGCAAATTTTGCCAATCTTGCCAAAAGACAATATTATAACGGACTCAAATTTCACCGGGTGATCAATGATTTTATGATCCAGGGAGGATGCCCCCATGGCAATGGTACGGGCGGACCTGGTTATAATTTTGAAGATGAGTGCAAAAAAGATTTAAAGCATGACAAGCCCGGGATTTTGTCCATGGCCAATGCCGGTCCCGGCACCAATGGATCCCAGTTTTTTATCACCCATGGTCCTACCCCCCATCTGGACGGCATGCACACAGTATTTGGTGCGGTGGAAAAGGAAGCAGACCAGAAAGTGGTGGACAGCATCGCCCAGGGAGATACTATTGAAAGTATCACCATCCAGGGCAATGTGGGGGCCTTGTTTAAAAAGGTAAAACCCAGACTGGACGAATGGAACAAGACTTTGAACAAAAGGTTTCCCAAATTACCCAAAGCATAAGTCAAAAAATCCGGACTGCTGGTCAGTCCGGATTTTTTTTGTATGCCGGGACTATTGTGTGCCCGCGCTATGCAAGATCAATATACAGGGGGATCACATGATGGGTATTGCTGTTTTCACTGGTCTGGCCCAGGCGCCATTCCTTCACCGGCACCCCTGCCTCCTGGATTTTTTGGATCATGCCTTTGATATTGATGAGGGGATGACGGGCAAACACATTGGGCAGCCCATAGGTCAAACTGCATACCAGACACTTGCCCGGACGCTGGGTAAGGTTAAAGGCCAGTACAACACGGTCGGGCTTGAGGGAAACACATTCCAGCCCGATGTCATAGGCGCCTTCTGACACATCCCCGTAAAGGGCCTCAAAAAACCGGTCACTGGTTTGAGGGGGCAAAAGTTCATCGCAAAATTCCCTGGTAAAAATATTATCCACCGCGGTTTGATTCATCGGGTTCACCAAATCCCTGTTATCCGGTTTTCCATGTACTGTGTCTTCCTTACTATATAAACCGGGCTGGAAAATCAAGGGTTAAAAACAGCATTCATACAATCCGATGCAGCATGCTTTTTTAAATTGCTGGCCCAGACCCTTTGTGGTAAAGTAAGCAAAATTTATTGCATTGATATTCAAAAAAGATTTGGTAGACTGTATTTTCTGCCGGAGAGTACCAGTAAAACAGGCAGGAGCAACTGCATAAACACGGAAATTATGAATCACATGGAAAAAATCACCCTTTCCAAAGGATTTACACTGAAACTGGCCGGCATGCCCGACACCAGTGTCATACAGCTTCCCAGACCTGCAACCGTGGGAGTATCTGCCCGGGACATTGCCCATATTCGGCCCAAACTGCTGGTCAAAGAAAATGATTCAGTCAAAACCGGCCAGCCCTTGTTCTGTGACAAACGGGATACCAGCATCCAATATGTCTCCCCGGGTACAGGGACGGTGAAAAAAATTGTATTCGGGAAACGCCGGCGTTTATTGGAAGTGGTAGTGGCCCTGGAAGGCCTGGATGATTTTATACAATTTGATCCGGTGTCTGCCAGTCACCTGAATCAAGTGCCCAAACAGGATCTGATTCATCGCCTCAAACAAGGCGGTCTGTGGCAGACCCTGCGGCAGCTGCCGGCCAGAGACACGGCAGACAGTGAAACAGCGCCGCCTTTAATCATTGTCTGTCTCAACGGCAACGACATATTCTCCCCCCATCCGGCTCTGGTGCTCCAGGACAATATCCGGCAGTTTGAATTCGGGCTGTCCGTACTCAAACAATTTTCAAACCGGGTGATTGTTGCGGCCCGGACAAATTCTCTAAAGCTTCTGGCACCGGTAAAGCATCTGATCACCCACGAGGTGCCGGATATCTATCCTGCCTGGGAGCCAGGGGCAATTTTGTATCACATCAAAAAACAAGCAAAGCAAAACGCAGCCTGGTATATCAATGTCCAGGGCCTGGTGCGCATGGCACAATTTCTTGAAACAGGCCGATATCCGGTGGACACCATGGTCACCGTAACCAAAGGCAATGATAAAAAACCCCATATGATCACCCGTCAGGGTTCTCCCATCCGCCTTTTGGCCGGCAGCTTTCCTTTGAGCAGCCTCATTACCACGGGCCAGTTCAATGGTCGTAAGGTGGATCCGGATAGCCATCTGGGGTTTTTTGAAAATACCCTGAACATCATCCCGGATGCACCGGCAGATGAAATGTTCGGCTTTATCCGGCCGGGAATGGACAAGCCCACGATGTCCAAAGCCTTTTTGTCGACCCTTCTGGACAGAAAAGTGCAGATGGACTGCACCATGCATGGAGAAGAAAGGGCCTGCATAAACTGCAGCTATTGTGAAAACATCTGTCCCGTTGACCTGATGCCCAGTTTCATCATGAAGGCCCTGGTAAGCGATGATATTGAAGAGGCTCTGGAACTGGGACTTATGGACTGCTGCCGGTGTGGGCTGTGCTCTTTCACCTGCCCCTCCAAAATTGAACTGACATATATTTTATCTCAAGGTATGGATTTGCATCACAAGGACAAACAAGGATAACGATACAATATTATGAATCCCTTAAAAAAAATATTTGCGCTGCTGGAATATGACTTCAGTGATGCCGGAAAATTTGCCAAACTGGCACCTTTGTTCGATGCCACCAAAACCTTTTTTTTTCTGCCTTCCCCGAAAAACAAACAAGGCCCCTTCATTCGAGACCACCTGGACCTGAAACGGTATATGAGTTTTGTGATAATCTCCCTGCTGCCGGTACTGTTTTTCGGCATATACAATACCGGATATCAGTCCGGTCTGGCCAGAGGCGAGACATTGGGGTTCTGGAGCGCATTTTTATCGGGTGCCTGGGTGGTACTGCCCATTATTATCGTATCTTACGCAGTGGGGTTTTTCTGGGAAATTTTGTTCGCCGCCATCCGGCGCCACCCCATCAGTGAAGGATTTCTGGTTACAGGATTGCTGTTTCCTTTGACCCTGCCCCCCACCATTCCTTTGTGGCAGGTGGCAATGGGAATCTCCTTTGGCGTGGTCATCGGCAAGGAAATTTTCGGCGGCACCGGCAGAAACATTCTGAACCCGGCATTGACAGCCCGAGCATTTGTATTTTTCTCCTATCCGGTAACCATGTCCGGCAACATATGGGTGGCAGGTGCAAATGCAGTGGACGGCATCACCGGCGCAACCGCCCTGGGGATTACTGCAGAAGGCGGCAGCAGCTTGACGTCAGTCCTTTCTGAGCAGGGATTTACCCTGTCCAACCTGTTTTTCGGATTTGTGCCCGGCAGTATAGGAGAAACCTCGGCCCTGTGCTGTCTGATCGGGGCAGTGTTTCTCATGATCACCCGCATCGGCAATTATCGGATCATCCTGGGCGGCCTTGCAGGCCTTGCCATCACTGCAATACTGTTTTATTTTTTGCCCGGCACCAAAGGCACCTGGGCTGCTGCCGGTCCTTTGTATCACCTGTGTGCCGGCGGATTTTTATTTGGTATTTCCTTTATGGCAACAGACCCGGTATCTGCTCCCGGTACCAATCCGGGCCGGTGGATTTTCGGATTTCTCATCGGATTTCTCACCGTGATTCTCCGGGTGGCCAATCCGGCTTTTGCCGAAGGTGTGATGCTGGCCATCCTGTTCATGAACGTATTTGCCCCTCTTCTGGACCACCTGGTCATGAAACACAGAATTTCAAAGAGGATACCCAATGTCTGACAAAAAAAAATCATTTAAAAACAGCCGAATATATGTGGTCATGTTTGCCCTGGGCACCGCCCTGGTTTTCGGTGTGCTGATCACCTCCGCTGCCACCATGCTCAAAGAAAGGCAGCTGGAAAACATGGCCCTGGACAAAAAAACCAATCTGCTGGAAGCTGCCGGCCTGGTGCCGGAAGACAAAAAAACCACACCTGAAGAAATTAAACAGATTTATGATACCCATATCCGGGAGGTCCATGTGGATTCCCGGGGCCGGGTTATAGAAAACCCCACCGGCAGCAGCCTGCAGCTGTACCTGATTCACACAGACCAGAAGGTACAGGGGTATATTGTTCCTATCAGTACCCGGGGATTGTGGGGCAAGATCCATGGATACATGGCCTTTGAACAGGACGGAGAGACGGTTGCCGGATTTTCCATATACAGCCATTCAGAAACCCCGGGGCTGGGCGGAGAGATTGAAAGCAACTGGTTCCTGGAAAATTTTGAAGGCAAAAAAATCCTCAATGCCAACAACCAGCTGGTTTCCGTGGGTATTGCAAAGGGCAAGGTGGAAAACCTGCCGGATAAACTTCAGGACCACTATGTGGACGGCATATCCGGTGCCACCCTCACCGGCAGATATCTGAGCGAAGGACTGGAGGAAACCCTGACAAAATATGAACCGGTTTCCATAATTTTTCGCCAGAAAGAAGAAAGCCAGGCACATGTAGAAACCATATTGGATGAATAAGGATATTTGTATGCAAACCGATCTGTCCCATTACAAGGAAATACTGATCAAGGGTATCTGGAGAGAAAATCCGGTTGCCTACCAGGTGCTGGGCATCTGTTCGGCCCTGGCGGTCACCGTCAAAATGTCCACCGCCGTGGTCATGAGCATTGCTTTGACCCTGGTGGCCGCGTTTTCGAGCCTGATCATCTCATCTTTACGTCGCTGGATCCCCTCCAATATCCGAATCATTGTGGAACTGACGGTCATTGCCTCCCTGGTGATAATCACCGACCAGATCCTCAAAGCCTTTTTGTATGACATATCCAAACAATTGTCCATTTTTGTGGGGCTGATCATCACCAACTGCATTATTCTGGGCAGGGCCGAGGCTTTTGCCATGGCAAACAACCCGGCAGATTCATTCGTGGACGGTGTGGCCAACGGCCTTGGATACAGCATGATCCTTTTGGCTGTGGCGTTTTTGCGCGAACTTCTGGGGTCCGGGCAGTTTTTTGGATTTCCCGTTATCCCCGGGTTTTTATATGATATGGGATTCCAGGATATGGGCATCATGGTGCTGGCACCGGGGGCATTTTTCATTATCGGGCTGCTGGTCTGGCTGAAAAACAGCCTGCCCGGCATATCCCATGAAAAAAAATAAGGAGCTGCCATGGGCGATCTGCTGAGTCTGTTTATCAATTCCGTGTTCATCGGCAATATCCTGCTGGCCTATTTCCTGGGCATCTGTTCGTTCATTGCTGTATCCAAAACCATTGAAACCGCCACAGGACTTGGATTTGCCGTTATTTTTGTGCTCACCGTAACCAGCCCTGTGAACTGGCTCATCTACCATGGGATGCTGGCCCCCGGGGCTCTTGCCTGGGCCGGATTTCCGGAAATGGATTTGAGTTTTTTAAAATTCATTACCTTTATTGCGGTCATTGCGGCCATGGTCCAGGCGGTTGAAATGGTCATTGACCGGTATTCGCCGCTCCTGTATGCCAGCCTGGGGGTATTTTTGCCCCTGATTGCCGTAAACTGCGCTATTTTGGGAACTTCTTTGTTCATGGTGGAGCGCAACCACACATTCATCGAGTCTGTGGTGTTCGGGGCCGGGTCCGGTACCGGGTGGATGCTGGCCATCGTGTCCATGGCCGCCATCCGCAAAAAAGTCCGGTATGCCGATGTGCCGGTCGGGCTGGACGGGTTCGGTTTTATCATGATCATAGCCGGGCTCATGGCCATGACCTTTATGATGTTTTCAGGAATCACCCTCTAGTATGACAAGGAGCATGCAGTGATTTACCTTATCAGTTTGTTGATATTTTCCGGCGTGATCATCATCCTTGTGTTTGTCCTTTTGTTTGTGGAAGCCAAAGTCACCACCCAGGGCAGCCATACCATTACCATCAACGACAGCAAAGACGAGCCCCTCACGGTTTCCGGCAATCCAACGCTGTTGTCTGCCCTTGCACAAAATGAAATTTTTCTGCCCTCTGCCTGCGGTGGTTCCGGTTCCTGTGCCATGTGCAAATGCAAGGTAAAGGACGGAGGAGGCGCCATCCTGCCTACGGAGCTGGCCCATCTGTCCAGAAAGGAAAAACTGGAAAATATCCGGCTGTCCTGCCAGCTCAAGGTCAAAGAAGACATGGCCATCCAGGTGCCGGAATCTATTTTCAGCATCAAAAAAGTAAATGCCACCGTGGTGTCCAATGACAATGTTTCCACCTTTATCAAGGAACTGGTGCTGGAACCTGAAGAACCCATTGAATTTGACGCCGGTGCCTATATCCAGATCGATGTGCCTGAATACGAGCTGACATTCAAGGATTTTCACATTGACAGCAAGTATGTGAGTGAATGGAAAAAATACAATCTGTTCGATTTGGCAGCCAAAGGGATCAAGCCGGGATTTCGGGCCTATTCCATGGCCAATGCACCCCATGAAAAAGATATCATCAAACTCAATATCCGCATTGCGACTCCGCCTCCGGGCACCGAAGGGATACCTCCGGGGTTCGGCTCTTCTTTTGTGTTCGGGCTCAAACCCGGAGACGAGGTCAAGATCTCCGGGCCCTATGGCGATTTCATGGCCAAAGACACGGACAAAGAAATGTGCTTTATCGGCGGCGGGGCCGGCATGGCCCCGTTGCGCAGCCATATTCTCCACCAGCTGAAAGGCATCAACAGCAACCGCAAAATCTCTTTCTGGTACGGGGCACGGTCTGTCAAAGAGATGTTTTACCATGAAGAGTTCACGGAACTGGCCAAACGATACGACAATTTCACCTATCATGTGGCCCTTTCCAGCCCGGAAAAAGAGGACAACTGGACCGGACTCACCGGGTTTGTCCACACCCATCTCATAGAATCCTATCTCAAGAACCATGAAGACCCCACGGAAATTGAATATTACCTGTGCGGTCCTCCGCCGATGATCGATGCGGTTATTGATTCCCTTTATGAGCTCGGGGTGGAAGATGATATGATTTTTTATGACAAGTTCAGTTAAGGCAATATGATTTCGTTTCTGGGAAAACAATTGAAAAATCCCCTGGTCCTGGCCTCGGGCATCCTGGGCAACAGCTGTGATATCCTTACCCGGGTGCACGATGCCGGGTGCGGACTTGTGACCATGAAATCCATTGGACCGGCCCCCAGGGATGGCCATAAAAACCCCACGGTAATCGACCTGGGGTACGGCATGATCAATGCTGTGGGCCTGCCCTCACCCGGATATGCCCACATGGATGCAGAATGGCAGGCCCTGGAAGACCGTGATTTCCCTCTTAATGCCAGCATCTACGGCGGATCTGTGGAGGAATTTTCCCGGGTGGCCAGGTTTGTATCGGCCAGGCACCCGGATTTTATTGAAATCAATATTTCCTGCCCCAATTCCGATTGCCACGGCATGCTGTTCGGGGTGGATGAAAAAGCGGCCCATGCTGTTACAGCAGCGGTGAAAAAGGTGATCGAGGTGCCGTTGATTGCCAAGCTCACCCCGGCGGCACCGGATATCGGCCGCATTGCCAGGGCATGTGAAGATGCAGGTGCAGATGCCATCTGTGCCGTGAACACTGCCGGACCGGGTATGGTCATTGACATTGAAACAAAGATGCCGGTCCTGGCATTCAAAAAAGGCGGTCTGTCCGGCCCCATGATCAAACCCATTGCGATCCGGTGCGTGTATGATATCTTCAGGGCCGTATCCATACCCATCATCGGTGTGGGCGGTATCACCACCGGCGAAGATGCCGTGGAAATGTTTATGGCGGGAGCCACCCTGGTGGGTATGGGATCTGCCGTGCGGTACCGGGGCATCCAGGTGTTTGACTTGGTGAACCGGGAACTCAACAACTGGCTGGCCGCCCATGAAACTACCAGAGAAGCGGTCATCGGTGCGGCTCACCATCCTGCCGGCAGGACCACCCATGATCCTGTTTCCATTGCAAAAGACCTGTCCAGCCAATACAGGAAAAACACCCCATGATTTTCGATCAGAAACCTGTCATGGCCCGGGTGGCCGGAAAAACCATGCACAACCCCTATTTCACCACCCTGTTTTTTGACTTTGCCATCAATTTTCATCCCGGCCAGTTCATCATGGTGTGGATACCCGGGGTGGATGAAAAGCCCTATACCATATCATTTCATGAAAAAGACCGCTTCGGTATCACCATTGAAGCCAAAGGAATCTTTTCACGCCGGGCTGCAACCCTGACCCCGGGGGATATGGTGGGTATCAGGGGTCCGTTCGGCAATGGATTTGACATCATCGCCTCTCCGCATGCAGCCGTGGTTGCCGGCGGCTGCGGCATGGCCCCCCTGGCCCCCCTGGTGGAACGGCTGGATCCGAACCTGTTTTTTGTCCACGGGGCCAGAACAAAGGATTTCATCCTGTATCCACGGCGGTTTGCAGCCAAACGCCATTTTACCACGGATGACGGCAGCCTGGGACACAGGGGATTTGTCACTGATCTGCTGGCAGCAGAGATCAAACGCCGGATGGATCAGGCACAGCCGCAGTTTGACATGGTGTATGCCTGCGGACCGGAAGTGATGATGCATGCGGTCTTCACCCTGTGCGAAGTCAATGGCATCCCCTGCCAGGTATCTCTGGAACGGTATATGCGGTGCGGGTTCGGGGTATGCGGTGCCTGCGTGTGCAGTGACCGGGTGGTGTGCACGGACGGGCCGGTATTCCATTCAGACCAGCTGCAAAAAATGACCGATTTCAACCGCACCGCCCTGCTCAAGTCCGGGCAGCCGGTTGCTTTGTCCGAATACGTGTCCTGGCGCTGCCAGTGATACCACAAGAAAAAAAGCCTGGAAAACCATACACAAACAACTAAAGGAACCAATGAACCAAATGAACTATCAGGAATCTTTCATCACCTTTCTGGTGCAGTGCAACGCCCTGACATTCGGGGAATTTCAACTCAAAAGCGGGAGAATCGCCCCGTATTTCATCAACACCGGCATGTTTGACACAGGGGCCAAAATCAAACAGCTGGGCACCTACTATGCCAGAGCCGTGCATGAACATTTCAACACCGCTTTTGACGGCATTTACGGGCCTGCCTACAAAGGAATCCCTTTGTGTGTGTCCACAGCCATGGCCCTGTCTGACATGGAGCAGGACAAAGGCTATGTGTTCAACCGCAAGGAAGCCAAAACCTATGCCGACAAAAGCAGCACCGTGGGCATGGCCCTGGACCGGGACACCCGGCTCATCCTGGTGGATGATGTCATCACCTCGGGCAAGGCCATCAGAGAATCCCTCGACATCCTGAAAACCAGTGGGAATCCACAGGTCAAGGGCATCGTCATCAGCGTGGACCGCCAGGAAAAAGGCACCACCGACCAGAACGCCCTGACAGAGGTGGCACAAACCCTGGGCATTCCCATTTATGCCATTGTCACCCTGTCCGACATCACCGCATTTCTGCACAACAAAGAGATCAACGGCCGGGTCATCCTGGATGATGCCATGATGGAAAAAATCGAAGCCTACCTGGCCCGATACGGCACAGCATAGGGTTAATACCAATCCTCGACTGTCAAAGCTTTGATCCGTCCAAATTCCTTGATATTGTGGGTCACCAGAATAGCATTTAGAGCCAATGCCGTACCTGCGATCAATGTGTCATACGGCCCGATGGGCATCCCTATTTTTTCAAGGTCCGCCCTTATCATCGCGGCACTTTCAGCTTCTTTTGTTCCAAAATCAGCAATATTCACATGGGACACCAACAGATTCAGCTGTTTTTTTCTCTTGGCCGGATTTATCGATTTGGCGATGCCAAGCTTGAGTTCGAAAAGAACAATTGCTGGAATGTAAATATCATTTGGAGATTTGGAAAGCAGCCTCTCAGAAATATTGCCTACACCTTTGAAAAAATAGATGAGTGTATTGGTATCAAGAATATACAATTTTACAGAACCTCACGTTCGGCATCTTCCGCTTCTGCTGAACGGATTTCTGCCAGTTCCGGAAAATCATTTTTCCAGGAACCTGCCAGATTTACGATATCCTGGGGCCATTCGGTCGAAATCCTTTCCCTGATAATATTGGCAACCCATTTACTGACAGATACATGGTTTGCCCTGGCAGCATGCTTCATTTTATTTTCAATCTCATTGTCAAGGTATATGGTTACCTGGCCCATCTTTCCTCCTCCGCTTAACAGATAAAAACATATGTGTAATTATAATTGCACAACATATCCTTGTCAATAACCACCTGGATGTCTGTTAAAAATCGTCCTTTTTTCTTATTTGTCCCTTTGAAAAAAGTGGATGACATAGTAACATCTGTCACAGGTTGTGACATTATAACTGACACCGGATAAAAATAAAGGTTTTAAATGAATACCAGACAGGATCTGACAGCCCTGGACCGGCTCCGGGAAATCTATCATCTGTACGACAGGTTCATGGCATCTGAAACAAGTGTCTGCAAAGAAAAATGTTCTGACTGCTGCACCTGCAATGTTACCATTACCACTCTGGAGGCGGATCTGCTGCTCACATCCCTGTCCCCGGTGGAAAAAAACGCGCTTTACAACCGAATCATCCCGAATTTTCCCCAAAAACGGTTTATTCCGAAAATGACCTTTAACACTTTTGTCAGATGGTGTATGGAAGGCCGAAACATTCCTGAGGAGGAAAACGATCCGGCATGGGGAACCTGTCCCCTGCTGGCAGATGATCTGTGCACCGTGTACGATACCAGGCCGTTCGGGTGCCGGGCCCTGATGTCACAGCACCTGTGCCGGGACAAGGGGCATGCACTGATCCCGCCCCGGGTGATGACGGCAAACAACCTGTTCCTGCAGGCCATCGAACATCTTGATATACACGGATTTTCCGCCAATCTGTCGGACATGCTGACCCGGTTGCCGGTAGATGAACCAGGGCCTACTGAAGACCGGTTCGTCCCCAACGAGGCGATCCCCGTGCTGATGGTACCGCCTGAACACCGCGCCGATATGGCACCGGTGATACAGCAGTTGTCAACCCTGTTAACCCCGGATGACCACCCATGAAAGCCAAGACAGGCTGTGGGCCCTTGTGGAAACCGACTGGGTTGCCGGCTGGGGCGGGTTGTATGAAAACCGGGACTGTTCCGCCCTGATACAGGACCTGTTCGCCGGGTTCGGTATCCCTTTGCCAAGAAACTCCGGGGACCAGGCTGAATCAGGGAATTTCATCTCCCTGAAGGGATTGTCCGGACAGGAAAAACAGAACCTGATCCGGGAACAGGCCGTCCCCCTGTTGACCCTTCTGTACATGCCCGGCCATATCATGCTCTATCTGGGACATGATCCGGTATCAGACAGTGCCGTAATCTGCCATGCCATGTGGGGCGTCACCACCCGGCCGTTGTTCACGAACGGAACCGGCCGCCGCATCGGGGGCCGCACCGTGATCACCACGCTTACGCCGGGAAAAAAGCTGTTTCCCCGGGTCCGGCCCGGCAATCTGCTGGTGGAAAAGCTGACCCGCATGGTGCTGCTGAACTGAAAATTTTTGCTACAGACAAGGTAAAACGGGCTTTGAATCGGGTTAAAGCCGTTTCTACCGGATTTGACAGAGAATCATTTCACCGACTGTACGGCCCCCAGAACCGTGAATCTTTTTTTTATTCTTTGGTGGATGAAACAGGGGATTTTCTGGCATTTTTTGATGGGGTCATTTTTCATGAAAATTTATCAAAATCCGTTAAACGCAACTTCATGGGTGCCATCGAGGCGGATTTGCGGGATACTGATACTTGGATTCCAGAGTTCTGACAAGAGGCTGCAATACATTCCAATCATTGTCAATCCAGAAAATGATCCTGCCGAAAGATTTGGCGCTTTCCGCCCGGCTATGATGCTGAAAAAGCCATCATTTTTTTCTTTTGAACAGCAAAGTCATGTTTTTTTAGGACATATTTTCTCTGCTTGTAAAGCAAAAAGATCAGAAGCGCAGTCGGTCGATTGCGGATCACCCGCTGTGGTGTAACAAAAAATCCGGAGACAGGTCTTCTCCTTCAGGCCAGAAGATACCGCCGAGTTCGTCGACGGCGACCTGATTGAAATACCGGGGGTAACGAAGCCGCCATAAAATTTTCTTCCCATGGATCAATTCATTCAGTTCGATGACAGATGTCATGCCGTCTTCCCAAATCAATTCCAGACAAAAATTATCCAAAGGGTGAACATGGGTCACTTTCTTCCAGGGTGTTTTAATTTGAAAGCTCATTCCATTTCTCCATCAGATCTTCTTGATTGGCCAATATCCATTCCCTGATTTTCATCTCCTGTTTAGGCGGGTTTAGGCGGCATCATACCGGCGAGAATGGTACCATCCTCCACCGAGAAAGAATCGGCATAATCACCATAAACCCCATGGCAATGAGGAACTCCATGGTCCCCGAGATACATGTAAATCGATATGCCAAAAAAAAATGCGATTCTGGGCATCATTTTCCATCCTGAGCTTTTTTTGTTAATATATCAATTGAAAACTGTGATCAAATTATCACGATTTGATATAAAATTAAACGTTTTTGCGTTTTTCATCCTCACGGACCTTTAGTGTTTTGATGTACAAATATTTCAAGACAGCGCGTCAAGCATGGAAGCTGCATGATTTCTGACAATGGAATTGATCCTGTCCACCACATTGATGCTTTCATATCCGGCTTTGAATTGGGTTGAAGCCCGGAGCAGACCGAACTTGTCTGTTTCGGCAATGCCAAGCCTGCGGGACAAAGCGGCTAATACCTTTCCGGATTGCCCAGCCACTTGGCGTGATGTTGAAAACAGATCCGACCATGCTCATCCAGCCAGAGCTCCCCGGCCGCAGAGATGTTCAGGTACACTGTCAGTCTATTTTTCACCCAGTTCCTCTTTGATCTTAGGTATCATTGAAGCGGATTTGCGGGATACTGAAAAATGCATGGCCGGCACCATTCCCAAAAACTGTATCAAAGGCGCATTCTGTTATGGATATATCCCCTATCAAAAGCAGGTGCTGGGTTTTGATCCTTATAAGGAACTGGATTTCGGAATCAATGAAGTGTCCAAAATGTTGATCGGGCTAAGGTAGTGGTATCAGGATATCTGCAGAACAATTTTGCCCCCAGAATGATCGAATCTCTATAGTTTTGAGGCAGGATAAACTGTTTGAGGAGATACCTGCCCGCAGTTTTTACCGTTTGGCTGCACCAAGCCTACACCATGTCAACCGGGGAAGACGGGTGAGGCCGACAGGCCCCGCCCACCAAGGGTCTATCCCAAAAAAGTCCGGTCTGCCCGAGATTTTATCCGGCAATGATGTACAAAACCTGTGTGGTTCAACCCGTGCCTATAAACTTTGGTTGATCTGCCGGGCTGCAGCCAGGGTCTGGTCAATAATGCCCGGCATCAGGTCGTCGGACATCTCTGCTTTGAACCCGACCACCCACAGGGCCGGAAGATGGCCTCCCCTGGCAGAAAGGCAGACTGCCACGGCCCGGACACCGGCAAGGTATTCTTCATCATCCAGGGCATATCCTCTTTTTTTGACTGTTTTCAGCTCTTCCAGATATACTGCCGGATCCACAATGGTCCGGGAAGTAAACCTGCGCAAAGGGTGGGTTTTTAAATAGGCCGCAGCCTCAGGTGCCGGCATGGCTGACAAAAACACCTTTCCCACGGCCCCGGCCAGAAGGGGCAGTGCCGTGCCGATGGGAGAGCTGATCTTGAAATCCTTTCTGGATTCCACAATATCAATAACCGTGACATGGTGGGCATTGCGTATACCCAAAAATACCGATTCCCGGCATTGTTCCATGAGATTTTCCATGGCAGGCCGGGCGAATTTTATGATATCCACCCGCTCATAGGCAGCCTTGCCCAGTTCCATAAGGGTCAAACCGATGGTATACCGCTTGGAATCCGGGTTCCGGATAATGGCGCCCTGTTCCTCAAGAGCTGCGGTAATGCCGTGGACCGTGCTTTTGCTGATGTCAAGTTCCGTTGAAATATCACTGATGCGCAGCCCTTTTTCAGACTGTGATATGGCCTTGAGAATATCAAAGGCTTTTTTAACAATAGGGGCCTGGTACCGTTTGGTCATGAATGGTTTTTTCCTTTCAGTTTTTCAAGAAGCGCAACCTCAATGGGTTTGCTGGCCTCTCCAAAATACAGGGTCTGGTGGGGGAATGGAATTTCAATACCAGCTTCGTCAAACGCAAGTTTGATTCTGCGCAGAAATTCTCTTCCCACCTGCCACTGGCGGATAGGTTTTGTTTTGATCCTGCCTTTTATGATTACAGCTGAGTTATCAAATTTGTCCACCCCGAAAATTTCAGGTTCTTCAAGCATGAAAGACCCAAGCAAGGTATCTTGTTTCATTTCTGATCCCACCTTGGTCATTATTTCGATTACCTTGTCGGTATTTTCCTTATAGGCAACACCGATATCAAACACATAGGCAGACCAGTCATTGGTCAGATTACTCAATGTGGTTACGGTACCGTTTGGAAAAACATGCACAACACCACCCAGATCCCGTAAGACAACAGTGCGGAAATTCACTTTTTCAACCAGGCCGCCGGTCCCGTTTACAATGGCCACATCCCCTACCCGGACCTGATTTTCAAGAATAAAGAAAAATCCTGAAATAAAGTCACGGACAAGATTCTGGGCACCGAAGCCTACGGCGAGTCCCACAATACCTGCACTGGCAAGAATCGGACCGATATTCACCCCGATCTCCTTGAGTATGGTAAGAATTATGACCACCCAAAGGACAATAAGTGCTGCCTGCCGCACCAGCCGGGTAATTGTCTCCATCCGTTTTTCAGTTTCAGAAGGTGGTTCCCCTAAAATTTTACTCTGCCTGAGCAGTCGGTGTTCAAGCCGGTGTAACATTTTTTTCAAAATAAACATGGCCACCCCGGCCAGAAGCAGAATAATCAATATCCTGATGCATATGAAAAATATTTCCCAACCAACTTCCTGGATATACTGAGACATAATATCCATATGAACTCCCTTGAATTTTACATAAAAATTTCCCCTGTCAGGGCATGACCATATAAAATTGCAGGATCTGCATTAAAAATACTGCAGTGCATATTTTTTACTGCACCATCCTTTCATCAAACCTGCCCTGATTCAGGACTGTTAAGATTTTTGGTTTCCCTGATTTTTTTGACGTAATTATTCATAAATGGGGTATTATAACATATTTCCCTTGACCTGAAGCATTCTTTGTTGCAGCCTTGATTTTTTAAAGATTTTATTCATGAAAACTGCAAGCTGGCACACTTATATCAAGAAAAATCCCACATGTTTATAATTGTTAGTGCCAAGGAGACAAAAAATTATGGATAAAGATGTGTTCAGTTTGTGTTTCATATGTTCGGTCAGGTGCCCCATAAGGAATGTTATCAAAGACCGATCAAAGCCTATGTCACAGTTTTGATCCATCTTGAAACGGTGTGAATGTCCACCGATTCAACCTTCTTTTTCGGGTCAATCTGAACCTGATTTCACCGGAAATGTCGCTGTGCAAGTGGTTCAGGATAGCCGGGAAAGATCGTCTAACGCGTAACTGTCCAGAAGATGCTTTATCTCTTTTTCAAATTTTTTCCAAAAAATGAGTGAAACACAATATTCTTCCCGGTGACAATGTTCTTTTTCGCCGCTGGTAACGCAGCCAGATATTTGGAAAGGTCCTTCCAATGCCTGGAAAATATCGCCAACACTCAATTTGTCCGGTTCATTAGCGAGCATATATCCGATCCCTGATGGACCGGATTCAATTTTGATGAGCCCGCTCTTACTTAACAAAAAAAGCAATTGTTCCAGAATCTGCAAGGGAATGTTTTGACGTTGTGAAATCTCTTTGGCTGAAATACACCCTGTCGAGTGGTTACACGCTAATTCATATGCCAAACGCAGGCCGTAATTCCCTTTTTTGGATATTATCAAAAT
>JAABUB010000067.1 GCA_011389575.1 Desulfotignum sp. | reverse complement strand
TGAAGATACAGACGCTGACCGCAGGCGGGCGGTCTGGAATCGCAGCATACTAAGGAAAATGATCCGGAATCATCTGTTGTCATCCTGATCTTCAGCTGAATCACAATTTTCCGGTATTGTCAATTTTTATCTGGCAATTAAAACCATTTCTTTTTTTTGAAATAATAGAGCAATGTCCCTGCGATGGTGACCAGAACCCCCCAGAAGATGAAATAACTGTATTTGTATTTGAGTTCCGGCAGGTTTTGGAAATTGGTGCCGTATATGCCGGCGATAAAAGTAAGGGGAATAAATATGGCGGCAAAAATGGTGAGCACTTTCATGATATCATTCATCTTGTTTGCCACCACAGAATTGTAGATATTCAGCTGGTCGGTCAACAGATCCCTGTATGTATCAATGGCCTCTGTGGAATGGATGATAAGGTCTTCCATGTCTTTGATAAAAGGCTGTGTTTTTTCATGGATCAGGTCGCTTTCAAGTCTTGACAGCTGGAACACGGCTTCCCTGGCCGGACGGATGGATTTTCTCAGATAACTGGTTTCCCTTTTGAACAGATGGATTTTTTCCATCACAGCGTTGTCATGGCCGGAAAGGATCTCTTCTTCAAGGTCTTCAATCTGATCCCCGATGTGTTCGATGACGGAAATGTAGTTTTCAACCACCGTGTCCATGAGTGCATAGGCCAGATAGTCGGTTCCGCCAGTTCTTATTCGGGATTTCTGCCGCCGGATTCTTTCCCGGACCGGTTCAAACACATCACCGGGCCGTTCCTGAAAGGTCAGCACAAAGGTATCTGCCAGCACCATACTCAGCTGTTCATTGATAATCTTCTGGGTATGCCTGTCGTACCGGATCATTTTCAGAACCAGGAAGATATAGGACCCGTAATCATCGATTTTGGGCCGCTGCCCGGTATTTAAAATATCTTCCATAACAAGGGGATGCAGATCAAATGCCTGCCCGATATTTCCGATGGCCTGTACGTCGTGCAGGCCATTGATATTGATCCAGGTCACCGATCGTGCCTGTTTGCAACCTGCCCCCTCTTTGATGTCCACAAGTTCCTTTTCGGTAAGGTTGTTATCATCATAGTCAATAAGCCGCATGTTTACGGTATCGACTTTTTGGGTTCCCACAAATATGAGAGCACCCGGACTCTGGCCTTTTACCTTTTCTCTGTTTTTTAAAAACCTTGCCATGGGTACCTCTGCGGTATTTTTTTTAAGTCAGGCCGCTTGATTTGCCGGGGCACCGGTAATATTGCCAAAAAAAAATTTTTTGTAAGACGTATCCTTGTTTGCCGGCAAATATTATAACAATTTTATTGTTTCATTAATTGTCTGAAAATAAAAGGAGATTTATTATGCTGTTCAGGGCAGGGTATTTTAGCCGGTCCGAAATCCAGAGGGGCTTGTATTTCGTGTATTTTCCCGCCCTGGTGCTCACCGATGCCACCACCCTGGGTATGCTGGATCGCCCTGAGATCAGGTCGGGTCAGGTGTTTGAAACACTGGACTGATAAATCTGACAACTGGCAGGAGGATATCTGTGGGATCCGGCAAGGTACACCCAGCAGAACATAAATTGCATTTTTGTTTCCCTATTATTACAATAATGTAATTAAAAATATATACATTAAATTTTTGACATAGATTGTATTTTTTTTCTTTTCAGATAGTTATATTATAAATTACATTATTTTTCTTCCCGTGGCACTGGTTTTGCTCTTATGACACACCAGACTGTGTAGTGACAAAACCAACACTGGGACAAACCCAGCCCAACACCGGAGGAAAAATGAAAAAAATTCTGGCAGTCATCAAGCCGTTCAAGCTGGACCAGGTCAAAGAGGCCCTGGCCAAAGTGCAGGTTAACGGCATGACCATCACTGAAGTCAAGGGATTCGGCCGGCAGAAAGGCCACAAGGAAGTGTACCGGGGGGCTGAATATGTCACCGATTTTGTCCCGAAGGTGGAAATCACCATTGCGGTCAATGACGACATGGTGGATCAGGTGGTCAACACCATCATTGCCACGGCCAATACCGGAAAAATCGGTGACGGCAAGATTTTTGTGCAGTCCATTGAAGAAGTGATCCGCATCAGGACCGGTGACACCGGCCCGGATGCCATTTAACCAGACATGTCTGTCATATTTGACCATACATAAAAAGGAGAAAATAAAATGCACATATTGGGTATTATCACCATCTTTTTGATCTGTTCTGTTTCAGTTGCCGGCGCTGCCGGTTCCGACATCCCCACACCACTGACCAACAAGGCTGCCATTGATCTTGTACAGTCCCATGCCGACTATGTCTGGACCCTGGTGGCGGCAGCACTGGTCTTTTTCATGCAGGCGGGTTTTGCCATGGTGGAGGCAGGATTCACCCGGGCCAAGAATGCCGTGAATATCATGATGAAGAATCTCATGGATTTTTCCATGGGCTCGCTTTGCTTCTGGGCCATCGGGTTCGGCCTGATGTTCGGGGTGTCCGGCACCGGATTTTTCGGCACCAGCGGTTTCTTTTTAAGCGATTTCCAGGTGGACGGGGATCCCTGGGTTCTGGCTTTCTGGATGTTTCAGGTGGTGTTTGCCGCAACAGCCGCCACCATTGTATCCGGTGCCATGGCCGAACGGACCAAGTTCAGCGGGTATCTTATATATACCGCAGTGGTGACCGGGCTCATCTATCCGGTTTTCGGATCATGGGCCTGGGGCAGCCTGTTCCACGGTTCCGGCTGGCTGGAAGGCCTGGGATTCATCGATTTTGCCGGTTCCACCGTGGTCCATTCCGTGGGGGGCTGGGCTGCTCTGGCCGGTGCCCTGGTCCTGGGACCCCGCCTGGGCAAATATGATGCTGCCGGCAAGGTGCGGCCCATCCTGGGCCACAATATTCCTCTGGCTGCCCTGGGCGTGTTTATTCTCTGGCTGGGCTGGTTCGGGTTCAACCCCGGGTCCACCACTGCTGCAGGCAAGGGTATTGCCATGATTTTTGTGAACACCAACCTGGCTGCGGCTGCCGGAGCTGTTCTGGCCATGGTCGTTTCCTGGGTAAAATTCGGCAAACCTGAAGTCAGCATGAGTCTGAACGGGGCCCTGGCCGGCCTGGTGGGTATCACGGCGGGCTGTGCCAATGTCACCCCTGCAAGCGCAGTGATTATAGGGTCCCTGGCAGGGGTTATCGTGGTGTTTTCCGTGCTGTTTTTTGACAGGATCCGTATTGATGACCCGGTGGGAGCCATATCTGTCCATGGGGTGTGCGGTGCCTGGGGTACCCTGGCAGCCGGGTTGTTCAACATCGGCGGTACGAGCCTGACGATCATAGGGGTCCAGGTTATCGGCGTTGCCGCCTGTTTTTTATGGACCTTTCCTGCTGCATGGGGCATGTTCAAACTTATTGATGCCGCCATCGGCCTGCGGGTTTCCCGGGAAGAGGAACTGGAGGGGCTGGATGCTGTGGAACACGGCGGCAACGCCTATCCTGATTTTACCACCATCAACCACGGAAGCATGGGATATGCCGGCGGTTCCGGTGGAAATGAAAGACCTGAAGAAGCCATGGTTTATGCATCAAAAGGCTTTGCCAGTCAGTCCTGACAGACACCTGTGCCTCTGCGTGACAAGATCCTGCCGTCTGTAACAGGCGGCAGGATTTTTACGCCGGTACGGCAATCCCTCTGTAGGTGAAGCTGGCGATTTTCACGGCATTCTGGTACCGGGCGTTCATTGTCTGGATGGCAAATCCATTGTGTGTGATCAAATCAGAAATATGTCTGTTTAAACTGCACCCCCCGCTGACCCGGTTCCACACCGGGTTGAGGCGGTCCTGCCACCTTCGGATACCCGGGTCAGGTGCCAGTCCGTGCTCACAGAAAATCAGTCTCCCCCCGGGTTTTAATACCCGGCGCATCTGGCTTAAGGCCTGGTGAATATCAGGAATGGTGCACAGAGTATAGGTCACCAGCACCGTGTCCATGGAATGGGTTTCCAAAGGGATCTCTTCCCCCGGCAGATCGATAAATCCAACAGGAAAAGACAGGCCGGCAGCATTTTTTTGTGCTATTTTCCGCAAGGCTTTCGAAGGTTCCAGTCCATAGAGATGTTCCACTTGTGACGGGTTATAAAACGGCAGGTTCAAGCCGGAGCCCATCCCTATTTCCAGAATTCTGCCCCTGGCCAGGGGCACCACCTTTTTTCGCTGGTAGTCAAAGGTTTTTCGGGCACATACCCAGTGGGTCAGTTTCGGCAGTATATGGTTTTTGTAGAATGTCATGGGATATCGATGCAGACTTTCTCTTTTTAATTATCGGTTGAAACCGGTATATCCCATTGCAGGATAAAAATACATGGGAAAATGACAAATTTGTAACACACATCTGCTATGATTACAAAAGATATATTTAAGCACTGGATATTTGCCATAAGCATGCCGGGCTTTCGATCGCTCTGTGCAGCACGCTGTCTCAGGGCCCGCCCCTGGTGGTGTCCTGTGCCCGGCCCGAGGTCTGCGGGGGCCGGTTTACATACGAACAATATAGTGCGGCATCCCGTCCTCTGGTTGAAAACCATCCCGGCATCTTTTACCAGGCCCCCTCCGACGCTGACGGTCCGTTCACAGGACACCACCAGGGGCTCCCAGTAGAAGCGCATGCTGGTATAGCAAATATTCAGTTTAAGCAGGTAAAGGAACTTGGGTCTGGCCATTGACTTGCAGTCAGTCACGCTTATATTTTTTTTAAAAAAGGTCTGATGATGCAGGCGCTTAACATATGCTTTTAATTAATAAGGAGAATGACATGAAACTTTCCTCTTGTATGCCCCAGAGAATTTCAAAATTTGCCATTGGCATGATGCTGGTTGCTGCTGCCCTGGCCATGACTGTAATAAGCTTTACCCTTCTGCCGATCATTGGACTGGTGCTGGTGGTGCCGATTGTGGTCCTGGCTGTATATGTTTTTAAACTGCATTTGAACGATCAGTGTGAAATAGATACTTCAAAAGACAGCTGAAACCTGAGTGTTTTCGGCAGTTTTTTACAGCATAGATTCAAATGAAAACAGGACTTATTTTTCCGGGTGCCGCGTTTTTTTTGGATGCAGTTCGACCAGTTTCAATGCAAGGGCCAGTAATGTGGCGCAAATTGGTAACACCAGCAGGGTGCCAATCTGCTGCCAGCTCAGTATCAGGTTCGATTTCTGGAAAGCCTGGAGCGCCACACGAAGAAACAAGACAAAGATAATAACGATAATTACTTCTGCCACAACCTGTTTCAGTTGTCCGACTTCTTTTACCTTGAGCCAGGAAGGCAGGGCCAGTTCATCTCTCTTTTCCTGGGTTCCTTCGTCAGGGCGGATAAAAAGCGAATACACGCCGTAAGCAAAGTAAAGCAGTACAATGGCGATCAAAAACCGATCAAGGCCTTCAATGACCTTGATTACAGCCAGGGCGTTGGGCGATCCCTCAGTTGCTTCTTTTGGCAATGAGATGCCCTGCATAAAGGCCAGGTATATATCGTACAGCCCCAGAAAAAACATTAATATACTGCTGACAAGGGAGCCGAGGACTGCCATTATACTCGAATACCGTGAGCCCAGAACAATGGATCGTTCTACTTTTCTTAATCTTTTGATTGTCCTTCCTCCTTTGGCTGTGTATGGTATCTTAATGTTTATCGTAATCGGGCGTGTAAAAGAATCGGGGAAAATACCCATTTTTATAAAAAAGATTTCAGGTACGGCCAGAAATGCTACTACCAGTAATCAAATATCCGGCAAAATTTTTGCTGCTGTCTCTATTGATTTTGCCCTGGGGTTGAATACCATTTCTCCTTTGAATTCCCCTCCCATTCATGGTAAGTATAATTACGTGTTACCCTGGGTTTTTTCAAGACAAATTCAATTTATGCAACGCCGGAAGCAGCAATACCCGGACAAATCAAGAAAAAGACGTAAACGCAGGCAGGTTTTTCAGAGGTGGATATGTCCGAAAGCGTCAAGCAGATTCTGGATCGGCTCCAACCGGATTCATACATGGGCAGATTTGGTAAAGTGTATACAGATACCAGTGATTTCATGCGCATCACCGGTGGAGATGTGATTGTCCTTGACCAGCAGCATTATCTGGTTTTGCGCGATGAAGTGGAAAGAAGTTACGGTATTGAGGATCCAAAGTACTGGGTCAAGCGGTGCAGGCATCTTGAATCAGGAGAACGCCGGTTGCTCAAGCTTGTTTTTCATGAAAAATTCACCCTCCAGATGGGCGAACTAAAAGTTTTGTGTTACCGCAGCCCCCGCAAAGAGGCCCGTATCCTCGACCTTGTGCGCGGAGATTCCCGGTTCATGCAGGGATTTTCCGCAGAAGATGAAAAGGACAATAAGATTCGTGTGCTGGACATTATAAAAGGCAAGCGGCTGGACAACTGGATATATAAACTGGACGTGGATCACAAAACCTATTTTCAGGCGTATCTGCCTGAAATTCTCCAAAAATTCATTGCCTCATGCCAGGCAATTCAATATTTACATGCCAAAGGAGAAAAACACGGAGATATAAGGCGGGATCACCTCTGGGTGGAACACGGCAGTGGTGAGTATGTGTGGATAGATTTTGACTATACATTCGATTTTCATGAAAACCCCTTTGGCCTGGATATTTTCGGCCTTGGCGGACTGCTTTTATACATTGTTGGCAAGGGGTTTTATTCCCCCAAAGAAATTGACCATATGTATGGCAATGAAAAGGATGCGCCCGATATAAAACAAGAAGATTTTCTGCTGGTATTCAAAAACAGGCTGGCCAATCTGCATAAAATTTTTCCCTATATTCCCGAGGAGTTGAACAGGGTGCTCATGCATTTCTCATCCGGCACCAGGGTAGCTTATGAATCTCTGGATGAGTTTATCCACGATCTGCGGCCCTGCCTGAAACAGTTGGCCTGACGTATCTGCTGAAATATTGTTTTACCCGGGTGCGCCAGGATCAGACAACACAATAATTTTTTGTGGAGGTAAATATGGATGCAAATAAAATTCTCATCGCTGTCGATGGTTCTGAAAATTCCAGGCGCTCTATAGATTATGTGTCTGATATTCTCAGGGGCTGCGCCCAGTATACCATCAAGCTGTTATCAATAGAGCATCTGCCTGACCGTGATTTTTTTGTCGATGATACCGCCTGGAAAAAAGCCTGTGAAAAAAAACGAGAAGAGCTTTTGTCCTTTCTGTATGATGGAAAGCAAATGCTCACAGAACAGGGTATTTCGGAAAACATGATACACACAGACTATATTGAAAACTGCCATTCTCCTCTGCCCGGAGAACCCGGATATTGCAGCCGGGGAACGAGTATTGCGCTGGATATCCTGCACAAGGCAAAAGAAGAAAATTTCGGAACTGTGGTTATCGGCCGCAGAGGGGTTTCCAAAGCCGAAGAATTCATGTTTGGCAGCGTATCCAACAAAATTATTCATTCAACCAGCGACTGCACCATCTGGGTGGTGCAGTAAATGCAGATGGCATACAGATGACCTGATTTCTACGCCAGACGTGTGCCGTCTGGCACTTTGCCGTCAGGAACAGCCAGCACAACAGCCCCGTCCTCCCGGTGAAATCCGGTGACCAGGCATTCTGACAGGAACGGGCCGATCTGTTTGGGAGAAAAATTGACCACTGCCACCACCTGTTTACCCAGCAATGAGCTGATATCGTAGAGGTCGGTGATCTGTGCGCTGGATTTTCTGATACCCAGTTCATCTCCAAAATCCACCTGCAGCTTGAACGCCGGCTTTTTTGCCTCAGGAAAAGATTCCACCGCAATGATGGTTCCCACCCTGAGTTCTACTTTTTGAAAATCGTTCCATTCAATGGGATTCATGCCTAACTCCTTTCCAGGGGATGCGGCTGTTTCAAGTGAATATTCATCCCAGGCCGTCTTCCAGTGGTGGGCGTACTAAACGCCGGCCGGTTCGGATGAAGGGGGGGACGGGGCGGCTGCTCCTTCCTCTTCTTCGGTTTCCAGGCGGGGGTCCATATGCATGGCCACGGCAGAAGTACTTTCCATGATGACAAAATCCACCTGTTCTTCCACCGGTACAATGCGCACAGATTCTTTGCGGCGCAGCAACAGGGTCACAACAGCATACAGGCTGCTGATGGTGATCATATAAAAATACAGACCATAGGGGGTTCTGGACAGGGCCATGACCGAAGAAGAAAAAACAGGGCCGAACATGGCGCCGATACCGTAACACAGCAGCAAAACGGAACTGACCTTGACCACGTCCTGGGCATCAAATATATCATGGGCCCTGGCCACTGCCACAGGATAAATGGCAAAAAATACTCCGCCGAACAGGGCGGTGGCCCCCAGAAGCATGGCCAGAGAATACCGGGCTGATATCAGGATTACCATGGAAATCACCGCCAGGATAATGCCCAGACCGGGCAGCACCAAAGAGCGGTCAAGCCGGTCAGACATCAGGCCCACCGGCCATTGAAGTACCAGTCCCCCGAAGACAGTCAGGGTCATGAACCAGGAGATCTGTGCCACATTCAAATTGATCTGGTGGGCAAATACCGGACCCATGGCGTAAAACGCACTGTGGAGTACTCCGGAAACAAAACAGCCCAGGATACCGATGGGCGCTTTTTTAAAAATGGTTTTCATGGCGATCTGTTCAGTCTTTGGCAGCTTCGGGCGGATGGTATGGGTCACGGCCACCGGAATGGTGCTCAAAACCACAAACACCCCTGCCACCAGAAACAATGTCTGGCTGTGGACATCCCCGATGTTCAGCAATTGCTGCCCTATAGTGCTGCCCATATAGGTCACGATCATGTAAATGGAAAAAATTCTCCCCCTGATTTTTGGATCGGCACATTCATTGAGCCAGCTTTCGATGACCATGAACAGCCCCATGTTGGATATACCGGCGGCAAATCGCAGTCCGGCCCACAGCAAAGGAGACGTATAAAATCCATGAATCATCACCACCGCGGTGGTAACAGCGGCAAAAACGGAGAACGCCCGGATATGCCCCACACTGCGGATGATTTTTTTGCACCAGGTGGTGCCGGCCACCAGCCCTACAAAATAGGCACTCAGCACCATACCTGTAACCTGGGTGGAAACCCCTTCAATGGAAAGCCTGAACCCCAGGTATGTATTGAGAAGGCCCAGCCCCATCATCAGCAGGGTTACTGCAGAATACAGGGCAATGAATGGTCTTATATTGGCAATCATGGCCATTGTCTCCTTGTGGATGACAGACATTCTAAAAAAATCAGGGAATATAGATTAAATCATACCATGCGTCAATCATTTTTTTGGTGCCTGAAACGGGAGATATCCAGGTTCAGCCGCTTGATGATCTTCTGGATGGAAGCCCGTTCCAGGCCGCTGATGCGTGCGGTTTCCGAAATGTTTCCATGGGTGTGTTCAAACAGCTGGGTCAGGTAGTTCCGGGAAAAAATATCCAGGGCCTGTTTTTTGGCATGCTTATACAGGACCGGTGTGTCAGCGGAAATGGCTCCGCCGGCATCCGGTGATGTGTCCACCAGGCGGATCAGGGCCGGATCAATGGGGCCGCTGCTGGAAAATACCACCAGTCGCCGCACCATGTTCAGCAGTTCCCGTACATTGCCGGGCCATGGCTGGCGGGCCAGCCAGGCAATGGCAGCCGGATCGATTTCCATGGGATCCAGATCCATCTCCCGGCAGGTCCTGATCATGAACCGCCGTACCAGTAGGGGAATATCCTCCTGCCGCTCCCGCAGAGGAGGGACATGGACCGACAGTACATTCAGGCGGTAGTAAAGGTCTTCTCGAAAAGTTTTGTTTTGAATTTTGCCTGGAAGGTCCTGGTTGGTCAGAGCGATGATCCGCACATCCGCTGTTTTTGAGCGGCTGGAACCCACGGGCTTGACTTCCTTGTCCTGAAGAAATTTTAACAGCTTGGCCTGGATGGGAAGGCTGATCTCCCCGATTTCATCCAGGATCAGGGTGCCTTTGTCCGCTGCCATGAAAAATCCGTCCCGGTTTCTTTCCGCGCCGGTGAACGCACCTTTGACATGGCCGAACAATTCACTTTCCAGCAGCGATTCCGGGATGGCGGGGCAGTTGAGGGCATGGCAGACAGCTGTGCTGCGCCGGGACAGCCGGTGGATCTCTCTGGCCACAAACTCCTTGCCGCTGCCGGATTCTCCGGTGACCAGTACAGTGTAATCGGTGACTGCAACTGCACTGATTTTTTCCTGGACCTGGTTCATGGCCCGGCTTTCCCATTGCCTGTCTTCCGGAGTCAGTCCGGATACCAGGCATTTCAACCGCTGGTTTTCCCGGGCCAGATCGTAATGCTGAACAGCCCGTTCCACTGTATGGAACAGGGTCTGGCGCTCCACCGGCTTGGTGATGAAATCCCAGGCCCCTGCTTTCAGGGACTGGACCGCATTTTCCACGGTGGCGAATCCGGTGATCATGATCACACACATGTACGGGTTGTGGTCCAGGGCCTTTGTCATCAGCTCATGGCCGGAGATGCCGGGCATGCGCAGATCCGACAACAGCACCCCGATCTCCCGGTCATGGCATGCAGACAAGGCAGCCTCACCGGAAGTGAACCCCAGAATATCAAATGTGTGAAACTGTTTTTTTAAATGCCGGATGATGCCGTTTAAAAAATCAGTATCATCATCCACCACCAGTATACTGAACGCTTTCATATGGATGTCCTGTCACAGGGTTTGGGTGCGGACAAAGCTGACGGAACCGTTGGCAGATAAATATCAAACCGGGTTTGTTCGCTGGTGTCAACCACAATGCGGCCATTGAGTTCTGAAACAAATCCGTAAACAATGGAAAGTCCCAGGCCGGTCCCTTTTCCCACCTCTTTTGTGGTGTAGAAGGGATCGAAGATTCGATGCTGAATGATATCAGGGATACCCGGACCATTGTCGGCAAACCGTAACACCACCTGGCTGTTTTCTGACGCGTCTGTTTCAATGGTGATGGTATCCCCGCTTTCCTGCAGGGCATCCACGGCATTGAGCCAGAGATTGGTCAGGATCTGTTCCAGCACAGCCCCGTCACATGTCACCGGGGAAAGCCCCTCTGACAGATGGGTGACGATATTGATTTTTCTGGATACCGCTTGGGCCTTGAACACCGATACCGCCTGAACCACCACCTGATTCAGGTCACAGGTGCCGGTAATTGATTTTTTGGGTCTGGACAGGGCCAAAAGATTCTGGACCACCTTCTGGGCCGCTTTGGTATGTTTGGAGATGATATCGATATCAGACACAATCTCCTTGTCGGTCACGGTATCCCTTACCAGGTCGGTGTAACACTGAATGACCCCCAGGGGATTGTTGATTTCATGGGCCACGCCGGCGGCCAGCTTGCCGATGGCCCCCAGGTGCTCGGCCTGGCGCATCCGTTCCTCCATCTGTTTTTCCTGGGTGATGTTCCGGGCATAGGCCACAATCTGCAGCCGGGCCTGGTCCCGGCGGGGCAGCGGATACAGATCAATATCAAAATACCGGTCATCCTGGGTGTGGATTTCTTCATTCACGGGCCGGCCGGTCCGGGTCACATGGTACAGAATGTTGCAATCTCCCGGGTTTGACATATTGGCACACAAAAATGACCGCAGGGCTGTTTCCTGGGCGTTTTTTGAACCCGGGCCCAGAAAATCATGACCGGCCCGGTTGGTAATGATGATATGGCAATCCTCATCAATGAGCAGCAATGGGTCGCTGATGCCTTCAAACACGGACTGGAGCATGTCGTGCTGGGATCTGATGCTTGAAAATACATGGATATTTTCAATGAGCACCGCCACCTGCTGTCCCAGGGCCAGTAGCACATCCCCATCCAGATCACCCGGGTCCGGTTTGTTCTCCCAGAACAGAGATAAAATACCCCAATGGCTTTCCTGGGATTTTACCGGGACAAACAGGTAGCGGCCTCTGAACAGGATCTCATTTTTCCACAGCAGATCCCTGGTTTCATGGGGCAGATCCGGCGCATATTCTCCCGATTTCCAGGCATAATATTTTTCCGATGATACCAGACAGTAATACACCACATCAGTTGCCTGGTAGCGTTTTCCCACGCTTTCCAGCAGGGTGGACAAGAGCTGTCCGGTGGTCAGGGCCCCGCCGAAACCGGTGAGCAGCTCCACAAACAGCCGCACATCTCCCAGGTGCTTTGTTGCTTTTCTGTCCAGTTCCCGGGTCCGGTCCTCCACCATTTTTTCCAGGTTCTGGGTATGGTCTTCCAGTTTTCTGCGGGCATCGGACAGGCACACCGCAAGCTCATCCACCCCTTCGATCAAACCTTCGATCTCATCTCTTTGTTCCAGTTTCTGGATGATACCCTGTTCAGTTTCCCCGGAAAACCGGGTCTTGAAAATCCGGGACAGGTCCTGGAGGTTTTTCATTACCAGCCGGTCAAAAAACAGGCTGATCAGGCCGATGAACAAGAAAATGCCCAGCAGATACAGCATCAGGTACTGAAAGGTCAGTTCTTTGGCCGGGCTTTTGATCATGGCCACGGGAAAGCCGGCCACCACCACGCCGCTCACCTCATTAATCTGATAATGAAACCCGTTTTGATCTCCGTAAATATCAATGAGTTCGACCGGGGCGTCTTTGGGATCTCCATGACAGTTCATGCACGATGCCGTGAATACCACGGGCCGGGCCACCAGGCGGTATTCTTCACCTCCTACCAGGGTGGTGTTTTCCCAGACCCGGGTATCCGGATTCCGCTGGAAATACGCGATCAGGTCCGATTCACTCTCATTAGGTTCTGAAGACGGATTCCTGGCGTTTTCTGCCACCCGGCGGTAGTGGTATCGGGATGCATCCTTCAGATTGAGCCGGGTCATCACTTCCCTGGATATGTAGGAAGAGGACATGGCCTTGAGGATGAAACGGCCTTCGGGAAGGACCGCAAACATTTCCGGCCGCAGCTCGCTTTTTACATAGTCCTGGACCGCGTCGGACTGGGCCAGCAGCATCTTGGACCGCTGACGGATCTCCGATTCCATGATGGAGTTGATATGAAAATACATGATCAGGCTGATGCAGACACCCAGAGCCAGGATGAACACCACCAGACCGGTGATGAATTTAAGTCTCAGATTAAATGTACGGGCCAGCATAGGCGGTTCTCCACATTTTCGTTCAACCATGTCACCATAAAGAATCCATCAGTAAATTGCAAGATGATCTGCAGAGGGTGCTGCTTCAGGGATACACAGGTGACAACTTGAGTTTACAGTTACGGCCCGAGCCTTTACGATAACTATTTGTATTTATGTTTAATATAATAATTTATGGTCGGCGGCATGTGTTTTGCTGTGGATAGCATAATGACAGGACAACGGAATAACAGTCGGAAATGGCAAATACAATTTTATTAAACACCTAAACGCTAAAAGGAGGACTCTGATTATGGCTGAAAACCAGCAACAGGGTAATGTCTTTAAAGAAACCAGGGTGAGCATGGTCTCACAGATGGGCAAAACAGAGGACTGGTGGGCCATCTGGCTGGCCGGACTGTTCTTTATCGCTGTAACGGCGAGTTGCTTTATCTGGAAACCGCCGGTGGAAGAACTTCCCCAGTACAGGGCCATCATGAACCAGGAAATGGAAGAAGCCGGTTTCAGGACCATCGCTTATACAGAAGCTGAAAGCAAAATCAACAGCATTCGGGCCAGAAACCACGGCTTTACCAAAGTCATACGGGATATCACTGAAAGACCCAAGAAATGGACAACCAATCCCATCCAGTCTTTTTACATGAGTGAAGAAGATGCTGCCGCAAAAAGAGCTGCTGCTGCCGGTCCTCTGGAAACTGCTGAGCAGAACCTGGAGCAGGCCCGAACCAGAGCTGAACAGGCTGAAAATGCTGCCCGGGCGGCACAGTTTCAGGATCAGCAGCTCAATAAGGAAACCAGGGCCGCCATAGCTGAGTGGCGAAGCGCGAAATCAGCGCATTCAAAAGCCAAAAGCGCCGCCAATGCCAAAGCCTACAACCTGATACCTTCCCTCTTTGTTCTGGGCATTGTTGTGGCCATATTTTTCGCCATCGGCGGCAAATTTATCGGCTTTAATCTCAAAGAATACTTTATAGGTTTTCCGGTAATTTATATACTTACCGTTATCTCCTATATGCTGGGCAATCAGGCCAATTTCAAAGCCATAGGAATTTCGTACGTTCTATTTGCCATATTTATCGGCCTGCTCATTGCCAACACCACAGGCGTAAGCAAATCCATCAAAACCGCCGGGCAGACCGAATTCTTCATCAAGACCGGTCTGGTTTTGCTGGGTGCACGCATCCTTTTCGGACAGATAGCTCTGATCGGTATCCCCGGTCTCTTCGTCACCTGGTTTGTAACTCCCGTTGTTCTCATAACCACATTCTGGTTCGGTCAGAAAGTTATTAAAATGCCTTCCAAGGAACTGAATATCGTTGTATCTTCGGACATGTGCGTATCCGGTGTATCAGCAGCCATAGCATCCGCATCCGCATCAGGAGCCAAAAAAGAAGAATTGACTCTGGCCATCGGCATGTCCATGATCTTTGTGGCCATTATGATCTTCGTCTTGCCGACTGTTGCCAATATCACTGGAATGCATCCGGTCTGGGCAGGTGCATGGCTGGGTGGAACAGTTGACAATACCGGATCGGTTGTAGCCGCTGGTGAACTTATCGGCTACGAAGCCATGGTTGTGGCTGCCACCATTAAAATGATCCAGAACATCATGATCGGAGTCATTGCCTTTGGAGTTGCGGCTTACTGGTGTCTGAAAGTGGAGCCTGAGAAAGCATGCAAACCCGGGGAAACACCTATGAAGCTGTCCGTGGGCGGGGCCCTTTTTGAAATATGGTATCGCTTCCCCAAGTTCATCCTGGGGTTTATAGGTGCATCCATTATCTTCTCCATCATGCAGGCCGGTATAAGCCCTGACTGGGGTCATGCCATGGTTGAGGAAGGTATACTTTCACTGGCCAACAGGTACCGCGGCTGGTTCTTCGGACTTGCCTTTGTCAGTATAGGTCTCAGCATCAGTTATCAGGAACTCAAAGAGCCTCTGCGCGGCGGCAAGCCTCTGATCCTTTACATATTCGGACAAAGCTTTAACCTTTTGCTGACCCTGTTTGTAGCATGGCTCATGTTCATGGTCATATTCAAAGATATCACTGAACAGCTTATGCTGGGCGCCTAATATCAACGGAGCACACCAACGTGAGCAACACTAAACCAGCCGGGGACGGAAAGCCGTCCCCGGATTCACTGTTCAGACGCTGGGCCAGGCTGATTATTGCTTTTCTTCTTATTGTCCTGGCTGTATACTTGGCACCCAACCTTGAGAAACTCCCTGGAGTGGGAGATCGAATAACCACTCTTCGTGAAAGCGATATTGAGGTAGGAGCCTGGTACTATGATGATGTAGAAAAATATTTTGAAGCGGAGAAATATATCCGGGAAAAACGAGGACTGGACTATCCGTTGAATTAAGTTTAAAATGTTTTTTTCATCAAGAGTCAATTCTGAACCAACACCGAAAGGTGGATCAAAAGCATGAGCAAGGCACTGAACAAGCGGTATTCTGAACTGCTGGAACAGGAAAAGCGGTTCATCAAGCGGGTAGTATACTTTATCCACGCTTACACTCCCCGCCCATGGTGGCGTGCCTTTATCCCCTTCAATTTTCTTATTGACTATTTTTCAAGAAAAAAAGATGCCCGGGCGTTTTCAGATTCCCATCTTTATCTGAAGCAGATAGCCCTTTCCATGGCCTACAAAGATGCAGAATCAGGAAATCCGGGGCAAAGCGACTCTGAAATGCAGGCACAACTCAGAGATTACTGGATGCACATGCAGAAAATCGAATCCAGGGAACTCTACGAACATCTGCAGCAATGGATGGCTATGCTGAAAAAACATTACCTGAAACTTCTCCTTGTTCAGGAAAGGTATTATATCCTGCTGCTTCAAAAAGCGTATTCCTCAAGGCAGGAATATAAAACTTTTCTGACAGAACTGGCCGGAGTTGAAGAAAAAATTGACCAGACCATACTTGATCATCAAAAGGATAAGGCTTTGCCGGCAGGTTATATTCAACGCAAACAAAAAGCTTTTCAGGAAATAAGGGAGCGGAACCTCCGCGAGGCCTTCGGGGAAGAGTAAACAGTTTTGTAAAAGAAACAGGGATCGGATCGAAATCCGCATGAAAGATTCAGAAAGCCGGGTTCAAACTGGCAGTCAAAACCCAAGCTCTAAAAAAAATGCCGTAGCTCATCTTCATGCATTTTTTGAGAAAACTTCCGGATGTCCTTGATTACCTTTCTGGATACGTCATCTTTGTGAACCTTCCTGTTAAGATAATCATACAGATCACCTTCTGGTTTTTCCATTCTGTTCAAATAAAGTCGATAATCTCCCTGAGTCGGATAAGCCTTCCTGAAAAGTTCTTCAAAATTTTGCCCGGGACTCTTGAGTAAATTAAAATAATGCTTTTCCATCCCCCTGATTACAGCCACCTGTTTTTCAGCAAGTTTTGTCTGTTTTTCAGCACCGAGATCAATGTCCGGAAAATAATCTTTCACTTCATAGGCTGTTTCTTTTCCGGCGGAAACGTCATTATAGGCCTTGCTCAAAGCCTTTTCCCTGGGGTCAAGTATGCCCTGGGCAAAAGACTTTATTCCGGCTTTGTACAGGTTAACTTTATACATATGGTGCACAAAAAGCACAGGCAACAATATCATCCACACTGAAATTTCGGGCTTTTGAATTATTTCCTTGCCCAGTCTGTAGGCGAACTGCTCTTCGTATGAATAAATCACATCATATTTTTCTTTTAGGGATAAAGCCAAAACTGCTCACTCCTGTTATATATTGTTCAGGTCAACGTATCTATTCACAACGCTGTCAGGCCAGCCTGCAACCGGGTTGGTTTTCGCCATTACAATTCATCAATAAACCTTTTTGCGCAGTGTCCGCAGGGCTGGTTGATCTCCGGAGTGAAAAACTTTTTCCTGAAACTGCTGTACTCTTCTTCATGCCAGATTTCCCTGAGGGATTTTTCTCTGATGTTGCCGAATTCCAGATCTGGCAGGGGATGCGCTTTTCCCTGGAAGTACATCCGGGCCTCTTTATGGAATCCATGAAAATCCGTGCATACGCAAGGTTTTATATATCCGTCAACATTCATATATGTGGCCCTGTGGATATTTTCCGAACACTGGCCAGGGCTCTGGTAAGGATTATACAGGTGGAAGTGAATTTTTTCCGGCTCGTCAATTCTGTTTTTCATTGCAAAAAGTTTCTCTTTCAAATTCCGGAATCCTGTCTCAGAATCAGCCAGATACATTTCTTTTTCCATTTCAGGAGCAAAGACCAGTGTAAGTCCGCTGATCACTACCTGATCAATCCCTGCCGCATTGAAAAAATCAGGCATCCCTTCGAGATCGCCAAGACCAGACCGGAGAAGCATATGGGCCAAATGAACCTTTGGCGAGGACGATCCCGCGGCCGACTTGATCCGGTTTACCTCCTCTATGGCCTTGAGCACTTTTTTTAACCTGGTTCCCTTTCTTATAACATCATTTTTTTCATCGATGCCTGCGGTGGACAGAGACAGAAAATCCAGGCCCCCGTCCACCAGTCTCTTAAGCCTGTCCGCAGTCAGCAAATTTGCGTTGGAAGTCAAACCAGCCATGCATCCCTGTTTTTTAACCACCTCCAGCATCTCAAAAAGCTTAGGATGTAAAAGAGGCTCCCCCCAACCCTGGAGATAAATCAGGCTGGTTTTGGAAAAACCCGGCACCAGAGCTTTGAAGGCTTCTATGGAAAGATCTCTGCCATTCCAGGAATCCCGGAACAGGGAGAGCGGGCAGTAGACACAGACGGCATTGCACCTGGTGGTAATTCCCACCTGAATCCAATCCAGTTCAGGGTACCGGGATGAAAATATTTTTTTCAGTATCTTTATAAGCCAACCCTTTTGCAAAGTCTGACTTGGTTCCATATCAGATGTTTCATCCCAGGTAAAGCAATTTCAACACCGATTTTCGCGATGCCTTTATTTTTTGCCGAATCCAGGGCAAGGAATTTTGAACGCGTCAAGCCTTTGCTGATCTAACCAAGCTTGTGTTGCCTGACAAGCCGGTCCCGCTTTTCTTTTAATGCTGTTGACAACCCGATTTTATAGATATGCGGATTTTCAAATCTTTTGAATTCTTCGGGCAGTTTATGCAGCTGATTTCGGGTGAAAGCGGCCATCTCCTCCAGTTTTCCGGGCGCGGTGAGGCGCTGTCCATTTTCAACAATTTTTTCCAAAAGCGGTTCTTTTACAAATCCATTCAGGGTAAGGGATTTGTGTGGATCGGTGGGGTGATGCATGGTATCGAACGCTGTTTCATCTGCCCCGGCAACTGCTTCTCCCCCATAGAATGAACCGTCGGAACACAGGAGCCTGTAAACCTGTTTTTTACCCGGAAGGTTTATTTTTTCCATGTTTTCAGACAGTTTCAGGCGTGGCTCATTGTTTGCGCGGGCAAGTTTATAGACCCCGTCAAGTGCTGCATCCGGATGGCCGGTTACCAGGCTGGTGCCTACGCCGAACAAATCAAGGGGGGCATTCTGGCTCAGCAGACTTTTGATCACTTTTTCATCCAGTTGATTGGAAGCGGCAATTTTTACATAATGTAATCCCGCAGCATCGAGCATTTTACGGGACTCTCTGGCCAGCCAGGCAAGATCTCCACTGTCCAGCCGGATGCCTTTCAGCCGATTCCCGTTTTTCTCCATCTCTTTGCCCACTTTTACAGCATTTGGAACACCGCTTTTCAGTGTGTTGTATGTATCAACAAGCAGTACACAGTCATGGGGCCGCACGCTGGCAAAGTCCCTGAATGCGGATATTTCATTATCATACCTTTGAATGAACGAATGGGCCATGGTCCCGGAGACGGGTATGTTGTAATCGCGGCCTGCACGTACATTGCTGGTGGCATCAAATCCCCCGATAAAGGCTGCCCTTGCAGCGGAATATCCGCCGGTTCCCGGTGCCCGCCGCAATCCAAAATCCACCAGTTTGCGGTCTCCGGCCGCAAGCCGCATCCGGCTTGCTTTGGTGGCAACCAGGGACTGATAGTTGAGTATATTGAGAATCAGGGTTTCAAACAGCTGGGTTTCTATGATCGGAGCCTCCACACTCAACACCGGGCGGTTGGGAAAAATCAAATCACCCTCCCTGGAAGCATATATATTGCCGTGGAAGCGAAAATCTTTCAGATAGTCCACAAACGCCTGATCCATTCCCTGGGCCTGCAGAAATTTCAGATCTTTTTCATCAAAATGAAAGGTTTCAATGGTTTTAATCAAATCTTCAAGGCCGGAAAATACGGCATATCCTCCTTCAAAGGGCAATTTCCTGAAAAAATAATCAAATATGGCTGTCTCATCCTGTAAGCCTTTGTGGAAATAGACCTGAGACATGGTGAGCTGATAGAGATCCGTGTATGTTGCAGTGTAGTCAAACATGAAAAATCTCATTTTTTAATTGGTTGCATGTTAAGCAGGCATGATAACTATGTTTTCGGAAAAATCAAATCCAGGCTGATGCCAATGCCTCTGCCGGCATGAACAGCACCAGGGACTGCCTGCTATATGCCCGGCAGCTGGATTGAGGGCCTTCCCAGCCGGTCACAAACCCCAACTGCCAGCGCATAAATGATGTCTGATGCCAGGTGGCGGGCAATGGTTTTGTCAAACAGCAGTTTTACCTCAGTGGGAAACTCATCATCTCCCTCCCAGTACAGCACC
>JAABUB010000006.1 GCA_011389575.1 Desulfotignum sp. | reverse complement strand
AATATTGCAGGATGGGAATAATACAAAATTTTAAGAATGATACGAACCAGTAAGAAACACAACCCTATGAAATGTAACGTCATATTGAAACCGGATCTGGAAGACGGGGGATATAATGTCTGCTGTCCAGCGCTGCCTGGTTGTCACTCCCGGGGAGATACAGTTGACGAAGCTATTTCAAACATTCAGGGTGTCGTCGTGCTCTGTCTGGAAGTATTGAACGAGCGTGCTGTACCTGTAACCCCTCTACCCTCACAACTCACCCCTCACAACTCACTCCCCCCACCAAAAACCAATTGACCTTGTAAATCCCATGTGATACGGAACCTCATTGAACTGCATGAAAACCGCCCGGGGCGGGTGCTGGGATTCCTGCACCGCACCCCGCATCTTTCACCTTTGATGAAAGGATCTGCACCATGCACAGCAAGCTGGTCAAACACCTGATCATGGGTGTAATCGTCTTCACGAAAGGCTTTGCTGGCCAGCTTCAGTGGCTTGTGAGCCTTTTGACCGGCAGATCATGCAGCTTGGCCTTTACAGGCAGCAGGACGGGGTGCCACGGTAACAGCGAACCTGGGAGGGATCGATCAGTTTTCCGGGCTTCAGGACGATCTGATTTTCAGAAATATCCACTTCCCAAAAACATATACCTTGACTGGAAAAGCCATGCCCGGTAATATTGCAGGATGGGAATAATACAAAATTTTAAGAATGATACGAACCAGTAAGAAACACAACCCTATGAAATGTAAAGTCATATTGAAACCGGATCTGGAAGACGGGGGATATAATGTCAGCTGTCCAGCGCTGCCTGGTTGTCACTCCCAGGGAGATACAGTTGACGAAGCTATCTCAAACATTCAGGATGCCGTCGTGCTCTGTCTGGAAGTATTGAACGAGCGTGCTGTACCTGTAACCCCTCAACCCTCACACCTCACACCTCATACCTCATGAAAATACATCTGATTGCCGCAGCCCGGCCCAACTTTATGAAAATCGCCCCACTGTATCATGAACTGGCTTCCAGAAAAAACCTGGGGCCTGTCATTGTCCATACAGGGCAGCACTATGACCTGAACATGTCGGACATCTTTTTTTCGGATTTCGGCCTGCCCGCCCCCCACATCCACCTGGGGGTGGGCAGCGGTACCCATGCCCAGCAGACAGGCAATGTGATGATCGCCTATGAAAAGGTGCTGTTTGAAACAAAACCTGATCTTGTGGTGGTGGTGGGAGATGTCAACTCCACCGTGGCTGCCACCCTGGCTGCGGTCAAACTGGGCATCCAGACCGCCCACCTGGAGGCAGGCCTGCGGTCCGGGGACCGGACCATGCCCGAAGAGATCAACCGGATTGTCACCGATTCCATTGCCGATCATCTGTGGACCCCCTCCCCGGACGGCAACGACAACCTGCGCAAAGAAGGCGTTGCAGATGAAAAGATCACCCTGGTGGGCAACATCATGATCGATTCCCTGGAAATGGCCAGGCAGCGCATTGAAGCTCAGGCTGTTTATCTGGATTACGGGTGCCAAAAGAAACAATACGGCCTGGTCACCCTGCACCGGCCCTCCAACGTGGACCACCCCGACACCCTGAAGCTGCTGTGCACAGAACTTGCCAGAATATCCGAGCGCCTGCCCCTGATATTTCCCATTCATCCCAGAACCCGGGCAAACCTGGAAAAATTCGGCCTGAATCATATCCTGGCAGACAATGACAACATCCGCCTGATCGACCCTCTGGGATACATCCATTTCATGAACCTGGTGTTCAATGCCCGGCTGCTGATCACAGATTCCGGCGGGGTCCAGGAGGAAACCACCTACCTGGGCATCCCCTGCCTCACCCTGCGGCCCAACACTGAACGGCCGGTCACTGTCACCCAGGGCACCAACCGCCTGTGCACCCCGGCCGACATTTTTGACACCTTCACCGCCACCCTGGACGGCAGAATGCCTGCAGGTAAAATCCCTGATCTCTGGGATGGCCGTACTGCCAGGCGTGTGGCTGATCTGATAAGCCGGATGTGATGAAAAAGATGAATCATCCCTCAAAAACCAAACTTCATAATATTATCCTGATATTATCCTGACCGGTGAAAATCAATTTCAGGAATTCAAAACTTCTTTTTCTAAAGAAGCCATTGAAACCATCAACGGAAGAAGAATGCCAACCATAATTAATCGGTAATTAATCGGAATTAATCGGGGTCAGACCCCAATAAATTATTTCCAGGGAGCCGATGCGCCATCATATCCATATCGGCCGATTTAAAACGCCTGTCACCATCATTGATGACCGGCAGATCACCGACACCCTTTTTGAAGCTGTTGAACAGGCCATGAAATTCATATTGTCTCATATCAAGGTTTCTTTTGAATTTGACGGCGCTCTGCAGCGTCCGGAACCAAACCACTTGAAATATCCTGGTAAATATCTATCAGGTTGGCTTTTAGCTCTTCAAGGAACGAAGGCACAAAGATTCTTAGTTTTGAGATAAGGGTAGTAAGTTATGAGTCGGATTGACAATAAGGTTGAATGCTGTAAAATTGATTTTAATTGAAATATGAATATGGGACAAATTTTGCTAATCCAGGGATATGACAAATATTTCAGGATACGTGATGTTAAAAGATGCCTTACAGGAAATGGTCACGGCATATGAAGAATTAAAAATGGAAATCCCCCGGGCCAACTGTTTGATGGAACAGTTAGCGGTTGAGGTGGAAAGTGTCAGTCAAACGGCGTGATCTTGTAAAATTTGGGACATCAACTGAAACGAAAACGGAGATAAGTAATGGAAACGAATTTACATATGATATATTTAATGACAATGGATGATGCGCCTTCACAGCATAAATGAAAGATTTCATCTTGACAGAGAATGGCCTGTGCATTAGACTAAACAAAAAGGACTAAGTCGGGGGTCGGAATAATGGAAACAATCAATATCCATGATGCAAAAACCCATTTCTCAAAATTACTGGTACGGGTTCATTCCGGGGAGGAAATTATTATTTCAAAGGCTGGAAAACCTTACGCAAAACTGATCCCGCTGGAAAAGCAGACACACAGAAAACCCGGTATTGCCAAGGGTCGGGTAACCAAAGAATTTTTTGAACCTCTGCCGGATGAAGAACTACGGCTCTGGGAATAAATATTGATATTGCTTGACACCCATATTTTTTTATGGTGGCTGTTTGATGATCCTCAGTTATCGAAAAACCTGCGCCACCAGATCGGGAATATTGATACGACCATATTTGTCAGTGCCGCTTCCGTCTGGGAAATCTCCACCAAGTATAGAATCGGAAAACTGCCGGAAGCTGCGTCCGTGGCAGAAAATGTACCCAAATGGATAGTAAAGGCCGGGTTTCACCCCATGAACATAAAACCTGAGCATGCCCAGATGGCAGGTGCCTGGAAAATTCCGCACAAGGATCCTTTTGACCGGATGCTTGCAGCGCAATCCGGATTTGAAAAAATAGCCCTGGCCACGATGGACAGAATGCTTTCTCAATTTCCAATCAAAATTATTCAGTGAAAAATATGATTTGGATTTCGGGATCTGACCGTGGTGTTCTCCACGGCCGAGGTGCTGTATGACCACCAGCGGGAAACCATCTCCAAAAGCTTTGGCGGGGTGCCGGTGACCGACTGCTACGGCAGCCGGGAGGGCGGGTTTGTCTGTCATGAGTGCCGGGAAGGAAGGTACCATGTGATCGAACCCAATTATATCATTGAATTTCTGCGCAAGGGCTGCGCAGCCAGGCCGGGTAAAATTTCACCATGGCAGACACAGTTAAAGAACATTTTTCAAAACTAAAAAAAGAAAACAGGATCAAACGCATGGGCGGCAGTTTCTGGGGAAAATGATTTCCGACAAAGCCCCGGCATACAGGCGGTCCTGTCAGCCACAAGCCCTTCAATCATACCGCATCTTACCTCCCATTCCATATCAGGTCAGACTATCGTTTTTACGAAAAATCGGGTTATTGAATCGAATCAAAATTCACAATCTCCATGGTATCGTCTTTCATAGTCATCGCATAAATGCCTTTGCGGCTCAAGTACCGGACAAAGGCATCATCAAGGTAAAGCGAGGAAAATACCGGGCAGATTCTGTATTCTTTGTATTCGGGAAAATAGTCATACAATTCCCTGCTTTGAACAAATTCGGCCAGCCTGTCGACATCCCGGATTTCAGGGGAAGATTTGGTTTCATTCAAAATAAAATTTTTGTCACACACTGCGATGGCATCGAACTCCCTGCGGCGGCTGCGGTCAGACATGCTTCTTTTTTTGATCCTTATCGCAATGTAGTCCAGTTCCCTGCACCCAAAATAGACTTCCGCGATTCTCGGGATATTGGGCAATACAATATCTTCCACAACCGTGCCCATTTTATTGGCAAGATCGCCCCATTGCTTTGCCCATTGCCTTTTCAAGTCAGCCATCTCTTTTTCAAAGGCATCCGTGCGTTTTTTTATGGCTTCCGTAGTTTTGTTTGTAGCTTCCGTGCGTTTGTTTGTGGCTTCAATCTGTTTTTTGCTCCACTCCTTATATTCAGACATTTCATTCTTGAACTCACGCATTTCATCCTTGAACTCACGCATTTCTTTAGAAAGCCGGTTCAGAGACATATTGGTTTCAAGTTGACTGTAAGCCACTTTCTGAACAATTTCTTCAAGGATTGACACTTTTTCTGCAAGCTCACCCATACGCTCAACTCCTCACCCGCCAACACCTGGCGGATGTATTGCATTCAGAAGTTCTGGATCTCGGCTGATTTTCCCGATTCCCTGTACAAGGATTTTAGATACTTTTATTTATAAAATCAACATCTTTGTCGTCAGAATTAAATGGGGTCAGACCCCAATTGAATGCATCCACCTTTGGGGTGGGCAGCGACACCCATGCCCAGCAGACCGGCAATGTGATGATCGCCTATGAAAGGGTGCTGTTCGACACAAAACCGGATCTTGTGGTGGTGGCTGACAATGACAACATCCTTCTGGTGGAGCCGCTGGGAGACATCCATTTCATGACCAGTACGGATATTTCAACAATACTGGAATTTTCGAAGCCAGACACTTGCCCAAGACCCATTTCAGAAATATAAAACCGGTATTATTGAAAATATTATGAAGATGATGTTAATATACGGGTTAGGAATTGGCATTTCGGGCATCCTTGGATAGAGGCAAGTATGTAACCGAAGGAGCGGAGCTATGCCCTGCAAAAGCCCCCCCACCACGAAAACAAAAACACCCACTTTCCACAATAACGACAATGAGGGTTATCGTACCGGCAAATCAATCCTGGAATGACTGGTTTGAAGGATTACATGGGGTCTGACCCCAATTGTTTTCATTGTTTTCCAATTGTTTCCAATATAATATTTGACGTGGGTCTATTGTTGTAATATCATAAGATTAGAATTAGACTAATCTTCTGCCGGGAGTTTTCATCATGACATCACAAAATGTAACAGGCCCGGAACCAACCCTTACCCAATTGATTCAATCAATAGAGGATGGTTTGCCGATCTCAGATTTCAAAAAACTTCAAGAAAGCTTGGCCCTGCCGGACAAAGACCTTGCAAAATATATCAGAATTCCAAAAAGCACCTTAGCCCTTAGAAAGAAAAGAGGGAAATTTTCATTTGAAGAATCTGAAAGACTTCTCCGGCTGCAGCGTCTTTTCGAAAAGGCCCTGGGTGTTTTTAAGAGTGCCGAACTGGCAAGAAAATGGCTGAAGGAAGATGCCTACGGATTAGGGGATATTCCACCCCTTGAATATGCTGCAACAGAGATTGGGGCAAGGGAAGTTGAAGACCTGCTGGGGCGTATTGAATACGGTGTGTTCTGCTGATGGACACTATTTCTTATCGCGTGGTAAAAAACAAATACTGGGGTTCTGCGTTCGATGGTGAAGGGGCACGGCTTTATGGTGGGCGGTGGAACAGCAAAGGGGTGCCTGTTGTTTATACATCAGACTCCCTGGCCTTATGTGCTCTTGAAATTTTAGTGCATCTTCCGTCATATACGCTGCTGGCAGATTATGTTTATGTATCACTTGTTTTTGATTCCCATTTTATTGCCAATGCGCATATGATTGACGGCTGGGATGAAAGACCCATTTCAAAGGTTTCTCAAGGCATAGGCGATCATTGGATTAAAGAAGGTCTTTCAGCCATTTTAAGAGTGCCGAGCGTGATAATGCCCGACGGTTACAATTACCTTGTCAATATTTACCATCCGGAATTCAAAAAAATAAAGATCGGAGAACCACAGCCTTTGGCTTTTGATCCGCGGTTAAAAAAAATGGGATCTGGCTGATATTTCAAAATTAAAAAAACTTATCCGGGTTCGACCCCAACATAAAACATGAAATCAAATGGGATCTGACCCCAATTAATTCCAATTAATTATGAAAACCGAAGAAATCTACACACAGGCAGCAGCAGTCATCAAAAGTGAATTAAAAGGCCGCTGCCGCGTGTTTCTATTTGGGTCCCGTGCCAGAGGAATGTGCGATGAAAAATCTGATATCGATATCGGCATATTGTCAAATACACGGATATCGGGGAAGCAATGGCTGGCAATACAGGAAAGACTGGAACATATTCCCACATTATTAAAAATCGATGTTGTGGATTTCAACACCGTTGATGAAGGGTTTAAAGAGTCTGCATTGAAACATACAAAGGAGCTGGATATATGAATTCAGACAAGCTGGAAAAAAGCCTGATGAATCTGAACAAGGCGGTTAAACGCTTTGAAGAGGCCCTCCAGGAACCAGAATCCTCAATTGTTATGGATGCTACCATCCAGCGTTTCGAATTCACATATGAGCTGCTGTGGAAGACCCTTAAAATATTTCTGGAAGACATTCATGGCATCCGTGCGGTTTCTCCCCGCCTGGTATTTAAAGAAGCCTTTGCCCTCTCGGTTATCGAACAGGAGGATATATTTCTGGAAATGATTCAATCCAGGAATTTACTGTCCCATACCTATAACGAGGAGCAGGCAGCGGAAATTTATAGAAAATGCCCGTTGTATCTGTCAGCAATAAAAGATGTATGCAACCGGATACTGATGGTTTAAGGCATTATAAAAACACTATACATAATTCTAAAAATAAAAAAACATGGCATGCGAATCTGACATTTTACGGCGTCTGCCATATCAAAGAAAAAAAAGCCCAGGTCACCGAAAGCAAAAAAAGTCACTCTAAGCACCAAAAATCGCTTTTTTTTGACCACATTTCCAACAATTAAAAGGACTTATCCGGGTCCGACCCCAACATACTACGTTTTGGCCAGGATCAAGAACCAGACAGTGACCGGTTCCAAAAACTGGACCCGTAAAGAACTGTATGATGATGACCCATGCGAATAGCGCTCGATACCATCGTAAACCCATTCAAAGAATCTGTTCATCCGATACTTGAAACTTTGTGGAAGAAAAGCGGTTTTACCACGAAGATCGCGAAGGACAAGAAGGACAATGGAATTAAGGGGACATCATACTTAATTTCTGCACATAATTCACCATTCATAAAGAATATAATTACGTATGGTGTCGCCAAAATAAACAACACCGTGCACCTGCTGCATCCTCTCGGCACCGAAGGTATGGAAAAAGGGGTTAGGTAAAAAAGCAGGAGGGTATGAATATGACGTGCGTAAAAACAAAACTTTTTAAAAGCAATCGCAGTCAGGCAGTACGTCTGCCAAAAGATATAGCGTTCCGATTTAAAACACCTGTCACCATCATTGATGACCGGCAGATCACCGACACCCTTTTTGAAGCTGTTGAACAGGCCATGAAATTCATATTGTCTCATATCAAGGTTTCTTTTGAATTTGACGGCGCCCTGCAGCGCAAAGAACGCTTTGCCTAATGAAAGCAGATGAAAAGATCACCCTGGTGGGCAACATCATGATCGATTCCCTGGAAATGGCCAAAGATCGCATCCAGGCACAGGCTGTTTATCTGGATTACGGGTGCGAAAAGAAACAATACGGCCTGGTCACCCTTCACCGGCCTTCCAACGTGGATTACCGCCGGCCGCGTGGCTGACCAGATAAGCCGGATGTGATAAAAAACTTTTGGAACAGGAAAGCGCCGAACCGAATAATCTTGACATGACATCACTATCTGATTACAATTTGATTTCAAAAAATGAAAGCATGATCAGGAGGGCGCAATGAAAGCAATAACAGTCCGAGGTATAGCGCCGGATGTAGCCTTGAAACTCAAGGAAATCGCATCAAAAGAAAACAAAAGCCTCAATCAGCTGCTGCTTGATTTGATTGAAATCCGTGTAGGGATGAAAAAAGAGAAAAAATTTACCCGCAGATATGATGATCTTGATTCTTTGTTCGGCAAATGGTCCCAGCAGGACTTTGAAGCCATCCAGGCAAAAATTGATGAAGAAAGAAGTATTGATCCGGAAATCTGGAAATGAAAAAAATCCTGATCGATACCAATATTTATTCCCATGCCATGCGTGGGGATCATTACATCACCGGTCTTTTAAAAAAAGTCGATTCTATCGGCATCTCCGTTATCAGTATCGGTGAACTGTATTCCGGATTCAAGGCAGGATCAAAGGAGTTGGAAAATCACACAGAACTTGAATTTTTCCTGGATTCTCCCCGGGTCGTTTTATATCCTGTGGATATTATTACTGCTGATTATTATGCAGAAATATTATCCAGTCTAAAAAAAGCCGGCACACCCATTCCAACCAATGGTATCTGGATTGCGGCTGCCGCCTTTCAACACGGCCTGAAGCTGTTTACAAAAGATGCCCATTTTTCTTATGTCAAAGGACTTGTGATTATATAAAGGAATGTAGCCGGGTCAGACCCCAAATTTGGTCTGTCCCCAATTAATCGCCCCCCTGCAAAGGCTGCCATACACCAACTCACCGGGTACTCGGCCCATGCCGACCAGGACACCCTGGCCGCCCGGGTGGCTGACCAGATAAGCCGGTTGTTAAAGCGTTGACACTGCAGGCGGGAAACGATATCATGCGCTGGCAGAAAAACTTTGAATGAAAAGTAAGCAGGACTATAATGATATTTACACGACTGGATATTCCTGATGTTGTGCTGATAACGCCCAAAGTGTTCGGCGACCATCGGGGGTTTTTCATGGAAACCTTCCGGCAGGATGTCTTTCAGAAACAGATCGGTGCGGCCGCCTTTGTGCAGGACAACCACAGCAAATCCAATCAGGGTACATTGCGGGGGCTGCATTACCAGATCCGACAGCCCCAGGGCAAACTGGTCCGGGTGGTGTCCGGGGAGGTGTTTGATGTGGCTGTGGATATCAGAAAATCCTCTTCGTTTTTCGGCAGATGGACCGGTACCATTCTGTCGGCTGAAAACAAACACATGCTCTGGATCCCTCCGGGATTTGCCCACGGGTTTTACGTGATGAGCCCTGAAGCGGAATTCACCTATAAATGTACGGATTACTATGCACCGGAGCATGAGCGCACCCTGCTCTGGAACGATCCGTCCATCGGCATCGACTGGCCCCTGACCGGACATGAACCCCCTGTTCTCTCCCAAAAGGACAGTGCCGGCCTGCCCCTGGAAACCGCGGAGGTGTTCGCATGACAACTGAGCTGCTGGGTCTCCGGGGTGGTCCGGAGGATGAACTTGAAACCCCGGAGGCATTCGCATGAAATCCCGTCCCTCAGAAACACATTCGAATCACATCAGGCGCAAAGGCATCATCCTGGCCGGCGGGTCCGGCACCCGGCTGTATCCTTTGACCTATTCGGTGAGCAAGCAGCTCATGCCGGTGTATGACAAACCCATGATCTATTATCCTCTATCAACCCTCATGCTCTCCGGTATCACACAGATTTTGCTCATCACCACCCCCCACGACCTGGACAACTTCAAGCACCTGCTGGGGGATGGCTCCCAGTGGGGGATCGAACTGGAATACGCGGTCCAGCCCTCTCCGGACGGCCTGGCCCAGGCATTTATCATTGGACGGGATTTTGTGGGCAAAGACCCGGTCACCCTGATCCTGGGGGACAATATCTTTTACGGGGAAGGGCTGTCTGACCGGCTCCAGTCCATCGCAAAACAGGAACATGGCGCCACCATATTCGGATATTATGTGAAAGACCCCCAGCGCTACGGTGTGGTGGGATTTGACGATACCGGCTGTGTCACCAGCCTGGAAGAAAAACCGGAAAGTCCCAAATCCAACTACGCAGCAACCGGTCTGTATTTTTATGACAATGCAGTGATCGATATTGCCGGGCAGATCACCCCGTCTGCCAGAGGAGAGCTGGAAATCACCGATGTAAACAAAATCTATCTGGAACAAGGCACCCTGACCGTGGAACTGTTCTCCCGGGGCACGGCCTGGCTGGATACCGGCACCCATGAATCTCTGCTGGATGCAGCCACTTTTATCAAGGTTGTGGAAGACCGCCAGGGCCTGAAGATTGCCTGCCCTGAAGAAATTGCCTATCGCATGAAACTGATCACAGCTGAAAAATTGGAAAAAACTGCACAGCCCATGAAAAAGAACGGTTATGGCCAATACCTTTTGAACCTTCTGGAAAAAACACGATGAAAGTCCTTGTTCTGGGATCAAACGGCCAGCTGGGATGGGAACTGCAGCGCACATGTCCGGCCGGCATCGATCTGACCTTGTGTGATTTTCCCAAAGTGGATTTCACCAGATCAGACAGCATCCATCAGTGCATTAAAGCGGCCACCCCGGACTGCATCATCAATGCCGCCGCCTATACAGCCGTGGACAAGGCGGAATCCGAATCGGCCCTGGCCGACCGCATCAACCACCTGGCTGTCCGGGAAATCGCAGTGTTGTGCCGCAAAAACCGCATCCGCCTGGTCCACATCTCCACGGATTTTGTGTTCAGCGGCAAAAACCACAAACCCTGGCTGCCCCAAGATCCGCCATACCCGATATCTGAATACGGCCGGACCAAACTCAGGGGGGAACAGGCTGTGCTGGAAACCCTGGACACCCCCCTGATCATCCGCACTGCCTGGCTGTACTCGGCCCATGGGGCCAATTTTGTCAAAACCATGCTCCGGCTCATGAATGAAAAACCTGCCCTCACCGTGATCGATGAACAGATCGGCACCCCCACCCGGGCCAGGGGCCTGGCCGATATTGTGTGGCAGGCTGCCCGCAGAAATCTGTCCGGCATCTTTCACTGGACCGATGCCGGCGTGGCCTCGTGGTATGATTTTGCCGTTGCCATCCAGGAGATGGCTTTGGACCTGGGCCTGATCAAAGCCGCCATCCCCATACTGCCGGTGCCTGCTGCCGCCTTTCCCACCCCGGCCAAAAGGCCCATGTACAGTGTTCTGGACAAAACCGCCACCCTGCAGGCCCTGGATGTCTCCCCGGTCCACTGGCGCACCCAGCTTAAGGCCATGCTTACGGAATCACAAAACGCCTCTTGACAATGCGCACTTTGAATGCACATAATAAAGAACATGAAGCTGCCATCAGGAGGGTATTATGGGAACGGACATGAAATCTCCAAAACAAGACCGGTAATTGTAGTTTTCAATGACATAAACAATAAATATTCCGGTACAGTAACCATAATCCCGGTTACTTCAAGAAATGTGAATAAAATATACCCCTTTGAAGTCTATCTTCCCAAAGAAACAACACAGTTGGAAAAAAATTCCAAAGCAAAGACAGATCAGATCAGAACCATTGACAAAGCCAGATTGATCAAATTAATTGGAATGGTGGATTGCAATGAGATAAAACGTATTGATCAGGCAATCAGCATCCATTTGAATTTAAAACAATAGATATGGAAAGAACTGTTTTATCTGCCCATAGTTATCGCCAGAGAAATAAACTTTGAAAAAATACTTTATTCCACCCACAGGCTTGATGATTCTTATTTTTATTTTGTCTTCGGTTCCCATGGACGGGGGACCCGATAATATTGCATTTTTGACAAATCTTGATCCGGGCCTTCAGAATCTTCTGCATATCCCGTTATACGGCAGCCTTGCTTTTCTGTGGTTATATGCATTTGTCTCCAGCGGTTTATTGCTGCGCAAAGCCATTGTTTTGAGCATTCTGATTACCATTGGGTACGGGTGTATGGACGAATTTTACCAAAGTTTTGTTCCAGGCCGTTACGGGGGGATTCTGGATATTTTATTGAACAGCCTGGGCGCTGCGGCAGGCCTTTTTTTAGGGACTGTGTGGTACCGCAGGTTCCGGGGATATCAACTATAATATTGATTCAGGAGTTAAGAATAATGACACGTTTATCCACGGCATTCTGTGTTTTTCTTATTGTCATGGCAGCAATGGTTTCAGGGTGTTCCTCTGATGAAAAAAAAGCACAGGCTCTGTATGAAGACGGGCTGGCATATTTTGAAAACCAGGAATATGAAAAGGCAAAAATTCAGCTCCAGAACGCTGTCCAGCTTGCCCCCGACGATTTGGAAGCCCGGGATCTTCTGTCCAGAATCCATGTGAATCTCGGGGATGCCCAGGCAGCGTTCAAACAGTTTTTAAGACTTGAACAGCTGGATCCTGAAAACATGGAATATAAGCTGCAGACCGCATCTTTTTATCTTTTGTCCCAGCAGCGGGAAAAAGCAAAAAGAAGGGTGGAGACAGTGCTGGAAAAAGAGCCTGAAAACATCCAGGCCCTTTACCTGCATGCCGGCATCCTCGGGGCGGAAGCCCGGGACCTGGATGCGGTAAAAGCGGTGTACCACAAGATATTGGAAATTGACAAAAACCAGGCCAAAGCCCATATGGTGCTGGCAAAAATCCATATGGCCCAGAACGACCCGGACCAGGCTGAAAACAGCCTTGAACAGGCCCTGGCCATTGACTCGGACAACACAGGCATTTACAGGGCTTTGTTTGAATTTCACCTGTCCCGAAAAAACCTGGATGCGGCCCAAAATGTCCTTGACAGCCTGATTGCAAAAAAACCGGATGCAGTGGAACCGCTTTTGATTGCAGGCAATTTTTATGCAGCCCAGGGAAAACTGGATGCAGCGGAAAAAAAATTTCAAGCTGCCATTGATATTGATCCGGAAAACATCAATCCCCATATGGTGCTGGCAAAACTATTGAACAGCCAGGGCAAAAAAGAAGCGGCAGAAATCCACATCAAAAAGGCCCTGGCACTTGAGCCTGATAATTTTGCGGTTAAAAATGCCTATGCAGATTTTTATTTTTCCAACAAACAGCTGGCAGATGCAGAATCACTGGCAGATGAAATCCTGGAACAGCGGCCCGATTACCAGCGCACAAAGCTGCTCAAAGCCAAAATACTGGCTGCCGGAAAAGATTACGACCCTGCCATTAAAATTTTTCAGGAACTTCTAAAGGATGAGCCGGAATCAGACCAGTATAATTTTCTTCTGGGATCAGCCTTTTTTGAAAAAAAAGACTTCAACCAGGCCGTACCCTTTCTTTCCAAAGCACTTGAAAAAAACCCGGACCTTCTGCAGGCACAGCTGATGATGGCAACCGTGTATTTCCGCCAGGGCGATCTGTTCCTTGCTGAAGAAAACACCAAAAAAGTGCTGGCAAAAATACCCGGGCATTATGATGCCAATCTGCTTATGGGCGACATTGCAATGGCCAGGCAGGAATATACTGCAGCCAGACCTGTGTTTGAAAATCTGGTTGCCCGGGCCCCTGACAACCCGTCTGCTTATTTCAAGCTCGGGGTGCTGCACCGGATCCAGAAAAACCCGGATGCGGCCCTGGAAAATTTTGACAAGGCTCTGGCCCTGAACCCCAACCTCATGGATGTGTTTACCAACCTCATCGGGGTGCTTGCATCACAAAAGCAGTATGAGGCAGCCATCAAGCGCTGTGATGCCCACCTGAAAAAAACCGGGGATATCCCGGTGGTCAGTTCGGTGGTCTTCAATCTCAAGGGCAATCTTCTGCTGGCTGACGGCCGCCTGGACCAGGGCATGGCCATGCTCAGACAATCCATTGAAAAAAACCCCGGGCATATTACCCCCTACCTTACCCTGGCAGGGATTTACCGCAGCCAGGGCAAGACCGATGAAACAGTGGCACTGTACAAAACCCTGACGGAAAAGAGACCGGACCAGCCGTCCCCCCACAGCCTTCTGGGGACCTTGTATGAACAGCTGGAAAAAATTGACCTGGCAGAGGAACATTACAAAAAAGCACTGGATATCGACCCGGATTATATTCCGGCGGTGAACAATCTGGCGTTTTTATATGCGGAGCAGGACAAGGAATTGAACAAGGCCCTGGATCTGGCCCGCCAGGCCAAAGAGCGGATGGGAAGGCTGCCGGCCATCATGGACACCCTGGGCTGGGTATATTATAAAAAACAATTGTATGATTCTGCCATAGCAGAGTTTGAAGCCTGTGTGGAAAAAGAACCGGACAATCCGATTTTTCATTACCACCTGGGGCTGGCCTACAATAAACAGGGCAATTATGCCGGGGCGGAAACAGCCCTGAAAAAAGCCCTGGCACTGCAAAAAGACTTCCAGGGGGCGGATGAGGCAAAAAAGGTGCTGGGCCGGTTTTAGCTTTACGCCCGGACCTGCGCCGCTTTGACCTACTCCACGATCTCCAGGATGACGCGTTTTTGTTCTTTGGCTGAGGCGCAGGAAAGGATGGTGCGCATGGCCTGGGCGGTTCTGCCTTTTTTACCGATGACTTTTCCAAGATCTTCTTTTGCGACCCGAAGCTCCAGAACAAGTGTCTGCTGGGCCTTGATTTCCTGGACATCCACTTTTTCCGGATCATCAACCAGTGACTGGGCAATGTATTTGATTAACTCTTTCATGACGGGATCTCCTTTTTTTCTGTATGCCAAGATGATAATGAAAATCTATATTGCGCTCAATCAACCGTTCCATGGTATCGGGAACTTAGCTTAAATGGTCCGCCAGCTGAAATAATCATTTTCAGCATACCATAATTGTTTAGATTAACAAGTACTAATTCAGGGGATATTTCACCCTTCATGCATTTTTCTTGACATCAAAGCAAATTTCGTTATTTTATGACACGGATTATAATCCACACACACACCATGGTACTGATGTATAAACAAATTTTAAGGAACCCCCATACGTGACCACTGAAACCGATACCATAAATTCCCAGCGCAAAATGCTGTCTGAAGCAGGATACGCAGACCCGGCAATCACCTACTTTCTTGAAAAAAAATACATGGGCTTTATCCAGGATGCCAGCCAGGTATCTGAAAAAGTCGGGTCCTGCGGCGATATCATGAAAGTCTACCTGAAAGTGGATGACAACAATATTGTGCAGGATGTCCGCTATGAGATCACCGGATGCGCCGGTGCAATTTCCGCTGCCATGGCAGTGGTGGACCTGATCAAAGGCCGACCCATTGACCATGCACTGGCCATTAACGACGGAGATGTGTTTAAACGGCTTGAAAACATACCTGAAAAAAAGCACCATTGCATTCAGCTGGCTGTTAAAACCATGCACCAGGCTGTGCAGGAATACAAAGCAGGAAACGCCAGTTAAGCCAGTTAAGGCGGTTAAGGCGGTTACCGGTGTTTTTGTTTTTCTGGTTCTCTGCCTGATGAGCGGATGCACCTCCTCTTCAGATTTCAAACTACAGGATCTGGCCAAAACCGACATGGATACAACGGCAAATATCCATCTGGAACAGGCGGTGTCTTTGCTCAAAACCCTGACGGAAAAGCTCTATAACATGAATTCCACAGAGCTTTTAAAGACCCCGGGTGCCACCATAGATTCCCGGATAAATCAGATATTCCAATGTCCGCCGCCCCTGTTTTCCAGTGCTCCGGAAGCTGCACAGGAAATGGATATGCTTTTGCTGGGATTTGATCCGGCGTATACAGGAGACCGGGTATACGCCGTTGTTCTGGGGCTGTATACCATGATCCACAAATCCTATGCCGGAAAATGCGAATTGTACATTTTGGATTTTTTAGATGCCCAGAACCTGTACAACAGCGCCAGAAACATTGAAATCCTGGTATGGCGGCTGTCCCATAGAAAAGATGCGGACGGCACCCTGTTTCTGGCAACCAACCAGTGCGCCGGACCAGTGCGGAATCTGAGTTTTGAACGCCTTTTCGGCAAGCTGATTTCCCTGCAGGATACCATGGCCCGGATTGTGGCATCCCAGACCGGCCGCATGATCACAAGAACCGTTCACCAGGCCGCCGGAATGGTGTTTTTGCCCATCAGGCTGTAGACTTTACATCAATTTATTACACCACGAAGCGCACGAAGAAAGGGCATCTTCGTGCGCTTCGTATCCTTCGTGGTTTTAGAAAAGAAAATCAATGTAAAGCTGTCCGATACAGGGTTTGTGTCTTTGCAGTGATCTTGTCACAGTGCCCGGGCGTGTTCTTCAAACCGCTCCACCTGGTCCCGGTAATAGGACTGCCTGTCTCCGGCCAGGGCCAGGGCCTGTTTTGCCGCAGCCACAGCCTCCGGCACCCGGTTGTTGACAAACAGGGCCTCGGCATAGGTATCCAGGATAAAGGGCTCTCTGGAAATTGCCAGGGCCTGTGATGCCAGTTCCAGGGCCTTTTCATAATCGCGGACCTGTTCATCCGGGCAGGTGGCATACAGCCAGGCCAGGTTGTTGAGGGCATGGACATTGTCTTTGTCAATACGCAGCACGTTTTCCCAGGCATCTTCGGCCCTGGAAAATTCTTTTTTGTTATAATAATAATCGCCTACAAACACATACAGATCCGCATTTTCAGGTTCCACCTCCATCTGCTGGAAAAGCAGGTGTCCGGCAATAAAATTTTCAAATGCCGGCTGCAACCGTCCGTAATTGAGGCTGTAGCCTGCCCAGAACACCCCGGCCAGCACCAGAACAAACCCTGCGATCATGTGTTTGATCCGGCGGTGATGCCAGTCTATCAGGGCCGGGTTTTTCTGGCATTTTTCTAAAAATCCTATGCGCTGGGCAATGCTGAAATGGTGCCAGTTGGGCCTGTCCATGGCCTGCCGGCCCAGGGTGGCGATCTTGTAAAATGTGCGGATCAAAGGCGCTGCATCCGGATAAAACCGGTACATATGAATATCTGCCTGGCGCTCAAAATTGCGCATGAACAGCCCGAAACCAAACCGGAAATAGGCAATAAAAAAAGTGATGAGGAACACACATATCATCACTGGATGGGCCTGGCTTTTTTCAACGCCCAGAAAGGTGAATACCTGGTAGAAAGGCTCGGCAATAAAAAGCAGAAGCATCATCGGTTCAAAAAAAACAAAATTACAGGCAATGAATCCTGCAAAAAACAACAGATAAAACAGCATGTGGTGGTGGTGGACATGGCCGATCTCATGAAGCATCACCGCCTCCATCTCTTCTTCATTAAGAGAATTCACCAGGGCCGGGGTGACCAGGATATACCGGAACCGGCCCACAAGCCCCATGACCCCTGCGGTTATCATGGATCCGCCAAACAGTTCCCATTTCAAGATATCAGCATATTTCAGCCCGGCTTTTGCACACACCGCTTCGATCCGGGATCTGGCGATACCCGGTTCCATGGGCCGGCATTTCCACATGGTTTTGATGAGTACAGGACCGAACACGGCAATCGCACACAAAAACACCAGGATATACCCTATTTCTCCGGCAGGACTGGTAAAAAATTGTGCAACAGGCCCATAGGGAAACAACCGGATCAGATCGGCAAACAAAGAAAGAAAAAACCATGGCAGCAGCGCAGGCAGGGAAAAAGAAAGATTGGACACAATAAAATTGCGCCTGGAAACATCCTGCAGATATACCTCTTTCTGGGCCTTGTAGGCGGCATTCCAGACAATGACAAGATACACCACAAACAACCCCAGAAACAAGACCGCCTCCAGGGTGGGAATCACCTGGAACAGCTTTATGTGGGAAAATGCGGCATTAAGCCGGTATACGTAAATATTGGCTGCAAACACCACCAGTGCCAGAACCGACAGCCTGGAAGTGGCTGCGGAAATGGCATGGTCTGTTCTGGCAAAGGACCGTCCCCGTGCCCTGAGGATGATGTATTTAAAATTCAGATGACAGATCAGAACGAACAAAATCCCGAGCATCAGGCTGTAAATCCATCCTGAGGGATCATGAACCGCAGCCTGGTCCACCAGATCCGAGGTGGCATAAATGATCAGGGCCACCAGAAAAAATATGAAATTGGAAAACACTGGTATTGGTTCCTAAAAAACGCCGTGGGATGCAAAGGTGTGCAGCACTATCCAGGTTTTGACATCAAACAGGGCATGGGGTTCTGATAAGAGCCGGCCTGCCTGATCCCGGGACAGCATCTGTACCTGGATATCTTCTGAATCTTCGGTATGGGCGCTGGTGGGCGATCCATCACACTGTGCATACAACAGGCTTACCGCCTCATCGGTCATGCCGGAAGAAGAATATACAGCAGGGCTCTGGTCCACAACCCGGATCAGATCCAGCCCGGTTTCTTCGAACAATTCGCGTTTTCCTGCCTGCTGCACATCTTCGCCGGGATCCAGAAGTCCGGCAGGAAACCCATACTGGTAACCGCCCAGCACCACCTTGAATTCCTTTATTATAACCAGCTTTTTTTCTGTAATGTGAAACGGCACCACCACCACGGCATCAGGCAGGTTGTCTGTCTTGTCCCGGGGATTGTCCAGGCGGGAACGGGATGCATAGGTCCAGATTTTGTCTTTGCCTGTCTTGTCCTGGTAGTGCACGGAAAACAGGTTCAAATGGCGCATGTCAGTAAGTTTATGGACATCGGAAATCTGCATGAAAAGCTCCTTTTATCATTATCCCTTTCCTACCATAAGCATACCAGGGCCAAATGTCACCCCAAAATTTGCTATGCCCGCCGCTGGCTGTGTCCTGTGCCCGTCCCGAGGGCCTGCGGGGCCGGTTACCGTTACAATTTTTGGTAAGAGACTGATCAGCCGGCTATTTATCTGATCTTCTGAACGTTCTGCCAGGCCCCTCCGGACCTGACGGTCCGTTCACCGAACACAGCCAGCGGCTCACAGGTATGTTTTACCGTCAGATACCAATCTCGGGCCGGGCATAAGGCACCCGCACGGAGCGGGCGCCAATCAACCGAACAAAATTCAGTCACATGCGGCTGCCCTGCCAGGTCACATGTACATCAGATATCTGAAAACCAGCCAGAAGTGGCAGGCGCTGCCCAGCAGCACAAAGATATGCCATATTTCATGGAAACCGAAGACCCCGGGGAAGGGATCGGGTTTTTTCACAGAATACACCAAGGCACCGAAGCTGTAAAAAAAACCTCCCAGGGCCAGCCACAGCAGCGGTGCCGGTTCCAGGATCTGCACCAGAGGATATATCGCAACCACGCACAGCCAGCCCATGCCAAGGTAAATGAAAGTGGATATCCACCGGGGAAGGTTTTTTTTGTATACTTTCAACAAGGTGCCCGCCAGGGCGATTCCCCAGATGGTGCAAAAAAGGCTCCAGCCCCAGGGACCGCGCAGAGGGACCAGGCACAAGGGGGTATAGGATCCGGCAATGAGCATAAAAATCATGATGTGGTCGATGCGGCGCAGCACCAGAAGGCTTTTTTCCGACAGGCGCAGGCCATGGTAAAGAAAACTGGCCGTATACATGAAAACCAGGGTGGTGCCGAAAACCGCAAAGGAAACCACATGCCAGGCATCTGCTCTGACGGCTGCAAATACCACCATCAGGGTGAGTGCAACAATGGAAGCCAGGCTGCCCGCCATATGGGAAATGGCATTAACCGGCTCCCGAAAAACTTTTGATATTTTTTTCATCTGGATATTTTACCCTTTTTTTTCTTTTCGTTCAACAGACAGCACCGGGTTTTACCCAAATTTTACCCAAAAAGAAAATAGTTGCCATACCTGAAAAATTCTTGCTAAATATTATTGGTGTGTTAATAGTGTGGAGATGGTTTATACCGTATTCACCATGTATGTTAATCTTAAAACAAGGAGGGCAGTATTCATGAAAACCTGTAAAATTTTTGTTGCCTGTATCAGTTTTTTAGCGATGGCCGCCATGGCCATGGCCGGTACACTGGAGGATGTCAAAGCCAGAGGATATGTCAAAGCCGGTGTCAACGGCGGGGTTTTTGGATTCAGCATGCCTGATGACAAAGGCGTGTGGAAAGGACTGGATGTGGACACGGCCAAAGCGGTTGCCGCTGCCGTATTCGGCGATGCATCCAAGGTGAAATTCTCCGCACTCACCGCTGTCCAGCGCCTGCCGGCACTCCAGTCCAAAGAGATTGACGTGCTGTGCCGGAACACCACCCAGACCCTGTCCCGGGAAACCAAATCCGGTCTTAATTTCGTCCAGCCCAATTATTACGACGGCCAGGGATTTCTGATACCCAAGGCCCTGGGTGTTAAAAGTGCCAAAGAACTGGAAGGTGCCACTGTATGTGTACTGCCCGGCACCACCACGGAGATGAATGCAGCAGATTATTTCAGGGCCAATGACATGAAATGGAACCCTGTGGTCATTGAAAACACGGCAGAACTGAACAAAGCATTTTTCGCCGGCCGGTGTGACACCCTGACATCTGATATGTCCCAGTTGGCTGCCCAGAGATCTGTGGCGCCCAACCCGGCTGATTATGAGCTTCTGCCGGAAGTCATCTCCAAAGAACCGCTGGCCCCGGTTGTGCGGCACGGGGATGACCAGTGGTATGATATTGTCAACTGGGTCATGATGGCCCTGATCCAGGCGGAAGAATTCGGCATCACCTCTGAAAACATCGACAAGATGCTTGACTCTGACAATCCCGGCATCAAGCGCTTCTTAGGGGTCACCCCGGGATTGGGAGAACTGCTGGGCCTGGACAACAAATGGGCCTATAATATTATCAAACAGGTGGGCAACTACGGCGAGATATTTGAACGCAACGTCGGACCTGATACCGCTCTTGGACTTCCCCGCGGCCTCAACGCCCTGTGGACGAACGGCGGGTTGATGTACGCATCCCCCCTCAGATAGATAACCCTGTTTACCCTGAAACCGGGGTGCCCCGGACATCCGGGGCACCCCGATCATAACAACCCCAAAATATGCCCTTACCATGGCCACACATATTTCAGATAACAAAGTACCATTCTGGCTGGATCCGGGAAAACGGGCCATAGGATACCAGGTAATCACCTTTCTGATGGTGGGGCTGCTGGCCTGGTATCTGGTGAGCAACACGGTATCCAACCTTGAAAAACAATCCATTGCCTCGGGATTCGGGTTTTTACAATCCGAGGCAGCCTTTGAAATCGGTGAAAGCGTCATTCCGTATTCTGCTTCAGATTCCTATGGCAGGGCCCTGCTGGTGGGAGCACTCAACACCCTGAAGGTATCTTTTATCGGCATTGTCCTGTGCCTGATCATCGGACTTTTTGTGGGGGTGGCACGGCTGTCCACCAACTGGCTGGTGAAAAAAATGGCCATGATCTACATCGAGGTGATGCAGAATATTCCGGTGCTGCTGCAGCTGTTTTTCTGGTATGCCCTGTTTTATGAAACCTTTCCTTCCCCCAGACAGGCTCTGCATCCCTTTGCCGGCCTGTTCATCTGCAACCGGGGGGTGGCCATGGCAGTGCCGGCATCTCACCCGGCGTATTTTTATATGATCCTGGCCCTGATTGCCGGCCTGGCCATTTCCTTCGGGATCAAGCGCTGGGCAAAAAAACGCAAATTCGACACAGGGAAGGATTTTCCGGTGCTGTGGTCATTTCTGGGGCTTTCCCTGGGGCTGCCCCTGCTTGTGTGGATACTGTCCGGTTCGCCGGTGGAGATGGATGTTCCGTCACTCACCGGGTTTAATTTTACCGGCGGCATCATGCTTTCCCCGGAATTCATTGCCTTGCTTCTCGGGCTGGTGATCTACACCTCCGCGTTTGTGGCCGAAGCGGTGCGGGCCGGGATCCAGGCGGTCAGCCGGGGCCAGACCGAGGCAGCCATGTCCGTCGGGCTGAAAAAAAACCATATCCTGAACCTGGTGATACTGCCCCAGGCGCTGCGCATCATCATACCGCCCTTGACCAGCCAGATGCTCAATCTGACCAAAAATTCGTCTCTGGCCATTGCCATCGGGTTTCCGGATTTTGTTTCCGTGGCCAACACCACCATCAACCAGACCGGTCAGTCCATCGAAGGCGTGGCCATGATCATGGGATGCTACCTGATCTTCAGTATTTCCACCTCCGTGTTCATGAACTGGTACAATAAAAAATCCAAACTAGTGGAAAGATAGCTGACATGGGTATTGTTGCCATTGACAAAAAAGCCATTGACAGAATGAAACCGCCTGTGGTCCAGCGGGGGGTAATCGGCTGGCTCAAGGAGAACCTGTTCAACGGGGTGTTCAACTCCATATTAACCCTGGTTGTCCTGGCATTTCTGCTCAAATTTATGCCCCCGTTTCTCAAATGGGCCTTTATCGACTCGGTGTGGTTCACTGACAGTGCGACCTGCAAGGAATGTCCGGGAGCCTGCTGGTCAGTGGTATTGAAAAACCTGCGGTTCATTTTTTTCGGGTTTTACCCGCATGATCTTCACTGGCGGCCTTTTACCGCCATCATGCTGCTGTTTGTCCTTTTGTTTTTCTCCAACAACAAGCGGTACTGGTCCAAAAAACTGGGATATGCCTGGATTGCCGGTCTTGTGGCCATGGGCATTCTGATGAAAGGCGGGATACTGGGCCTGACCCCTGTTGACAGCATGAAATGGGGGGGACTGCCCCTGACCCTGCTTTTGTCGGTTTTCGGGCTCACTGCTGCCTATCCTTTAGGGGTGCTGCTGGCCCTGGGAAGGGATTCAAAACTGCCCATGATGCGGTATCTGTCCATCGGGTATATCGAACTGATCCGGGGGGTACCGCTCATCAGCCTTTTGTTCATGTCCTCCATCATCTTTCCTTTGTTTCTGCCCGAAGGGGTCACCATCAACAAAATCCTGCGGGCCCAGGCAGCCATTATCCTGTTTACGGCCGCCTATGTGGCAGAGGTGGTGCGCGGGGGACTTCAGGGCATGGCCAGTGGCCAGTACGAGGCAGCAGAAGCACTGGGACTCAATTATTACCAGACCATGCGCCTGGTCATTCTTCCCCAGGCCCTGAAAATCGTGATTCCCCCGACCTTGAGCGTGCTGGTGTCCGCATTCAAGGACACTTCTCTTGTGGTGATCATTGCTTTGTATGATTTTCTGCTCACCTCAAAAACCGTGATCCAGAACCCGGAATGGATGGGATTTTCCACTGAAATGTATTTGTTTGTGGCCCTGATGTACTTTCTGGGATGTTTTTCCATGTCCAATTTTTCCAGAAAACTGGAACGGGAACTGGATACAGACCAACGCAGTTAACAGAAACAGTTTAGGAAACAGAAATGACCGATACACCAGATATGACGGATACACCAGACATGACCGAAGCAACCGAGCCTATTATTCAAGTCAAAGACCTCAACAAATGGTTTGGTGATTTCCATGTGCTCAAAAACATCAACCTGGAAGTCAAAAAGCAGGAAAAAATTGTTATCTGCGGACCGTCCGGATCAGGCAAATCCACATTGATCCGGTGCATCAACCGCCTGGAAGAGCACCAGAAAGGCAAGATCATCGTGGACGGAATCGAGCTGACCAACAACCTGAAAAATATTGAAATCATCCGCACCGAAGTGGGCATGGTGTTCCAGCATTTCAACCTGTTCCCCCACCTCACCATCCTGGACAACCTGACCCTGGGGCCTATCTGGGTGCGCAAGACCCCCAAAAAAGAAGCAGAAGAAACTGCCATGTTCTACCTGGAAAAAGTCAAGATCGCAGAACAGGCCAAAAAATTTCCCGGCCAGCTGTCAGGGGGCCAGCAGCAGCGGGTGGCCATTGCCAGAAGCCTGTGCATGAAACCCAAAGTCATGCTCTTTGATGAACCCACATCCGCCCTGGACCCGGAAATGGTCAAAGAAGTCCTCGATGTCATGGTGCAGCTGTCGGATGAAGGCATGACCATGATCGTGGTGTCCCATGAAATGGGGTTTGCCAAAACCGTTGCCCAGCGGGTCATGCTCATGGATGAAGGCATGATTTTAGAAGAAAACAACCCGGTCGATTTCTTTGAAAATCCCCAGCACGAGCGAACCAAATTCTTCCTCAGCCAGATTCTCCATTAAAAACAACAGTGCCCGCCCGCCACGGGTCGAAGCCGGCAGCGGAACTTCCATACAAACATCCATGCCCTGGGGGGCACAACAAAGCTGTTAGCTTTTAGCTGAGTACTGACGGTTGATAACTTTCATATAAACCTTTTGCCTATGACGTTCTGACAACAGCATTTTGGCAATGGTTTCTTGGTAACGGTATTTTAACTTGACACAGGATCTGGTTATCAAGTATGACATAGGACAATGAAGCACCGAATCAAAATATGGTTTCATTCCGGATCCAGTTCCGACATCAGGGAAATCACCCTGCACAAAATGCTGGCAGCCTTTCTGGTTTTTGCAGGCCTGGCAGCGGCAGGCGGGATCGGCTGGCTGGGATATGATTATCACAGACTGCGCAGTCTTTCGTTTGATACCATCACCCAGCAGCAGGTGATCCTTTCCCAGGAAGTAGAAATTAAAACCCAGCGGCAGCAGCTGCAGAAGTTTGCCGCAGTTATTGAAGATCTCAAAACCCGGGTGGATTCCCTGGACAGACTGGAAGACCAGGTACGCCTCATTGCAGATATAAAAAAATCAGGCAGTACAAAGGGATTTATCGGGATCGGCGGTATTCCGGAAGACAGTTTGGACCACGACCTTCCTTTAGATGAAAAACATAACAGCCTGCTGCGGGAAATGCACCAGCAGGTTGATCAGACCGACTTGACCGTCAAGCAGCAGTTCCTTGATTTCGATCATCTGATAAAAGAGCTGGAAAAAAAGAAAAACCTGCTGGCCTCCACTCCTTCCATCAGGCCGGTGGAAGGCTGGGTAACCTCGGGTTTTGGTTACAGAAAATCTCCGTTCACAGGAAAACGCGATTTTCATGCCGGACTGGATATTTCCAATAAAACCGGTACAAAAATCATTGCCACTGCTGACGGGAAAATCTCATATGCATCCAGAAAAGCGCTTTTGGGCAACCTGGTTACCATTGACCACGGGTACGGCAGGGTGACCCGGTACGGACACCTGAACAAAATCCTTGTCAAACGCGGCCAGCGGGTGAAACGCGGGGATGTGATCGCCCATATGGGCAATACCGGTCAGAGCACAGGACCCCATCTGCATTATGAAGTACGCATCAACGGCGCGCCTGTTGATCCGGTGAAATATATTCTGAACTGAATTTTTCTTCAGGGCTGTATTCCGCATTTACACAAAAAATCCCATCTCTGTGAATTTTTTTTTGTTTTTAATTTTATTTTTTTTTATTAATGCTTATAGTTATTCTCGTATAAGGCAAATTTATCATTATAGAAGGGCAGGTAAAATATAGATGGTACTTAATTTTTTCACAAAGGTCTTTGGCTCCAGCAATGACCGGCAGCTGAAGAAGCTGGATCCCCTTGTGCATCAAATCAATGATCTTGAACCCCTTATGCAGCAGCTGTCTGATGAAGACATGGCAGAACAGACCATGGCGTTCAAAGAACGGTTCAACAAAGGAGAACCTCTGGATGCACTGCTGCCTGAAGCCTTTGCCCTGGTCAGGGAAGCATCGGTGCGCACCCTTGAAATGCGCCATTTCGATGTACAGCTTATCGGCGGGATCGCCCTGCACCATGGCATGATCGCTGAAATGAAAACCGGGGAGGGAAAAACATTGATGTCCACCCTGCCCGCCTACCTGAATGCATTATCCGGCAAAGGGGTGCACATTGTGACGGTCAATGACTATCTGGCCGGCAGGGATGCGGAATGGATGGACCAGATTTTTCGGTTCCTGGGGCTGCGCACCGGTGTGATCCTCCATAACATGACAGACCAGGAAAGAAAAGAAGCATACAGCGCAGATATTACCTATGGCACCAACAATGAGTTCGGGTTTGATTATCTGCGGGACAACATGAAGTTTGAAAAACAAAGCCTGGCCCAGGGCAATCTCAACTTTGCCATCGTGGATGAGGTGGACTCCATTCTCATCGATGAGGCCAGAACCCCTTTGATCATTTCAGGACCCACTGAAAAATCCACCCATTTATATACCCAGGTGAACACCATTTTACCCGGGTTTAAAAAAGATGTGGACTATACCCTGGATGAAGAATCCAAAACCGCCTCCCTTACCGAAGCAGGTATTGCAAAGGGAGAACAAATGTTGAACGTGGACAACTTATATGACCCGGCCAACATTGAAATTCTGCACCACCTGACCCAGGCGTTGAAAGCCCATACCCTGTTCAAGCGGGACACCGACTATATTGTCAAAAACAACCAGGTGGTGATCGTGGATGAATTCACGGGCAGGCTCATGAGCGGCCGGCGCTACAGCGAAGGGCTTCATCAGGCATTGGAAGCAAAAGAAGGGGTGAAAATTGAAAACGAAAACCAGACCCTGGCTTCCATTACCTTTCAGAACTATTTCCGCATGTATGAAAAACTGTCGGGCATGACCGGTACTGCAGAGACCGAAGCCCCGGAATTCAAGAAAATCTATGACCTGGACGTGCTGGTTATCCCCACCCACAAACCAATGGTCCGCAAAGATTTTGCCGACCTGATCTATAAAACAAAAAAAGAAAAATATGATGCCGCCATCAAGGAGATCATTGCCCTGCACAAAAAAGGCCAGCCTGTGCTGGTGGGAACCATCTCCATCGATGTGTCAGAGGATCTGAGCAAAACCCTCAAAAAAAAAGGGATTCCCCACAACGTGCTGAATGCCAAACACCACAAGGCGGAAGCAGAGATCGTTGCCAATGCCGGCCAGAAAGGGGCGTTGACCATCTCCACCAACATGGCCGGCCGGGGAACCGACATCAAGCTCGGAGACGGGGTGGTGGAACTGGGGGGGCTGCATATTCTGGGCACCTCCCGCCATGAATCCCGGCGCATCGACAACCAGCTGCGGGGCCGGTCCGGCCGCCAGGGAGATCCGGGAACCTCGCGGTTCTACCTGTCTCTGGAAGATGACCTGCTGCGCATTTTCGGCGGAGAACGCATCCATTCGGTCATGGACAAGCTGGGCATTGAAGAAGGCGAACATATTGAACATCCCTTTATTTCCAAAGCCATTGAAAACGCCCAGTCCAAGGTGGAAGGCCATAACTTTGAAATCAGAAAGCACCTGCTGGAATTTGACGATGTCATGAACCAGCAGCGGGAGGTGATCTACCAGCAGCGCCGCCAGGCCCTCATGGAGGACAACCTCAAATCCGTTGTCATGGACATGGTCGAAGACAAGGCCTGGGAACTGGTGAACAGCGTTGCCAAGGAAAAAACCCCGGTGGACCAATGGGATCTGCAGGGTCTTGAAAAATCAGTCAAACAGGTGTTTAATTTTGATCTGAACCTGACAGCGGATGCTGCATCCTTTGCCGATGCCGATGCCCTGGCCGAGTATGTTTTTGCCGGGGCAAAAGCGCAATATGAACAAAAAGAAGCCATGATCGGTGAAGATCAGGCCAGATCCCTGGAACGGTTTGTCATCTTACAGACCGTGGACACAAGGTGGAAGGAACACCTGTTGTCCATGGATCACCTCAAAGAAGGCATCGGCCTGCGGGGGTATGCCCAGCAGGATCCGCTGCGGATCTATAAAAAAGAAGGGTTTGACATGTTCCACGAACTCATGGAACGTATCAAAGAAGAAATCGTGGATATTTTATTTAAAATCCAGATTTCCGTGTCTGTTCCTGCAGATGAGCTGCTGCCAAAAGAAAAACAGGACCTGACCTTTTCCCATTCAGAGGACGGCGGCCTCAGACAGCCGGTGAAACGTTCCAACAAAAAGGTCCAGCGAAACGATCCCTGCCCCTGCGGCAGCGGCAAAAAATATAAAAAATGCTGTATGGCATAGGAGCAACACATGGCATCCACTGATTCCAAAACAAAAGCGGATACCTTTTCAAAAACCCGTAATGAAAAACCGCCCAGATATAAAGTCGTTCTCCATAATGACGATTATACCACTATGGAATTTGTTGTGGAAATTCTTGTCAATGTTTTTGGAAAATCACTTGAAAAAGCAATGCAAATAATGCTTAATGTACATAATAAAGGGAAAGCAGTATGCGGTATCTATACAAGGGAAATCGCAGAAACCAAAGTTGAAACAGTTCACCATCTCGCAGGCAGCAGGGGTTTTCCTTTAAAGAGTACGATGGAAAAGGAGTAAGCAGTTATGATAAGCAAAGAACTGAGCACAACTCTTGGTTTTGCCGTAAGGGAAGCCAAAAAAAGACGTCATGAATATGTATGCGTGGAACATGTTCTTTATGCGATCCTGAACCATGAATCAGGATCGGAAACTATTGAAAAATGCGGTGGAAACCCTGCACAGATAAAAAATGAACTGGAAAAGTTTTTTGAAGAAAAGCTCACCAAAATAGATTCCCGGGAAGAATATGTTCTCCAGCAGACCATCGGCTTCCAGCGCATGATCCAGCGGGCCATCAACCATGCCAGGTCTGCTGAAAAAACCGAGGTGAATCTCGGGGATATTCTGGCATCCATTTTTCAGGAAAAAGATTCCCACGCAGCCTTTTATCTGGAATCCGAAGGCATCACCCGCCTGGATGTGCTGCGCCATATTTCCCATGCAACTGCAATGGAAAACAAACCCAAGCAGCAGCCGGATCCGGCCCAGAAAATGTTTAAAATGGATGACAGAAAAACCCAGCGGCAGAAGAAAAAAGATCCGCTGGAAATATTTACCACCGACCTTCTGTCCCGGGCCAAAGCCAACAAGATCGATCCCCTTATCGGACGAGAAAATGAAACCGACCGGGTGATGCAGATCCTGGTGCGGCGCCGCAAAAACAACCCCATCCTGGTGGGTGATCCGGGCGTGGGCAAGACCGCCATTGCCGAAGGTCTGGCCTTGAAAATCCACAACCAGGAAGTACCGGAACTGCTCCAGGACAGTGAACTGTTTTCCCTGGACATGGGGGCTTTGCTGGCCGGCACCAAATACAGAGGAGATTTTGAACAGCGGCTCAAAGATGTTCTCAGCGCACTGGAACAAAAAGAAAACGCACTGCTCGTGATAGATGAAATCCACACGGTTGTGGGGGCCGGGGCCACCAGTTCAGGTTCCATGGATGCATCCAATATCCTGAAGCCCGCACTTTCTTCCGGGGAACTCAAATGCATCGGCACCACCACCTATGAAGAATACAAAAACCATTTTGAAAAAGACCGGGCCTTTTCCCGGCGGTTTGAAAAAATCGAGGTGGCTGAACCCAGTGTGGAGGAAACCCGGATGATCCTCATGGGACTGCGGCCCTATTATGAAAAACACCATGGTCTGAATTATTCGGACCAGACCATCGAGGCGGCAGCCTATCTGTCGGACAAATACATCAATGACCGGTTTTTACCGGACAAAGCCATTGATGTCATTGATGAAACCGGGGCATTTCTGCGCCTCAAAGGGGCAGCCAACCGCAGGAACGTCACCCCCAAAGATATTGAAACCATTGTCGCCAAGATTGCCAAGGTACCGGCAACCTCGGTGACATCCACGGACAGGGCAAATCTGGAATCTCTGCCTGACAGGCTGTTCAAGATGATTTACGGGCAGGATGATGCCATCCACACCCTGACCACTGCCATCAAGCGGTCCAGGGCAGGCCTTGCAGCACCGGACCGGCCCATCGGCTCTTTTCTGTTTGCCGGACCCACAGGCGTGGGCAAGACAGAAGTTGCCAAACAGCTGGCCTGGAACATGGGTATTGAATTCATGCGGTTCGACATGAGCGAATACATGGAAAAACATGCGGTTTCCCGTCTCATCGGTGCGCCTCCCGGGTATGTGGGATTTGACCAGGGCGGCATTCTTACGGACAATATCCGCAAGCACCCGTATTGTGTACTGCTTCTGGATGAAATTGAAAAAGCGCACATGGACCTGTACAATATCCTGCTCCAGGTGATGGATTATGCCACCCTCACGGACAACAACGGCAAGGCAGCTGATTTTCGGAATGTGGTCATCATCATGACCTCCAATGCCGGGGCCAGGGAAATGAGTGCCAACAATATCGGATTCGGTGCCCAGACCGACCAAAAAGACACCAAGGGTCTGAAGGCTGTGGAAAAAACCTTCAGCCCGGAATTCCGCAACCGCCTGGACGGCATTGTCCAGTTCAACCACCTGTCTGAACCGGTCATGGAAAAGATCGTGGATAAAAACATGGATGAACTCAGAAAAATGCTCAAAACCAAGAACATTTCTCTGGGTTATTCTTCGCGTGTCAGGACCTGGCTGGCCCTCAAAGGGTATGATCCCAAATTCGGCGCCCGTCCCCTGGACAGACTCATCCAGACCAGTATCAAAGACAGGCTGACTGATGAAATTCTTTTCGGCAAACTGGAAAAAGGCGGAAAAATCACCATCGGCTTGAAAAATGATCACCTGACTTTTCATTTCAAGAGCTGAATGCCTCTTTTCCGTTTGTCAGACCACATGGAATTCCCGCCGGCATGGCTGGCCAGATCCGACGGCCTGCTGTGCATCGGCGGGGATCTTTCCTGTGAAAGACTGCTGCTGGCCTACCAGAACGGAATTTTCCCCTGGTTTTCCGAACAGGAACCCATCCTGTGGTGGTCCCCTGATCCCCGTCTGGTACTGTTCCCATCCCAGATAAAGATCTCCAGAAGTCTGCGCAAAAAAATCAGAAAAAACATATTTCAGATCACCTTTGACCAGGCATTTGAGCCCACTATCCGGGCCTGTGCAAAACCCAGAAAACAAGGCCAGGAAGGCACCTGGCTGGTAGAGGAAATGGTGGATGCCTATATTGCACTGCATAAAATGGGGTATGCCCATTCAGTGGAAACCTGGTACCAGGACCAGCTTGTGGGAGGATTATACGGCATCAGCATGGGGTGTTCCTTTTTCGGAGAATCCATGTTCAGCCGCAAAAGCGATGCATCAAAAGTCGCCCTGGTGGCCCTGGCCCGCCTGCTGCAGGCCCATGGGTTTGATTTCATCGACTGCCAGGTGACAACGGACCACCTGTACCAGATGGGAGCGGTGGAAATCCCCAGGCAGCGGTTTCTGGATATTCTGCACCGGTCCATCATCCGGAAAACCGATCCTGACATCTGGCGGCAAACCACCATCCAGGAATTAACTGTCTGACCCTCCAGGGTAAATGACAATTGAACCCCTTACCCGTGCCGGGGGGGGTATGTTTCTGCATAGTCTGTATTCTGATGATCGGTACTGCATCTGAAAGCCCCCGACGATCTCGGGCCGGTCACAGGCTGCCCCCAGGGGCGGGTACCCTGCTGGGCCGTGTATGCTGTTTTCCTTGACAAAGCGGTATGCATCATCATAATGTTAGCATAATATTTATTTTTGGGAGTCAACAATGTTGTTCAAGCTTTTTTTATGCTTCACCCTTATTCCGGTGGTGGAGCTTTATTTACTTATAAAGGTAGGCACCCTCATCGGCGGGTTCAATACGGTTTTACTGGTGATCCTCACAGGATTTGCAGGGGCCTGGCTGGCCAAAATGGAAGGCATCCACACCATGCTCAAGGTCAGAATGAACCTCCAGCAGGGTATTATGCCGGCGGAAGAACTGATGAATGCTGTCATCATTCTGATTGCCGGCGTGGTTTTGATCACACCGGGACTTATCACGGATATCTTTGGCCTGATGCTGCTGTGGCCGGTCACCAGAAATTTCTTTAAACGGGTTTTACGCAAAAAATTTGATGAGATGCAGGCCAGGGGGAACATCAATATCACCCGGTACCCTTGATGCGCAAAGGAGGCGATATGTTTTTAGATCAGATCGAAAAACGCAGAAGCATCCGCAATTTTACAGATCAGGCGGTTGAAAAAGAAAAAATTGATGCCCTGATGGAAGCGGCTTTACGCTCTTTTTCCTCAAAAGATACCAAGCCCTGGCAATTTGTGGTGGTGGACCAGCCTGAGCTGATCCAAAAGCTGGCTGCAGCAAAACCCCATGGATCTTCTTTTTTAAATAACGCCCCCCTGGCTGTGGTGGTATGCGGCGATGCTGCCGCCAGTGATGTGTGGGTGGAAGACACGGCCATTGCATCCGCTTTTATTCACCTGGCCGCCCAGGACCTCGGGCTTGGCTCCTGCTGGATCCAGATCCGCAAGCGGGACCATTCTGCATCCAAAACCGCCGGCGACTATGTTAAAGAGGTGCTGCACATACCTGACAATCTGCACATAGAATCCATTCTCGCCATAGGGTATCCTGATGAAATAAAATCCGGGCATGCAAAACAGGCCCTGACATATGACAAGGTATTTTTCAACCAGTACACCCCCTTGAGGTAAATGGACGTTAAAACCAAAATCCTGCAGATGATCCAGAAACGGGAAAGCGATATTCCCAGCCTTTCCGGAATTATGGACAATATCATCCGGGTGGCCTCAGATGACAAACCCACCACAGAGGAACTTGCCGACATCATCTCCCATGATCCGGCAATGACCGCAAGGCTGCTGGGTCTGGCCAATTCTGTCTATTATGCCCAGAAAAACAGGGTGGAAACCATTAAACGGGCCATTACGGTTATCGGTATTGATGAAATCATGGGCATTGCACTGGGCATGGGAATCCTGTCGGCAATTATTGGCAAAGACAAATTGCGCCTGGATCTCAAAGCCCTGTGGATACACAGCATTGGTGTGGCCACCGCAGCAAAATCGCTGGCCATGAGAACCAACCCGGGTATTGCCAACAAAATTTTTGTCCCTGCCTTTCTCCATGACATGGGAAAGCTTGTTTTTGCTGTATATTTTCAGCCTGAGTATTACAAGGTCCGGCAATTTGCCATGGAAAACAGAAAAACCCTGCACTTTGCTGAAACCGGATTGATGCAGATAGACCATGCTGTTGTAACCGGGTTGTTGATGAAACGGTGGAATTTTCCCAAATCCATCATGCTTCCCTGCCGTTTTCACCACACACCGGATGCTTCTCCTGTCCAGTTCAGGTACCATTCTCTGATCATCAATCTGGCTGACTACCTGACCCAGAAAGCAGGCATCGGCCACAGTGGGAACCCGGTACCTGTCACCATTAAAAATTCCCCCAGAAAAATCGGCATCAATGAATCCGTGCTCAGAACGACCATTGACCAGCTCAAACGAAAGGAACCGGAAATAAAGGATTTTTTTGATGTCACCACCAAATATAACCCATAACCCTTTTCTCCCGCACCGGTAAAATAATCAGATATCTTTAAGACAGCGCTCTTTGGAAGACTTTCTGGCTGCTTGTGCAAATTTTTCCAGGCTCTGTTCCAATGCTGCCAGATTCGGGGTGTCTTTCATATACAGATCATCTTTTCCCGTATTTTCAAAGGCAGTCACAACATCCATGACAGTCAGGTGTTCAATGTCTGTGGCCAAAGTGTATCCGGATTCCGGCGCGCTCACTGTAAAAAGAATGCGGCATTGCACCAGCTTTTCCATAAAAACTTTCACAAGGGTCACAGACAGATTCAGATGGGCGGCAACCGCAGCAGATGTTACCGGTGCCCTGCCCTGTGCAAACTGTTTTACACAAAACACGGCTATTCTGAGCAGGATCAGTTTTTTTTTCCGGATGCTGATGTGGTCATATGGCGGGTCCTCTGACTGCAGGATGTCAAAATTTTCCCAGACAAACGCGATCTCAGCGCCGAACAGCATGATGGTCCAGGAAGCTTTCAGCCACAATAAAAACAAAGGTATGGCAGCAAAACTGCCGTAAATGGCATTATAGGTGGAAACCCCCACCTGGAACTGCACATAAGCGATCTGGGCCAGCTGAAAAATGGTGCCTGCCAGGATACCGCCGGCCAGGGCAGCCCGGACATTCACATTTTTGTTGGGAACAAACATATAAAAAAAGGAAAATACCACCCACACTGACACAAAGGGAAGTATATTCAACCCCAAAGAAATCAGACGGCCCAGTCCGGCGGGAAGATCCAGGATTGCCATGAATTTTTCCAGATAACCGGTGATGAAAATGGTGGCGCTGCCTGAAAAAATCACCAGCAGTCCGGCAGCCATGAATATGGTGATATAATCGGTGATTTTGCGGATAATAAGACGATTGCCCTGAACCTGCCAGATTCTGTTGAACGTATCTTCCATGTGGCCCATGAGTTTTATCAGAGCATACACCAAAAAGATGATGCCCAGCACTGCCATGAGCCCGCCTTTGGTTCTTTCCAGCAGATTGACGGAAAAGGTCAAAACGTTCTGGATGACCTGTTCCTGGCCGGCAAACAAAGACAGTATCCGGGTTTCAAGATATTTTTGAAAACCGAACCCCTTGGCAATTCCGAAGGCCATGGCCATGACCGGTACAATGGACAACAGGGTATACAGGGTTAAGGCTGATGCCTGCAGGCCGCACCGGTCCCGGACAAATTCTTTGCCTGCAATCCGGAAAAAATGATATCCGACATGCCAGTATCTTTTCACCTGATTTTTGATAGCTTTTCTCCTGTCCATTGGATTTCTTTTTCTATCCATTGGATTTCTGTTTCTATCCATTGGATTTCTGTTTCTATCCATTGGATTTCTGTTTTTGTTAATTTGGATATCTTTTTCCCTGTCCATAGGATAAGGGTTACTTTTTCAGATGGGTTTGATTTTTTTTGGACAAATATTGCTCCAGCCGCTTCAGGCCTTCTTGTGTGGATATTTTCGGATAATACCCCAGATCCTTTTTGGCCCGACTGATATCAAACCAGTGAGAAGTAGCCAGTTCCCTGGCTGCAAAACGGGTCATGGGCGGTTCTTTCCGGATTCTCAAAGCCTTGTACACCGTTTCAAAAAAACACCCGGCTGCATAGGCAATCCCTGCTGAAACATGCCCCTTTACAGGAGGCAGGCCCGCAGCTTTTAAAAATGCATTGGCCATCTGCCATTTGGATATCGGGTCATCCTGGCTGATAAAATAGATCCTGCCGGACAGATCCGGGTTCTGCTCCAGTTTTTGTGCTGCCAGGATATGGGCCCAGGCAGCATTGTCCACATAAATTGTATCCACCAGATCATCTGTGGGTCCCACCATTTTCAACTTTCCCGCCCGTTTGATGATGCCGGGAACCAGGTGGTTGTCTTCGGGTCCCCAGATCAGGTGGGGCCGCAGAATAATGACCAAAAGCCCTTGTTCCGCCGCCTTTCGCACCAGTTTTTCCGCCATGGCTTTGGTTTTTGGATAGGGGGCCAGATAGGAATCGGGATAGGGAACGGATTCATCCACATTTTCCATGTGGGATTCATTGAACACAACACTGGGGGAACTTGTGTAAATCAGTTTTCCCACACCCTGCGTGCGGCAGGCATCTATCACATGGCGGGTACCGATGACATTCACACGCAAATACGTATCATAAGATCCCCAGATTCCGGGTTTTGCCGCCACATGAAAAACCGTGTCCATGCCGTTTACCGCTGCCATGACAGCGTGTGCATCTGCAAGATCTCCCTGGATCTGGTCCACCCCCATCTGTTCCAGGGCCTGGTACCTGCCCCGGGAAAAAGAGGTGACCCTGATTTTTTTTTGCAAAAGCTGCTTTACAATTGCCCGGCCCAGAAACCCGCCGCCGCCTGTAACCAATACCTTTTTCATAAATGATAGCAGTCCTTTTGTAAGTTTTTTATCCTGCCTGAAATTTTCCACAATATGCTTGACAAGGTAGATATTTTACTATAAAAAAGACAAACTTTTGCTGAGCGGGAATAACTCAGTGGTAGAGTGCGACCTTGCCAAGGTCGAAGTCGCGGGTTCAAATCCCGTTTCCCGCTCCATTTTTTTTTGTCCTGCTTTTTATCATTTCCGGTCTTTTCTTCAGACTTACTGCACCTGCCCCGGATTTATATTTCAGATTTTCAGCACTTGTATTAGATTTTTCAGACTTCCAGCATCTGCCCCAGATCTTTTTCTTTTCCCAGCGTAAAAACCGCAGATGCCACAGTCAGATCAAACAGGGCCATACCCACGGATTTAAAAAACCAGGTTTTGTCATGGCCGGTATCAACCGGGTGTCGGACAACCTGTGCAAAGGGCTGAATTTTGTCCCGGGAGATTACCCGATTTTTCAGAGGGATGCAGATGTCCCCTGATTCCTGCGCTGCAAAAGGGGTATCCACATACACGGCATCTGCCGCAGCAATGACAGCATCGGGAAGCTCTTTCATCTTCGGGGTAAACGAGCCGATGGAAATAAAGGTTTTGCCTTTTACATCTTCAGGTTCTGCATCAAATACAGGCTGTGTGCTGGTGGTGGCGCAAATCACCACCTGGCAGGCATCCACCAGGTCTCTGGCGGTAGCGGCAACCTGAAAATTGACATGGTGGTGTGATTTTTTCAGGATTTCGACCATGGCCCGGGCCGCTGCCTGGTGAAGATCCGCCACCCACAAGGTGGAAATTTTCCGGTTGAACAAAAGAAATTGCGCCTGGCTCAGACCCTGGACCCCGGCACCGATGATGCCGGCGGTGTGGACATTTTCCGGGGCCAGGTATGCCACGGCCAGTCCCCCTACGGCCCCGGTTCTTTGCGCAGTCAACGCAGCCCCGTCCATGATGGCAAGGGGTGCGCCTGTGTGGTTGTCCGCCAGCACCACAATGCCGTTCACCACAGGAAGGCCGGATGCGGCAGCCCCGGGGAACACAGACACCAGTTTGGTGGCAAAATAGTCACCGGAAAAGCAGGGCATCAGCAAAAGGGTGTTTTCTGCCTGGGGCACATGCATTCTATCAGGCATGTGAAAGGCGTTGTCCAGCACCAGGCTGTAGGCATGTGCCACCGATTTCTGGATATCTTTCAAATCCAGGCTCTCAATGGCCTGTTTATTGAAAAAACGCATAAAATCCTCTTTATTGGGGTTGCAATTTTGTTTTTCTTACCATATGGATGCTGAAAACGCCATACACGGATGGCCTTAAAACAAAAAAGGGGTAAGGTTTGCAAAAAACAGAAAAAATATTGTGTATTCACAAAAACCGGCTGCCCGAAGAATGGATGGCCCGGACAGCGGTTATTCCCATGAATCTGGATACTTTTGTGCACACCTGCACCAGGGCCGGGTATGATTTTGTGCTGCGAAGCGAGGCGGAAAGCGATCCTTCCCTGCAGCAGGTAATTCCCTATATTGTTCTGCAGACACAGGATCTGGGTTTGACTGCCGTATACAACCGCCAGGGCAGTGAAACCCGGCTGCATGACCTGTGGTCTGCCGGTATCGGGGGCCATATCAATCCCATAGACACAAAAGATGCACACAGCGCTTTTGCCGATATCCTGGTATCCGGCATGACCCGGGAACTGGATGAAGAACTGAAAAATCGTCCCAAAAACGTTCTGCCGGTTTTTTGCGGCATCATCAATGAAAATATCACCGAGGTGGGCCGGGTCCATCTGGGAGCAGTTTTCCAGATCCTTACCGCCGAGCCCGAGGCTTTTGTTCCCGGCCCTGAACTTTCCCTGTTTCAATGGCAGGCCACAGACAGCGTAAAAAACCTGCACCTGGAATTGTGGTCTACCCTGGCCCTGGATCTTGTTAAAAGCGTTAGCTGTTAGCTTTCAGCTGGGGGTGTCGTCATCCATCTGCTTTAACAGATGCGGCACCATTGCGTCTTTTTTTTTCAATACCCTGGATCCCCGGGTGATCTTGCACAGGCTGATCTTGTACTTTTGGGCAATTTTGCGCTGGGGCAGGCCTTTGTGAAGGTCTTTGAGCAGTTTCCAGCGCAGGGTGATATCCTCGAGTTCAGCCGGGGTGAACAGGTCCTTGAAAAACCGCTCCAGCTCTTCCGGGGTTCTGAGTGTGGAGATGACATGCAGCAGGTGCCGGTCAATGGCCATTAATTTTCCTTCCAGGGTAAGCGCTTGTCACCGGGTTTCACCGGGTTGACCGATGTCAGCCCCTTGCGGGTGCCTTGTGACAGGATCATCAGATGCCAGTTCCGGGCCCGGTCACAAGGCACCCGCAGGGGGCGCGATCATAACCATCTGTGACCGCCCTGATGCTTTTTGGGTATTATCAGCAATGTTTGCCCTCATTTTGCAGGGCTGGTTTTTTCGGCAAAAGAGTGCACCTGATAGGTATACAGATTCAGATCACCGGTCTGCCAGGCATTGGGATCACATCCCGCTTTCAGGCACAGATGGCTTAAAAAGGCTTCTCTGGCAGGCAGCTGCTCCCACACCTGGGGCAAAAAAGTTGCCCTGCGGTGGTCTTTTTCCACAATCACCCCGTCTTCAAACGGTGTGAGCTGGTCCAGCATTTCCCGGGTATGTGAAAACTGCATTTGTTCAGGCGGTGTTAACAAACTCACCTCAATATCGATTTGCGCCAGTTCCTCTTTTGTCAGGGGGGGAAACCGGGAATCCTTAAAAGCAGCACTGACAGCATTTTCTTTCACCCCTTCCAGTACGCTTTTTTCAGGTGCAATATTGCCGATACACCCCCGCAGCTGTCCGTTTTTATGGAGGGTGACAAAGACCCCCCTTTTTTCCGTCAGCAGGGTGTCAGGAATTTCAGACAAATCAGGCTCAGGGACTTTTGCTGTAAGTCCCAGTTTTTGTGCAATACTGTATCTGGCCAGTGCAAGCAGCAGGTTTCCATGGTCTTGGGTCCATTTTGTTTGCATATGCTTTCTCCCTTTTCTTACTATTTACCACAGCAAGTACAAGGATAGCATTGATCCGGCCGGGAAAAAAGGGTTAATTCAATGATCGGATTACTTCACCAAGATCGGCACAGGGCAGATCAAAGGCATCTGCAACCGGTTTGCACACCAGTTTGTCCCCCACATAATTGACCCCTTTGGCAAACCCGGGATCATCCAGCACGCTTTTCCAGCCGTTGTTGGCGATTTTCAATGCATAAGGAAGGGTGACATTGGTCAGGGCAATGGTGGAGGTCAAAGGAACAGCCCCGGGCATATTGGCCACGCAATAGTGAATGACCCCGTTCACTTCATAGATGGGATCCCCGTGGGTGGTGGGTCTGGATGTTTCAAAACACCCGCCCTGGTCTATGGCCACATCCACGATCACCGCTCCTTTTTTCATGGTGGGCAGCATATCTCTGGTGATGAGCCTGGGGGCCTTGGCCCCAGCCACCAGCACCGCACCCACCACCAGGTCCGCGGTCTGGACCAGTTCTCTGATCAGAGCCGGAGATGACATCAGGGCCGTGCAGTTGGCAGGCATGATTTCAGACAGATACCGGAGCCGATCGATGTTCATGTCCAGAATAGTAACATTGGCCCCCATGCCGCAGGCAACGCGGGCCGCATGGATACCCACCATCCCGCCGCCGATCACCAGCACATTGGCGGATGGTGTGCCTGTAACCCCCCCGAGCAGCACTCCCCTGCCCCCGAAGGTCCGTTCCAGGTATTTTGCTCCCTGCTGGGTGGCCAGGCGGCCGGCCACCTCGCTCATGGGTGCCAGCAGTGGAAGTCCGCCGTTTTTGTCTTCAATGGTTTCATAGGCAATGCCGATGGATCCGGTCTTGAGCAAGGCATCGGTCAATTCTCTTTCCGCAGCCAGGTGCAGGTAGGTAAAAACGATCTGGTCCTTTTTAATCAGTGCGTATTCAGAAGGCTGGGGCTCTTTTACATGCATGACCATGTCTGCGATGTCACAAATCTGCTCCGGGGTGTCTAAAATCTCTGCCCCTGCTTCTGTATAAAGGTGATCATCAAAGCCGGATCCCCTGCCTGCAGCTTTTTCCACATACACGGTATGGCCGTTGGCCTTCATCTGGTCCACACCGGCCGGGGTCATGCACACACGATTTTCCTGGGGTTTTATTTCCTTGAGAATGCCTATGATCATTGTTCAGCTCCTTATATAAATTGTTTACGCGTCAAAATACTGCTGGACCAGTTTTTCAGCCAGCCCCACATAGGCGGCCGGTGTCAGGGTGCGCATGCGCTCCTTGAATTGGGGAGGGACTTTTTCAAGGCTGTCCACAAAGGCATCCAGCGCTTTTTTATCAATTTTGCGGCCCCTGGTCAGGGCCTTGAGCCGTTCATAGGGATTTTCCTCTCCAAAGACCCGCATGGCTGTCTGGAACGGTTCTGCCAGAAGCTCGGGGTTGCTGTCCAGATCCTTTCTGATGACCGCTTCATCCAGATCCAGTTTGGAAAGCCCTTTCATGGTATTTTTCACCCCGATGGTAAAATAGGCAAATGCAGATCCCAGGCTTCTCAAGACGGTGGAATCGGAAAGGTCCCGCTGAAACCGGGATTTCTGCAGTTTGACCGCCAGATGTTCCATCAGGGAGATGGCCAGTCCCATATTGCCTTCACTGTTTTCAAAATCAATGGGATTGACCTTGTGGGGCATGGTGGAAGAACCGGTTTCCCCTTCCGTGACCCGCTGCCTGAAATAGCCCAGGGAGATATACCCCCACATGTCCCGGTTAAAGTCGATGAATACAGCAGCGGCGCGGACAAGAGAATGCAGCAGATAAGACAGGGCCGGGTTGGGACTGATCTGGGTGGTGTACAAAATGGGTTCCAGGCCCAGGTACGATGAGACAAACCGCTGGGAAGCCGCTATCCAGTCGATGTCGGGAAACACAAAATAATGGGCATTGTAATTGCCTGTGGCCCCGTTGATTTTTGCCTGAATGGGTTTTTGTTCCAGGATGGCGTTTTCCTGCCCAAGGCGCCAGGCAAAATTGACAAATTCCTTGCCCATGGTGGTGGGGGTTGCCGGCTGGCCATGGGTCCGGGACATCATGGGTATTGACTTGTAGGCCAGGGCTTTTTGTTCCATTTCCCCGATACACTGGTTCACCAGGTTTGCAACCAGGTCCCTGCCCTTTTTGAGCATCAGGGCATAGGCTGTGTTGTTGATATCCTCGGATGTACAGGCAAAATGCACCCATTCTTTGACAGGGCCCAGACCGGCTGCATCCAGTTTCTGTTTTATGAAATACTCCACTGCCTTGACATCGTGATTGGTGGTCTTTTCAATGGATTTGACCGTTTGTGCATCATGTTCACTGAAATTGTCCACAATGGCATCAGCAGCATCCAGGTTGATTTCCGGAAACCGGGCCAGTTCCAAATCTTTGATAACAAATTTGAGCCACTGGATTTCCACCTGCACCCGGTGCTGTATCAGCCCGTATTCACTGAAAATATCAGCCAGATCAGCTGTCAGACGGGCATATCTGCCATCCAGGGGACCAATTGCTTTCATGTGTGTCATATCTGCTCCGCAAAAAAAACCATAAATAGTGATAATTATTTGACATTCAAAGCCGGATTCATTACATTCAACCCTGTTTACCACTGCCATATACCAGACTGCCGGAAAATTAACAATCCAAAACACGCGCCCGAACATGGCAGAACACAATATTTTTGGTGATACCAGATACACAGCTGAATCTCAATGCTTGACATCTGCCGGAGTTTTACAGTATTTTACCACACATTTTTATCCAGCCTCATGGTTGCAATATTGATGATGATATACTCCAGGAGTAGAATTTTATGGCTTTGACCAAAACGATTATTGCTGAACAGATACAAGAAGAACTCAACATCTCCAGAACAACCGCTTATGAAGTCATGGAAGAATTCCTTGAAATCATAAAGGAAACCATTGAAAGTGGTGAAGATATCATGATCAGCGGCTTTGGAAAATTCTGTGTCAATGAGAAAAAAGAGCGAAAAGGAAGAAACCCGGCAACAGATGAAGAAATGACCTTGCCGGCCCGGCGGGTTGTAACCTTCAAGTGTTCAGGAAAGCTCAGGGATCTCATCAATTCCCGGTATACGGACATGGATCAAAACGATCTTTCCACCTGAGCCAGAAGCAATTTATTGCAGCAGATGAAATTTTTGGTAACTGCAGATATTCATGGCAGCATCAACACCTGGCTGACACTCAAGGCCCTGATGAAACCCAAAGACATCATGGTGATAGCCGGGGATTTGTTTGACACCAGATACGGCCATTTCAGCCACCCTGACTTTGCGCCTCAGGCCATCAGACAGGACCTGTCAGGAACGTACCACAAATTTTATTATGTTTACGGCAATTGCGATGTGCCTTCCTTTTTCCCGGGATATGACCACAGCCTCACCTTTATTGCAGAAAACAAAAAAATTTTCCTTCACCATGGCCATACCCGGGGCCAAATCTCTTCCGACACAGACATCATCATCCAGGGACATACCCATATCTGGTCCCTGGAAAAGCACCGGGGCAAAATCTTTTTAAACCCCGGATCCATAACCCGACCCAAAAAAGGGGCGGCAACCTATGGTATCATCGATGATACATCTGTATGCATCATGGACCTGAAAACCGGCACCCCGATTGCATCCATGGATATCTGATCCTTCCTGGATAGTTGATCAGCCGTGGATATCCGATCATCCCGAAAAAAAACAATGTACGACCTAATCACGTGCAACCCTTCCCACCGGGCGGATCCGACTGATTTTTTCAACCTTTGTACTATTGTTCCGGTCCTGCAACCGGGTCCGGGTCTGGATGCGGTTTTTCAGCGCCATATATCTGACATACCCGGCATACGGGCTCTGCACCCTGCCTGCAGATCGCTTGCCTGTGCCGGAACCTGTACCATATTTTTGCCCAGATCCCGTGCCTGCACCATGCCCCGGTTTCCTGCCAACTCCATGCCCCGGTCCCCTGTCGGCTCTCCGCCCCGATCCTCTGCCAACTCCATGCCCGGCTCTCTGCCCAGACGCTGTGGCAGATCCTGTGCCTGATCCTTGCCCGGCTCCCCGGCAAGGTTCTGCTCTGGGGCCTGTTCCGGAAAAAAGCGGATTGAAAACCTGTTCAAAGCTGGTATATGGGCCATGGGATTTATTAATTTTTGCTGATCTTTTGACATGGGGCCTCCTACGTCCTGCCGGCCCGGCAGTGCCTGTCCCACGAGAAGCATTTGACCGACCAGGAGCACTTGTCTCGCCGTCAGCACTATTCCCCATGGAAGCACTATTCCCAGTGGAGGCACTATTCCCAGTGGAGGCACTTGCCCTGTCGGAAGAACTTGTCTCACCGGCAGCATTTCTTCGACCAAAGACACTTGTCCCACCAGAAAAACCATTTTTTCCTTCAGCGCCATTTGCCGGACCGGAGGTACCTGCCCGGCCGAAGACACCTGCCCGACCGGCAGATTGTTTCCGGCCGGGCTTTTTCCAGAAGGTTTTTTTCATGCGGTTGACCATGTCTGCAAAACCTGGAGACCGCTTTTTTTCAGGCATATCCCGGACAGGCGAAGCTTTTTCCACACCCCGGGGCAGCAGGGATTTCAGCAGGTGATAGGCCTGGTTGATGGCTTTCATCTGCTTTTCCGCCTGGATCACTGCACAGGCATCCTGTGCAAAACGATCCGGATGGTGCAGCTTGGCCAGCCGTCTGAAAGCGACTTTTGCATCCTGGCGGGTTGCCCGGCCGGAAAGCTGCAGTATGGCCATTGCCTGTTTCTTGTTCATGGGTCTTCAGGCGTGATCGATCTGGATTATCTGGTTCAGGCGCTTGCAGACTTCGGCAAAAAATGAATCCGGCAATTTTTTCTGAGGATGAACCCTTGCCCTGCGAACCCGCCAGTCAAAGGATTTGGGCTGGTGACAGAGGACATAACTGGTTTTGCCGGCACATCCCTTTGTCCTGGCTTTCCCGGTTTCAACGGCAAAAGGATTGTCTGCATTGTATTCTGCCGTGGTCATGGGCAGACCGATGACCAGGGATGTTTTGTCGTTGAAATTACGGGGTGAAAGAACCAGAAAAGGATGGATATCTTGCATTTCTTTTCCGGCCTGGGGGTTACAGTCGATCCAGATGATATCCTGCCTGGCCGGCACCCAGGGTTTCTTTTCTTTTTTTACGTCGGCTGTTACCACTTTTCAGCCCCGATTGCCGGAGTCTGCATGGTCTCACCCCCATGTCGGGCCGGGTCAAAGCGGGACAGACGTTGATCCAGGGATACGTCAGCGTTCTGTTCGGGACGGATGATGATGGCCCCCTCTTCCACTGACAGGTGCACCCGTTGGTCAATATGCAGCCGGGCCGCCCGGGCAATCGCCGCAGGCAGCCTTACCCCCAGGCTGTTACCCCATTTTTTGATATCCAGAACCGCTTCCGTCATCCTGATCTCCATGTATCTCGTTGGTGTTTAAACAGAGTATAAACGTTACCGGTTCTTTTGTCAATATTGTTCAAAAAAACGTTAATTTTTCTCACATCTTTGAAAAAGTGTTTTTTCCATGATACCATGCCGAAAATTATCATTTGAGGAGCTGCCATGGGCAACAACAAAAACTACATTCCCATTACCGTTGGAGAAGACCCGGACCAGGATGCCTGGCTCACTGCTTTTTTCCTGGAAAACCACATTGACCCTTTTGCCTATCCCTACAAGGTGGGAAGTGTGGAACAAATTGAATTCATGGTGTATCTGCAGAACAATGAGCGGTATTTTCCGTGTTCAGACAAAATGTTTGAAGCCATCATGTCCAGAACCTCCCGGCAGTATTTGCAGCAGCGCTACCAGTGTGTATATGACAAAGTCATGCAGATGGTGAATGACTTTATAGAATCTGCCTATGACCGGACATTTCTCACCGCCTTGATCCGCATAAAATATGAGCATGAGATTGAAACCTCCCTGATCATCCCCTCCCGGCTGGAAAAACGGCTGTGTAAAATATTTTTAAGCAGAACCCATATTGAAAACCCCTATTCCCTGGAAAAACAGCATGAAAACCGGCAGGCACAAAAACTGCTGCATTCCGATACCTTTAAAAAAGCGGTGAACCATATTGACGGTTCATTCAAAAATATTGATACATTGTCTCTGCATTCTTTGCGCAAAAAAATAAAGGAGATTGAACTGCAGCGGCTGCTGACTGTACTGTGCGCCCAGAACCTGTGGTGCCGGGAAAAAATGCAGACACCTTCCATAGAGGAATGCAAAGACATATTTGACAGCCCCGTTACCGGTAACGGCCTGGCCCGGCTGATAGATCTGATTCACACGCCGAAACGCAAAATCCTCTGGCTCACGGATGAATCCGGCAGTGTCATGGTAGATATTGCCATTGCAAAATTTTTGGCGGAACTGGGCCATATCGTCATTCTGGCGGTCAAGGAAACCCCGGTTTTTAAAAAAGTCTCCCTTGCCGATACCCGCACCGATCCGGTGCTGGCCCGGGAACTGGAACCCAGCCACTTTATCCATGAAAAAACCATAAGCAAAAACCGCCTGGTCCAGCGCCTCAAACAAGATGAAGACATCTATGTGGTATCGGACGGCACCAAGGAAACCCTGAACCTGCAGCTGGCATCCACCACCTTTGCCCGGATATTCAAGGAAGTGGATTATGTGGTTTCCCGGGGCCATGACCAGAAAAGACGGCTGATCCAGACCCATTTTCAGTTTACCCGGGACATCATCAATATCAGTGTGGAAGAAAACAACACCAGTGAAAAGCAGCTGAACATCACCTTCAAGCCCCGGCATCCGGATGTCATCAATTTTTCCCATAAGGACCTGGAGGACCGGGCCAACCGCATCATAGACCAGATGAAGGCGGCCAAAGCCAAAAACATGACCGTGATGTTCTACAGCGGCATCATCGGCTCCATCCCCGGAAAGATCGATGTGGCCAAAAAAATCATGGCCGAATTTATCAACCACCTGAAACAGCAGTACCCGGATCTTTTCATCATCAACCCTGCCACCTATTACGAACCCGGCATGGATGCGGATGACCTCATGTATATGTGGGAAATCGTCCAGACCAGCAATTATATTGACATCTGGCGGTTCCAGACCACCGAGGACATCACTGCCAGCTTTGCCCTGATGAAGCAGAAGGTGCCGCCGGAATGGATAGGAAAAGATGCCACCTACAGCACCGGCTGCACCAAGGAGATGCGCATTGCCCAGAAAGCCCTTGAGAAAAACCCTGAAATGCAGATCATCGGTCCTTCCCTGGACAAATTCATGCGGCGGGATGAATACGGGGTAGGCAGCATGTATGACCAGCGCCTGGCAGATGGGTGATTTTTGGCTTTTAGCTGTTAGCTGTTTTAGCGCATTGCAAAAAAATTTGCGTCAGGGAATCTGCCCCTGAAACCGGATGGTGTCAAAGGGGATGCAGGCGTGAACATGGATAACCGGCCGCTTTTTTCGGACAGACCTTACCCCTGCCGCAGCAGTGCAGCGGTCCAGGAGGGTGAAGGAAAAAAAATGCCAGGTTCCGGCAGTTTCTGCTTGTTCAGATAAAAACCTGATTTCAGGCCGGCCCCGGTCAAAATCAAATGAGAATTGGTCCAGTCCCATGGACAGCCCTTTTCCCACCGCTTTTACATACGCTTCTTTCAATGTCCACAGCTTCAGGAACAGTGCTTTTCTGCCCCCAGGATCCTGCGTTTTTTCCAACTGCATGATTTCGGGTTGTGAAAAAAAACGGCGGGCCAGATCCAGGTTCACACACCGGTTTTGGTGTTCCATGTCCAGACCTATGTCTGCATCAAGGGTCACGGCACAGCCTGCCAGCCCCTTACAATGGGACAGGTTGAACCGGACCGGCAAAGGAGATATTCCGGGCAAAAGCGCGGGCTTGCCGTGTGGTCCTTTGGCAAACCGCACTGCTTCCGGTTCCATACCGCAGTACCGGGCCAGGACAAACCGGGCCAGGGCCTTTGTCACCAGGTTTTCATGACGTTTTTCTGCTGACTTTATTTTCCGGACAGTTTCACGCTCTTCCAGGCTGAGTATGCGGTAATACAGATCTGTCAGAACCTGGTTCCGGACCTGCTCCAGACAGGTATAATACAGATGAACATCACCAGGCTGCAGGAAAAAGGCATGCACAGGCAACCTCAGATTGGAATATCGGGAAAACTGAATGTCACGGCGCTTTTCAGTGGCCATTTATGCTGCGGGCATGGATTCATCCGCTGGTTCCAGGGTCAATTTTAAACCGAAAGCCTGCAGGACCTTTACCACGGTATCAAATTTAGGGGCACCTTTTCCAGACAGGGCCTTGTAAAGGTTTTGCCGGTTCAGATCGGTTTTTTTTTAAACCCCTGCTGTTGCTGGCGCGCCCGGCAGGATTCGAACCTGCGACCCCCTGATTCGTAGTCAGATACTCTATCCAGCTGAGCTACGGGCGCGTTTGAATGAAAAAACCTTATACCAGACGATGGTGATGATTGCAAGATGTTTTTGTCTGCATCCCGGGACAGCCGCATGCAGATACAGTTCTGAAAATCTTGAACAAGCCCTGTGCAGATGTCTTGGTCCCGGACCGTCAGATATCATCTCGGGCCGGGACCAAGGCATCTGCACAGGGCGGATCTCAAGTTGCCGGATAAACCCGATGGACCAGATATGAGGGGACCACATGGGATTGCTCCAGCAGGCGCCGCACACCCTGGCAGAAGGCTTCCAAAAAACAGACGGCATCTGAAAGAATTTTCCCAGGGCAATAAGTGTTTGACCTTGGGGTAAAAGCTTTATATAAGTAAAACCTGGATTATGGATGACCAATTTTACATGATGCTTGCCATAAAAGAAGCACAGCATGCCCGGGCCGTGGGTGAAGTCCCGGTGGGGGCTGTGATTACAGATGCAGACGGCCAGGTGATCGGCCATGGATACAATGCCCCTATTTCAACCAAAGACCCCACCTGCCATGCAGAAATCGCTGCCATCCGGATGGCCGCAAGAAGCCGGAAAAACTACAGACTGACCGGTACCACATTATATGTGACCATTGAGCCCTGTATCATGTGCATGGGGGCCATCATCCATTCCCGGATCAGGCGGGTGGTGTTCGGCGCATCAGATCCCAAATGGGGAGCGGTGTGCTCCTTGTATCACATGGCCGATGACCAGCGGTTGAACCATTGCCCTGAGGTGGTATCCGGGGTATGTGAAGAACAGACCAGAAACCTTATGAAAAATTTTTTTTGCAGCAAAAGGAGCAGATAGTGCTAAATACAGTGATTGTGGGTACCCAGTGGGGGGATGAAGGAAAAGGAAAAATTGTGGACCTGTTGAGTGAGCATGCGGATTTTGTGGTCCGGTTCCAGGGAGGCAACAATGCCGGCCATACCATGGTGGTCAACGGCAGAACCATCATCAGCCACCTGATCCCGTCAGGCATTCTCCAGCAGAAAAAATGCTTTATCGGCAACGGCGTGGTGGTGGATCCCTTTGTATTGCTGGAGGAGATCGATTACCTTGCCTCCAACCAGGTGGATGTGTCTTCAGACATGCTCAAGGTCAGCAGCCGGGCACACCTGATCATGCCCTATCACAGGGAAATCGACAAAGCCAGGGAAGAAAAAAAAGGGGATAAAAAGATCGGCACCACAGGCCGGGGTATCGGTCCCTGTTATGAAGACAAAGCCACCCGCAGGGGTATCCGGTTTTGTGATCTCATGGATCCGGATCTGCTCAAAGAAAAAATCACTGCCATTCTGAAAGAAAAAAATTTTTACCTGGAGCACTATTTTCACACCGTCCCTCTGGACCAGAAGAAGGTCATCAATGAGATTCTGGCAATCCGGGACCGGCTTTTGCCCTATATTGCAGATGTGTCAGTGGCTTTGCACAATGGCAGCACCAGGGGCAAGGTTATTTTATTTGAAGGGGCCCAGGGAACCCACCTGGATGTGGAGCACGGCACCTATCCTTTTGTCACCTCTTCATCTACTGTGGCCGGAAATGCCGCCGGCGGATCCGGGGTAGGGCCGGGCCTTTTACAGGAAATTCTGGGCATAGTAAAAGCCTATACCACCCGGGTGGGAGAAGGCCCTTTTCCCACGGAACTGTTTGATGAAACAGGGGAAAAAATCCAGCAGACCGGTGCGGAATTCGGTGCCACCACAGGCAGAAAAAGACGGTGCGGATGGCTGGATATGGTGATGCTGAAAAATGCAGCCCGCCTCAACAGCCTCACCGGCCTTGTGATCACCAAAATGGATGTTCTGGATGATCTGGATGAGATCAACATCTGCACAGCTTATCGGTATCAGGGAAAAACCATCCATGATTTTCCGCCGGATATCCACACCCTGGCCCACTGCACCCCGATGTATGAAACCCTTGCCGGCTGGAAACAAACCGTTTCCGGTATAACCGATTATGCTGATCTGCCGGACAACGCAAAAAAATATCTGCAACGGGTGGAAGAATTATCCCGGGTTCCCATCAAAATTGTTTCCGTGGGCCCGGGCAGAGAATCCACTATTATCAAAGCACCTGTTTTATGATTTGACTTTTGGATGTTTTTGCGATATTCAGAACAGGTTTTGCAAACGTCGGGATGTGGCTCAGTCTGGTAGAGCACAGCGTTCGGGACGCTGGGGTCGGAGGTTCAAATCCTCTCATCCCGACCAACTTGCAGACTTTTTTTGTTTATCTGAAAAAATTCTATCTCTGCCGGGAATGTCAGAATCTTCTGCTGGTAAAGTCCGTCAAAAAAACAGGTCATGGCCTGGATTTTTTCCTGATCCAGGTCACAATACAGCCGGTCATAATAATTTTTCACAACCTGCCGGTCCAGGCCAAGCTTTGCCTGACCGGCCTCGATGACGGTATCCAGATGGGCGTATCCTGCCTCCCGGCTGGCTTTGAGCAGATCCAGTGCCCGGGAGACCTGCCCGGGGCGGGCGGCGGCAAAGGCCCGTCTTACCACCCACACGGCAAACACAAAGGGCAGGTGCGTCATTTCAAACCAGAGCTGCCCCAGATCATACAAATGAGCGAACCGGCTCTTCCAGGGCTGGGTCAGAGCTGCATCCCCGATGACCATGACCGCATCCACATCAGGCGGGATGGCGGTGATATCCCCTACCGGACCGACCCTGAAATTCGGACGTACTTCCCGCCGGGCAAAAATCATTTTTAAAAATGCCGCACCTGTGGCAGATTCTCTGGAAAACATCACGGTTCTGCCGGTCAGGTCATCCAGGGGACAGCGGGCCGCACAGATCACGCTCATCACAGGTCCCCGGCAGGAGATGGAAAAATCGGGCAGCAGCAGCAGCTCCCTGTGGTGCAGGGCATAATGTGCCGCAGATATGGGGCTGATATCAATATCACCAGCGATTATTTTTTGGTTCAGGGCGGCTGGTACATCCGTCACCAGGGTCAGCCAGTCAGGTGCCAGGCCGTGGTCCAGGCCGTAATACACCGGAGAGGCATTGATATAGCTGATTCTTCCCATATGCAGATTGTCAGATGCCATAGGCTGTCACCTTTTCCATCACATCGGCCGGGGTGCGGGCCTTGATATCCAGATACAATAATTGCGCGGATCTCTCTGTGTCCAGGGTGCCCCAATGCTGACCCAACCCCAGGGCATTGGCACCATTTATCGTGGCCATGGCCAGGATGTCAGGCAAAGAAATTTGCGGATAAAGCTGTCTGACAAAAGCCATTTCATCGAAAATTCCCAGAGAATCACAGGATGCCAGGCTGTCCGTTCCCAGGGCAGGCTTCAGGTTCCGGGCCAGAAGGGATGCAATATCAGGCAGCCTGCCATGCAGGTTCTGGTTGCTCCTGGGGCACAGACACAGCTTTGTTTCGGTCTGCGCCAGAATATCCAGGTCTCTGTCTGTCACCTGGAGCAGGTGCACGCCTAAGGTGGCATTATCCAGCATCCCGAGATCATGCAGATAGGCCACCGGGGTTTTGTTTCCCACGGGCCAGGCAGAGGTATCGATTCCCCGGGACATCATAAAATCGGTCCACCCCCCCCCCGGGGTACCGGCAATAAAATCAATTTCCACATCAGATTCTGCCACATGGATGGAAAAAACAAGGCCGGCTGCGCTGGTGCGCTTTTTTAAAGCAGTCAGCAGCTGTGGTGCGGTGGTGTGGGGGGCATGTCCTGCGGCTGAAAAGGAAAGGGGAACTTGTTTTTTGATGTATAGATCCTGTTCTTCATCCCCCAGGTATTCTTCTTCATCACCCAGGAACTCTTTGAACCAGACACCGGCCAGCCCCAGGGTGGACAGCACCTGGGAGGTAATGCCCAGAGTGGAGATCTCCCCCACCAGGCCCACCCCCATATCCTGCAGGGATGCGGCAGTCTTTTGTGCAGCCGTTTTCAGAGTCGGGGTGCCGGCGGCATCCCGTTCCCTGAGCAGGGCCGCCACCCAGAGGGCAAACCCCTGGCCCAGGGGCAGCCGGTTTTTCAGGGCGGACAGTTCCAGATGCACATGGGCATTCACCAGCGGAGCCATGAGCACACCAGGACCCAAGTCCACGACAGATGCATCCTTTGGTGCAGGGGTCACAATTTTTTTGATCTGTCCGCCTGCCACCACCACCCCGGTATTCTCCAGAACGGTCCAGGGATCCTTGATCACCCATCCGGCCCGGAACACCCTGGACCGTGAGGGTTCTGTTATAAATCTGATGTCTGATCCCGGTGTCACAATATTTCCTGCGTCATCATATTCCCTGCGTCAAGAGATTCCCAGTGCCAAGAGATTCCCTGCATCACAATATTCCCTGTATCATCATATTTTTGGCATTGTTATAACAGGTTGTAATAGCAGTCCCGCTGCCTGGGGGTGAACCCGGCAGTGGTAATCAGCCGCTGCAGTTCTTCAACCGGGAGCATGAAATCCACCCCGGCCGATGCCACCACATTTTCCTCGATCATGGTGGATCCCATGTCATTGGCCCCGAAAAAAAGCGCGGTCTGGGCAATTTTGTCTCCCTGGGTCACCCAGGATGCCTGGATATTGGCAACATTATCCAGAAAAATGCGGCTGACTGCCAGCACCCTGAGATATTCCACACCGGTTTTTTTCTCCACCTGTATCCGGGTGTTGACAGGCTGGAATGTCCAGGGGATAAATGCGGTGAACCCGCCGGTTTCATCCTGGAGCTGCCGGATCCTGTCCAGGTGCTCCACCACATGGGCATCGGTTTCCAGATGGCCGAACATCATGGTGGCAGAAGAGCGCATCCCTGCCAGATGGGCCTGACGCATCACTTCCAGCCAGGCATCTGTGGTGCATTTGTCGGGGGAGACTTTGCTGCGGATCTCATCGCACAGAATTTCCGCACCACCCCCGGGTATGGAATCAAGTCCTGCCTGATTTAGATATGCGATGGTCTGTGCCACGGACAGATTGGATTTTTGTGCGATAAAATCGATTTCCGGCGGGGAAAATCCATGGACATGGATATCAAAGTTGTCCTTGACAAATGCCAGCATAGATTGGTAAAAATCCAGGCCAAGGTCCGGGTGCATCCCCCCCTGGAGCAGAATCTGGGTGCCGCCCAGATCAATGGTTTCTGCAATTTTATCGTACAGATCTTTTCGGGATATCACATACCCGCCGTCCTGGCCCGGATGTTTGTAAAAGGCACAGAAACGGCACCCGGACACGCAAATATTGGTGTAATTGATGTTGCGGTCCTTCACATAGGTGACATCCTTTTCCGGGTGGTAAAGAAACCGTTTTTCATGGGCAAGAGATCCCAGGGTCATCAAATCGGCGCTGTTCAGCAGAACAAGGGCCTCCTCTTTGGCAATACGCTGGTTTTTCTGTATTTTTTCTATAATATGGGATAATTGTGTCATGGGTTCGGCTGTGTTTTTCTGGGATTGTAAAAAGAGTCCCGCTGTACCGGTTCAAAACCGGCTTTGCGAATCATATTCTCCATCTGGTCCCGGGTCAGTCCTTTGGCGGATCTGGCACCTGCGGTGTGGGTGATACGTTCTTCAATAATGGTGCCGTCCAGGTCATCTGCCCCGAAACTCAAGGCCACCTGGGACAAAGGTTCTCCGATCATCACCCAGTAGGCCTTGATATGGTCGAAATTGTCCAGCATCAGGCGGGCCGCTGCCACAGCCTTGAGATCATCCATGGCCGTGGTGGGGGGCAGATGGGAAAGTTTGGTGTTTTGTGAATGAAAGGCCAGAGGAATAAATGCGGAAAACCCGGCTGTTTCATCCTGGATTTTTCTGAGGGCTATCAAATGGTCCACCCGTTCTTCAATGGTTTCAATATGGCCGTAGAGCATGGTGGCATTGGTTTTGATCCCGGCTGCATGTACCGCTTTTACAATCTGTTTCCACCGGTTATGATCGATTTTTTTAGGAAACAGGGCATCATGTATCCGTGTATTGAGCACCTCTGCCCCGCCGCCGGGCATCATGTCAAGCCCGGCATCCTTGAGCTGTAAGATGGTCTGTTCAATGCCCAGGCCTGACAGACGGGAAAGATAATCGATCTCCACACAGGTGAATGCCTTGATGGCGGCAGTGGGTCTGATGCGCTTCACGGTTTTCAGCAGATCAATAAAATAATCAAATCCCATCTTTTCATTGAGACCGCCCACGATGTGCAGTTCATCCACAGGTTCATCGATACGCTCCATCAGGCGCTGTTCAATGTCTGCCCTGGACCAGGCATAGGCATCGGCATCATTTTCGTTTCTGGCATAGGCACAAAACCGGCACCGGTTTTTACAGATATTGGTATAATTTATATGCTGGTTATAGATATAATAGGCTTTTTTGCCGTGTCTTTCAGATCTGACATGGTTGGCAATCTGTCCCATCCCCATAAGATCGGATGTTTCATAAATACAGATCCCGTCTTCCTTGGAAAGACGGGAACCCTGTCTGGCTTTGGCAAAAATTTTTTCCAGCCGTTGATCCGTGAATGTTATGTTCATCACCGCCTCTTTTTTCTTCTGACAACCTTTCTTTTTTTTCTGGGTTCTGCTGCATCCCGGGATGCAGCCATATTCAGTTTTGGATCATTCAGGTTCTGCTGGGAATAGGAACACGATGCCCTGGGGCATTTGAGCCCTTTTTCCCCTTCCGTGGTGGTTGTTTCCGTTAAAAACGGATTTTTGCACAAAGGGCAGTAAAAATGATAGGGCTTGTCCCAGCTCACAAACCGGCATTCTCTGCTGGAGCAGGAAAAATATTCTTTGCCTTTTTCGGTTGTACTGGAAACAATTTTTCCCGACCCGCACACAGGACAGGACATACCCAGATCACTTTCAAACGCGGCAATCTTTGCTGCAATATCTTCTTCACCGGAATCTTGAGAAATATTCTGGGCAGACACCGGGCTTTGTTTTTCAGAATTTGTTGCATCTGATGCTTTTTGTTTTCTGATCTGTTCTTCTTCTGCCTTGATGCGTTCTTCCATGGCCCTGAGACTGGCCTCTCGCTCAGCTATGGCAGCTTCTTTGGCTTCCAGTTCTGCTGCCCGTTCTTCTGCTCTGGCAGCCATCTTTCTGGCATCCTGCAGCTGCTGTTCTTTTTCCTCCAGAATTTTGCGCTGTTCTGCTGCTTCCTGTGCCAGCATCTGCGCTTCTTTGATTTTTTCGTCTTTTTCCGCCAGCTGCCGGGCCAGGTCGGCTGCTTTTTTTGCAGCTTCTTCGGTTTTTCGGACTTCTTCTTTACGGGCCTCAATCTCTTCCGGGGTGGGTCCCTTGTCAAACACATCCGTGACCTGGATTTTCTGCTGGTACTCGTCTGATTTTTTACGCCGGGTCTTCACCAGCCTGGACAACCGGCCCAGGTTTTCTTTTTTCAGTTTCCTGGAAACTTCTTTGTTCTCCTGGATGGCTTTTATTTTGCCGGCCTTCATTTCAGAAGCCCGCTTGCTGGCATTATCTCCGGATACTGACACCCCGCTGGATTTCAAAGATGCTGCAAAACTTTTTTTGGCCAGATCCAGGCTTTTGCGGCCGGAATTCACTTCCTCATGCATCTGGAGGACAAAGGCAATCAGGTTCATGCCCTGCATGCCCGGAAACATGGAATCCAAAAGGCCTGCCATCATGAATGCCGGCATTTCAGCATAAAGCTGTCCCTTGTCATCCTTGCGCATGTATCCTTTTTCAAAACATGCGGTTACCGCAGCTTCCAGATAATCATCATAAGCCAGACCGATATCTGTCAATTCAGAGTAAAAGCTTTCCAAAACATAGCGTTCCGGCGGAAAATCCGCATACTGCTTGATTTCTTTTTCCCGTTCAACAATCAAGGTGATACAGGTTATGGTGGCCAGGTTAAAGGACATCATGGCAGCATCAAACTCAACATCTATGAAAGATATGATTTCCCGGGCCAGTATTTCATCCAGCTGAAGTTTTACAAGCTCCGGGGTAATGGGGGGCTGCTGTGTCATGGGGTGTCATCTCCCTGGTTGATTTCAGAAATCATATCTGCAATGCTGGAAGCCAGTTGTTCCACTTTTTCACTGCTGCGGTCCTTTATTTCCGCCATTTCCCTGGGCCCGGGTTCCTGGGCGGCTTCATCATGACGGGAGGTGGAAATATCCAGGCATTCTCCCTGGCGGTTGAAAACCACAGACAAGGGGACCTTTATTTCAAAATCAAATTTATAGGCAATCTGGTTGTCAAAAACCACCATATCACCATTTTTATAATCCACTTCATCCTGCAGCGCAAACTTATGTTTTTGCATCAGCAGTTTTTCTATGGCCTCCCAGTCAAGTTCCGCATTGATGGTATCTATAAATTCTTTTTCACTGTCCTGTATCAATTCCGGATTGGTCACTTTCATGGAATACCCCTTTATGTAAATTTCAAATCGATTTCTTTTGCAAAATTCAAAAAAGCCGCCCCTGCCGGGCTTTTTATATCATACAAGACCAGGGGCATATTTTTTTCAATGGATTTTTGCACTGCAGTATCATGGGGGATATGGGTATCATATGCCAGATCCGCAATCCGGCGCATATTTTCAGCAGTTAACACGCTTCGGGTATCATCCAGAGCATGCCGGCGGTTAAACACAAATCCCCCTATTTTCAAAGGAATTTTGTGATTTTTCCGAATATAGTGTATCAATTTGAGAAGGCAGTGAAATTCTTGTGTAACGGTGTGGCCCGTGCAGACAGGGATGATAAGCCAGTCTGCTGCAGTCAGGGCCATGATACTTAAAAATCCGTAAGAAGACGGTGCATCAATAATGATATAGTCATACTGTGATGGCGCATCCTCCTGGATCAGCAGCCGCAGAACTCTCTGGTTGGACAAACTGTCTGACAGTTTCAGGGCAGTGTCAAACAGGCTGAATCCCGCAGGCAGGATATCCAGGCCTTGTGGTTTTGTTTTCATGACAGCATCGGAAAATCGTGTCTTTCCTTTAAAAACAGATGCCATATCATGGCCCGGGCCGTCATCGTTTCTCCCGGTCCAGGCAGTGGTGCACCCCTGCGGGTCACAGTCGATGAGCAGTACTTTTTTTTCATATAATGCCAGACAAGCGGCAAGATTGACTGCTATAACGCTCTTGCCGGTACCGCCTTTCTGCCCTGATATTGTCAACACATTGGCCATAATCTTTCATTTGTAGCACAATCTAAAAAAATATCAATCCCCAGGTCAATATTTGCCAGGACCATCGCGTGTAATCTCATCCTGTTCAGCTGTTTGATACCCGCCCCTGGTGGTGTCCTGTGCCCGGTCCGAGATCTGCGCGGGCCGGGCACAGGACACCACCAGGGGCTCCCCATAGAAGCGCGCGCTACTATGGCAAATATTCAGACGGCACTTACCTGGTTGAAAAAAACAGGTGAATATATGATAATACAGGCTGGTTTCAAATTTTACCACAGGAGGCCCCTTGGCCAATATTTCCATCACCCTGGAAGGCATTCACCAGGCAGCCGCCAACCTGGACTACCGGCCCGGCTCCATCAAGCAGAAAACCCTGGCAGCCATCCTTTCTTTTTATACCACTGAAGATGCGCTTGATTCCCTGGATCATATCGATACAGACACCCTGGTCAAAACTGTCTGGGATGTGGGCGAAAATAGATCAAAAATCATTTCCAAAAGAAGAAATTTTTTCAGTCTCAGATCCGCCATAAACGCTGATCTCAGACAGTTATCCGCCAAAGACAAAAACCCGGAAAACATCATTATCACTGATACCAATATTTTTGACATGACAGAGGATGCCAAAAACAACCTGCTGTCTTCTTTCAGCAATGCCATCAAAACCGGGGATGTGGATCTGCAGCAGGCAACAGACATTCTCAAGGCTCTGAGCGATTTTCTGGAAGAATTTGAGACCGAGGAAAAAACCGATGCTTCCATGGATATCATCGAACAAATAAAAAACCTTCTTGAACGCATTTCCCGGGGAATACCTGCAGATGACACAGACACGCCCGACAGTGAAGACGATACCGAAGAAATCGTTTTAGAAGAAGATGAAGAGCTTGAAGAGATCGAGGACCTTGATGAAGAAATCGTGGATGTGGATGAGACAGAAGATGAAGATGACTTGGAGGAAGAGCCGGAACGGGAGGAAGACACGGACCTGGAAGAAATCGAAGCCCCGGAGGAAGATGAAGAACTGGTTGCACTGGACCCGGATGAAGAGCTGGTTGAACTGGCGGATGATCAGGCGCTTGAAGAAACCGAAGCAGAGGACCGGGACAGCCTACCTGAAGAGATCGACACACCGGACCAGGATGCACAACCGGATGAAGACACCGAAGAAATCGTGCTGGAAGATGATGAAGAACTTGATGAAGTTGATGAACTCAGTGAGGAAGAAATCCAGGACCCTGACCAAAAAACAGAAGATGATGCGCAACCCGCTGAACTGGATGAGGATGAGGAACTGGTCGAAGAAGAGGAACTGGATGAAGACACCGAAGAAATCTTGCTGGAAGATGATGAAGATTTGGAAGAAGTTGATGAACTCACTGATGAAGAAATCCAGGCCCTGGAAGATTTCAGGCAGAAACAGGCCCTGGCTGAAGAATTTGATGACACCCTGGGGGAAAGAGAAAAAAAATTCAATGCCTATGTCAAGGTTCCCGGCGGCATCTATACCGTGGGCACAAAAAAAAGCGAACCCTCCGGTCTGAAACTGCAGCAGTTTGACATGCCTGAGGTCTATATCGGCCGGTATCCGGTCACCAATGCCCTGTTTGAAATTTTCATCGATAAAACCGGGTACCGGACCACTGCGGAAAAAACCGGTTCCGGCACGGTATTTTTTTCCCGGTACAAACGCGATGGCAACCAGGCATCATGGCACAAAAGCGGGGGTTCCAGACAGGTAAAGGGGGCCTGCTGGTACCAGCCCCACGGACCCGGATCTTCTTTGCACAAAAAACGCAACCACCCTGTGGTGCAGGTCAGTGTGGAAGATGCGTTTGCATATGCATCATGGATCGGCCGCAGGCTTCCCACCCAGGCTGAGTGGGAAGCGGCTGCACGGACCGATCTGGGCTGCAGATACCCCTGGGGAAACGACTTTGCCGTACAGGCCCTTAACATTGAAGACAGCGGCCTGGCAGACACCTGTCAGGTGGATGCCTATGAAATGCATGCCAATGCCTTTACCATTGCAGACATGCTGGGAAATGTCATGGAATGGACATCTGATGAGGAAATGCCGCCGGCTGCAGCCCCGGACACCAGGCCCATGTGTGTTGCAAAGGGCGGGGCCTGGAACAGCGGTCCGAGCATAACCATCAGCTCCAGAGGGTTGTACAAAAACGGATTTACCGCCAACACCATTGGATTCCGCTGCATTTCCGAAGTGTTTTTGTAGTGCTGTTAGCTGTTAGCTGTTAGCTTTTAGCTTTTAGCTGTTAGCTTTTAGTGATGAACGGGGTCAGCCAGCTTTGAAGGTTGGATACTAAAGAAGGATCTTGCATGGATCAGTTTATTCAGGAATACCTTGATTTTCTTATCGTGGAAAAGGGGTTGGCAGCCAACAGCATTGCATCCTATGCTGAAGATCTGTCCCGGTTTGCAGATTTTCTGGAAAAAAACAAGATTTCCTGTTTGACCCGGGCAGATACCACCGTCATTCTGGCATGGCTGGTCCATCTGACCCGAAAGGGCCTGGCCCCCAAATCCCGGGCCCGGCATCTGATCACCATCAGGGGACTGTACAGATTTCTGGTGAGCCAGGGCCATGCCCGGACCAATCCGGTCACAGATGTGGATATCCCCAAAACCGGCCAGTCCCTTCCCCGCATCATGTCCATACCGGAAGTGGAAGCCCTGCTCGGGATGATCGATACCACCCGTCCCAAGGAACTGCGCAATGCCGCCATGCTGGAAATCATGTACGGGGCCGGCCTGCGGGTGTCTGAACTCATCCATCTCAAACTATCCGACATCAATCTGGATGCCAATCTGGTGCGGGTGATGGGCAAAGGCGCAAGAGAGCGTATGGTGCCCATCGGATCACAGGCTGGAAAGCTTGCCAGGCAGTGGAAGGACCAGGCCCGTCCCCTGGTGCTCAAAAAACTTACCAGCCAGTACCTTTTTGTTGCCAGGGGAACAAATCCCATGACCAGGCAGGGGTTCTGGAAAATCATCAAAAAATATGCGGCAAAAGCCGGCATTTCCCGGAACATCTCTCCCCATACCCTGCGCCACTCTTTTGCCACCCATCTGCTGGAAGGGGGTGCAGACCTGCGGTCTGTCCAGACCATGCTGGGCCATGCTGATATCTCCACCACCCAGATCTATACCCATATCTCCAGGGATTACCTGCTGCGCATGCATGAAAAATACCATCCAAGACGATAGGTTTGACAGGGCTGCACAAACACTTGATAGTCACAATCATTTTGTGGTAATAGATACGCCTGTCAATAACCTTATTACACGGAAAAATAATTCCATGAACACCCTTGAAGCCGCCAGATCCGCCCTTTTTCAGATAACCAAACCCGTGTTTGTCAAAACAGACATAGGCAACCGTCTGTCTTTTACCCACCATTACCCTGAAGGATCTCAAAAAACAGCTGAAGATGTGCCATTTGCCGCATATGCACCGCCAGTTTTGCTGAACGCCCTGGGAGACAAGACCTTTATGCACCGCCACAGACTTGCCTGCCCTTATGTGGCCGGGGCCATGGCCAACGGCATCTCCTCGGTTCAGATGGTGGAAACCATGGCGGACAACGGCATGGTGGGATTTTTCGGGGCCGGAGGCCTGTCTCTGGACAAAATCCGGCAGGCAGCAGTGCATCTGACATCTTGTCTCAAAGACAAGCCTTTCGGGTTCAACCTGATTCATTCTCTGACCGATGCAGAGCATGAAATGGCAACTGTGCAGTTATACCTGGACCATGGTATCCGCCTGGTCAGTGCGGCCGCATTCATGCGCATGACCCCTGCGCTGGTTTATTACCGGATCAAGGGCATACACCAGACCCCTGAAGGCAGGATTGTTGCCCCCAACCAGATCATTGCCAAGGTATCCAGGATCGAGATCGCCCGGCAGTTTTTTTCACCGCCCCCCGCAAAAATTGTGAACCAGCTTTTGGAGAAAAACCTGATCACCCGAAAGGAAGCTGATCTGTCCCGGTATATTCCCATGGCCCAGGACCTGACAGCAGAAGCCGACTCAGGCGGACACACGGACAACCGGCCGGCCCTGGCACTTTTGCCCACCATGATCGCACTGAAAGATCAGTTCATGGCCCAGTTTCAATACCCATTGCCCCTGTGTGTGGGACTGGCCGGCGGCATTGCCACCCCGGAGTCGGCAGCAGCCGCATTCGGCATGGGAGCGGCCTATATTCTGACCGGCTCCATCAACCAGTCCTGTGTGGAAGCAGGCATCAGCCAGGAGGTCAAAGAACTGCTCTGCAAGGCGGAACAGGCTGATGTGGCCATGGCACCGGCTGCAGACATGTTTGAAATAGGCGCCCGGGTACAGGTGTTGAAACGCGGCACCCTGTTTGCCTTGCGGGCGGAAAAACTGTATCAGCTGTACCGGACATATGACAGTTTTGCCGACATCCCCGAACCGGCCAGACAGGAAATTGAAACCAAATTTCTGCAGACAGATTTTGAGACAGCATGGCAGTCCACCAGAGATTTTTTTACTGCCAGGAACATGCACGCCCAGATCGACAAAGCCCGACTCGATCCAAAACACAAGATGGCCCTGGTCTTCCGGTCCTATCTGGGCCAAAGCTCCCAATGGGCCATCCAGGGAAACGCCGGGCGCAAAATGGATTACCAGATCTGGTGCGGCCCGGCCATGGGGGCATTCAACATGTGGGCACAAAACAGCTTTCTTGCCGGTCCTGAAAACCGCAAAACCGCAGAGCTGGCACTCAACCTTTTGTTCGGAGCCTGTGTCATCACCCGGGCCGGGTTTTTGAAGACCCAGGGCATTACCCTGCCCATGGGCACGGCATCAGTGGTGCCCATGGAAAAAAAGGAGATCCTGACCCTGGCCGGCCCCGGCTCCCATGCAAAAGCCCAGGGTCCGGGTATGTAAAAGTTTTGTCAAAAACCCCTGCCAATGGGTGATTTACACCATGCCTGCCTGTATATTCAGCTGTAAACCCTTTTTATTTTATAAAGACAGAATTCATGAGACAGGACACCCCCCAGACCACTGACATCGCTATCATCGGCATGGGATGTATTTTCCCCGGATCCTTTCATCTCAAAGATTTCTGGCACCTGCTGTTCAATGGAACAGATGCCATAAAAGATATTCCGGATGACACCCACTGGCAGATCAAAGATTATTTTGATCCGGATCCCTCCCGACCGGACCACACGTATTGCATCAGGGGCGGGTTTGTCCCGAAAATCAGTTTTGACCCGGCTGCCTTCGGTATTCCTCCCAACAATATCACCGCCACTGACACTGCCCAGCTGCTGGGTCTTGAGGTGGCAAAAATGGCGCTGGAAGATGCCGGGTATGCAAAAGACCATCCTTTTCTTGCCCGGGGCAGGGTCAATGTTATTTTAGGGGTAACCGGCACCCAGGAGCTGGTGATTCCCTTAGGGGCGAGACTTGGCCATCCCATCTGGAAAAACGCCCTGGATGCGGCCGGCATTCCTTCTGAACAAAAAAAACAGGTTCTGGACTTCATCCAGTCATCTTATGCCCAGTGGCAGGAAAACTCTTTTCCCGGCCTGCTGGGCAATGTGGTTGCCGGCAGGATCGCCAACCGGTTCAATCTGTCCGGCACCAACAGTGTCAGCGATGCTGCCTGCGCCAGCTCCCTTGCGGCCCTGCATACAGCGGTAATGGAACTGGCTGCACACAAATGCGATATGTCCATCACAGGCGGGGTGGACTGCCTGAACGATATTTTCATGCACATGTGTTTTGCGAAAACCGGCGTGCTCTCCCATACCAGTGATGCACGGCCCTTTTCCAAAGATGCGGACGGCACTGTTCTGGGAGAAGGCATCGGCATGCTGGTACTCAAACGGCTTGCAGATGCACAGAAAAACAAAGACCGGATCTATGCCGTCATCAAGGGGGTGGGCACAGCCAGTGATGGAAAAACCTCTGCCATTTATGCCCCGGATGCAAAGGGCCAACGCAGGGCATTGCAGGATGCCTATCACCAGGCCGGTATCGACCCGGCCAGTGTAGGCATGATCGAAGCCCACGGCACCGGCACCCGGGTGGGGGACAAGGTGGAATTTGACGCTTTGACATCCTGTTTTGGTGCACAAAAAGCAAAAAACAGCATTGCCATCGGGTCGGTAAAATCCATGATCGGCCACACCAAGGCGGCCGCCGGTGCCGCCGGCATCATCAAAGCGGCCCTGGCCCTGCACCACAAGGTGATCCTGCCCACCCTGAAAGCAGATATGCCCGACCCGGATCTGGATATCAACAACTCCGCCTTTTACCTGAACAATCGGTCCAAACCCTGGGTGTTGGGATCCAAAGATACCAGCCCCCGGCGGGCGGGCATCTCGGCATTCGGCTTCGGGGGCAGCAATTTTCATGCAGTGCTGGAAGAATATGATGCCGGAAAATCCCATGTCTCCTGGGATGGATCAGTACAGATTGCCGCATTTTCAGCCCCTGATGCCACAGGTCTTCTGGAAAAACTGGCGGCTTTTGAAACCCGAATCACCCCGGATCCGGGCATGGATGACGGAGAGATATCCCGGCGTATCGCCTGGCAGGCCACAGCATCCAGACAATCTTTTAATGCCGACCAAGAAGTGCGCCTGCTCATGGTGCTGCACAAGGACATTGATCCTGCGGCCCTGCTTGACCAGGCCCGGACCGTGGTGGAGAAACAGGGACCCTCCCGGGATCCTGTCTACTATGGTAGCGGCCCGGCCAAAGGAAAGCTGGGATTTTTGTTTCCCGGCCAGGGCAGCCAGTATCCTGATATGGGAAAAGATTTGTTTGCCGTATTTCCGGAAGCCATGAAAGCACTGGCACTTGCCCAGAAAATTTTCAAGGACTACACCAGTGATTCCCTGACCCCTGAAGAAGCCCACCAGGAGCTGACTGATTTTATGTTTGCCTTGCCCGGGCATGTCCAGGATAAATCTGTGTCAGAATCAAACCTGCGGCACACCCGGGTGGCCCAGGTGGCCATTGGTGCGGTTTCCCTTGCCATGACCCTTGTGCTGCGGCGGTTCGGCATCCTGCCCCACCTGACCTGCGGCCACAGTTTCGGGGAACTTTGTGCCCTGCATGCAGCCGGATGGATTGATGAAAAAACCCTGCTGACCCTGGCCGCTGTCCGGGGAAAACATATGGCAGCTGCCGGGAAAACCGCTTCTGACAGCGGCAGCATGCTGGCTGTCCAGGCAGACATGGCCAGGATCGAGGCTTTGCTTTTGGATCTGGATCTGGACCTGGTGCTGGCCAACCGCAACAGCCCGAACCAGGGGGTTGTTTCCGGCCCCACCCCGGACATTGAAAAAGCGGCCAAAGCATGCAGAAAACAAAAAATACGG
>JAABUB010000066.1 GCA_011389575.1 Desulfotignum sp. | reverse complement strand
CTGCTCGGAGAGATCTCTGTGGAAAAAATGACCGTCTCCCAGGTGGCGGCAAAGATCCAATCTTTGTTTGCCGACGGATACCTGGTAAGTCCCCAGGTGGATGTGTTTATCACGGAGCATCGCAGCAAAAAAGCCCTTATCCTGGGCCAGATCAGAAGCCCGGGACAGTATGAACTGCGCGGCAGGGTGACATTTCTGGAATTTATTTCAAAAGCCGGGGGCCTGACAGAAGATGCCGGCAGCATTGCCACCATCAAACGGACAAACGAGAGCGGCGCCAAAAGCGATCAGATTGTTCTGGATCTGGAAAAACTCATCAAAAAAGGGGATGCCTCATTGAATGTGTTGATTCAGGACAATGACACGGTCTATATCTCAAAAGCGGACACCTATTATGTGTCCGGTGAGGTGAAAAAGCCGGATTCCTATAAGTTTGAGCCCAATCTGAGTGTTATCAAGGCCATTACCAAAGCAGGGGGGTTTACCAACATCGCATCCAAGGGCAAGGTGCGGATTATCCGCAAGGTCAATGGCGAAAAAATCGTATATGAAAACGTTAACATGGATGAACCCGTGCTTCCGGATGATGTCATCGTGGTTCCGGAAAGTTTCTTTTGATGATACAGGAAAAAGAGATCCATTTACGCGATTATCTGCGGGTTGTAAACAAACGCAAGTGGGCCATTGTCACTTTTTTTATTCTCACCGTGCTTACGGTGGTCATTGCCACTTTTACAAAGACCCCTTTGTACCAGGCTTCCACCAAGGTGATGATCGAGCGCAATACTGCCGGGGCCCTGACAAGCACTTACTCTTATACCCCCTATGATCCGGAGTTTATTGAAACCCAAAACCAGCTGATCATGAGTGCCTCTGTGGTGAAAAAAGCGGTGGATGCGCTGGGCCCGGAAAAAATGTATGGTATTGTTTTTGCAGGAAAAAAAGAAAAAACATCCTGGTTTTCCGGGGTGGGTGACTGGTTCAAGGAACAATATGCAGCATTCAGGTCCATGATCGGCATTGATGCCATGCTGGCCGCCGGCAATGTTGTTGAAAAAGCCATGCCGGATGATCAACAAGCCGTGCCGCTGACCAAAGCCCAGATCCTGGAAATCGTCATTAAAAAAAATATTTCCGTCACACCGGTGCAGAATTCCCGGATCCTGCAGATCGGGTTCATGTCGGAAAATCCGGCTGTGGCCATGAATGTGGCCAATGCCCTTGCCCGGGCCTATATTGACGAACTGATTGATATGCAGATGTCGGTATCCGGTTACAGCATCGGGTGGATGACCCAGAAAGCCGAAGTCCAGCGCAAAAAGCTGGAAGACTCTGAAAAAAAACTGCACCAGTATAAAAAAGACCATGATATCGTCACCATAGAAGACCGTGTCACAGTACTGCCGGAACGCTTGTCTGATCTGTCACGCAAGCTTACGGCTGCTGAAAACACCCGCAAGGAACTGGCAGCTGTTTACAGCCAGGTGCGCAACGTTAAAAAAGAAAAACTGGAAACCATTCCTGTTATTGCGGAAAATGCATCAGTGGAGTTCATCAACCAGAAGATTCTGGATGCTGAACAAAAACTGGCTGAATTGTCCAAAAAATATGGTCCCAAGCATCCGAGAATGATTTCCGCCAATAACGAGCTTAAGGGATTGAAAGAAAGCAAGTATGAAGAGCTGGAAAAAGTGGTCCAGACCATCCGCAATGAATATCAGCTGGCCCAGGCCCATGAGCGGGACCTGAAAGCGGCATTGGAAAAAACCCGGTTCGAAGCGGAGCAGCTGGGAGAAAAATCCATCCAGCTGGGTATGCTCCAGCGCAATGTGGATACCAACCGGTACCTGTATGATGCCCTGGTGAAAAAAATGAAGGAACGGGATATCACGGAAAGAAACCAGTCGGTGAATGTCTGGGTGATCGAAGAAGCAAAGCTGCCTGTAAAACCTGCCAAACCCAACAAGAAACGCAATGTGCTTCTGGGCATCATTCTGGGACTTTTCGGCGGCATCGGCCTGGCCTTCTTTTTTGAATACCTGGACAACACCATCAAAACCCCGGAAGATGTGGAGGAAAAATTCGATATTCCCGTCATCTCCACCATTGACCTGATCAAAGGCAAAAACCCGAGCCTGGCACAGAATATGATGGCGGATGCCTCCTCTTTGATGGCGGAAAGCTTTAAAGGCCTGCGCACGGCTGTGTTTTTATCGGCTGCAGACACCCCGCCCAAAAGCCTGCTGATCACCAGTGTGACCCCGGGCGAGGGAAAATCATCTGTGACCGCCTGTCTGGCTATTTCCATTGCCCAGGCAGGAAAAAAGGTGCTGCTGATAGATGCGGATATGCGGCGGCCCACCCAGCACAAACAGTTTTCCCTGGATAACACAGCCGGGTTGAGTACGTTTCTGGCCGGGGTGTCAGATGCAGAAACTGCCATACATGCGGGTGTAGTGGAAAATATGGATATCATGCCCGCCGGACCTGTGCCCCCCAATCCCTCGGAACTGATGATATCAAAAAATCTGTCCCATATGCTGTCCGATGCTGCCCAAAAATATGATATGATCCTGGTGGATACCCCGCCCCTGGCCAGTGTGACCGACCCGGTGCTGTTGAGCAAACAGGTGCAAGGGGTGATTCTGGTCACCTGGGCTGGCAAAACCACCCATGAAATGCTGGGCAAGGGCTTAAAACAGCTCAGGGAAGTGGATGCCCCCCTGACCGGTGTGGTGCTGAACTATTTTAACGCAAAAAAGAGCGGGTATTATTATAATTACGGGGATTACTATTACGCATCCACCTCTGAAACATCCTGAATAACATGTCTTTTGCCTTGTCAAAACGGTTGTTTTTTTTCCTGCTGGTGTTCACCCCACTGGCATTCGGCACAACTGAACCTTGGTCGTATGCAATCATGGAAATACTTACAGCCGTTGCTGTGCTGGGGTATTTTATTCATGTTTTCCGGCATGATGCGGGCATATACCAGGTGCCCGGCATTGTGCCCCTGGTGATATTTCTGGGGTATATCCTGTTTCAGGTGGTCCCGCTGCCTGCACCGGTGGTGGCCATATTGTCTCCCAAAGCCTTTGAGATCCATGCAGCCACCCGGGCCATAACCGATACCGCAGCTTTTATGACCATCAGTCTTCATCCCGGATCAACAGTGAGTGAGTTTTTCCGGTATACCACCTATGTGCTGTTTTATGTTCTCACGGTGCAGCTGCTTTCCCGTAAAGATCTGTTACGGACCACTGTATTTGTTGTTGCGGTTTTCGGCGGGCTTCTGGCATTTTCCTCCATCCTCCAGTTTTACCTGACAACCGACATGGCCCTGTGGTTCCGCCATGCCCCCAACAACAGTATTGTGGTGGGACCCTATGCCAATCACAACCATTATGCCGGTTTGATGGAAATGATTTTCCCTGTGGTGCTGGGATTGTTTTTGTTTTACCGGCCCCGGATCCATAATACCTCCCTGGTCCGGGGGATCGCAGAAATATTCAGCCAGGAAAAAGCCAATATCCATATTCTCATCGGGGCTTCAGCCCTGCTCATTGTGGTGTCCATCTTTGTCAGCCTTTCCCGGGGGGCCATGATCAGTACGGTGGTATCACTGGTGGTGTTCACCGGTTTTCTGCTCAAACGCAGAATCAGCCGGGGCAACACATTGCTGATCATGGGCATGATCATACTTGCCGCCCTGAGCATCGGATGGTTTGGCTGGGAACAGATTCTGGAGCGGTTTGCCCGGTTGAAAAATGCCCATGGCATCATCCATGAGTCCCGGCTGGATTTCTGGAAAGATACCTGGGTAATGATCCAGGATTTTGTTTTCACCGGATCAGGTATGAACACTTTTTCCCATGTGTATCCTTTGTACCGCACCATCATCAGTGACCGGTTTTTGGGCCATGCCCACAATGATTACCTGGAACTGCTTTCCGAAGGCGGGGTTATCGGGTTTTTTCTGGCAGTCCTGTTTCTTTCGGTGGTGTTTTATAAAACATATGCTGTTTTTATTCAGCGGCGGGATGCGTTTTCCATCTATCTGTATATCGGCAGTCTGTCCGCCCTGGTGGCCATACTGGTGCACAGTGTTACCGATTTCAACCTGCAGATCGGTGCCAACGGCCTGTGGTTCTTTTTTATTGCAGGCATGCTGGTGGCATCGGCCCATACCAGCCAGCAAAAAAACAGCCGGGAAACCCGGCTTGCTCTGGTGCCGTCCAAAAAAATACAGCCGGCGCTGGTGGGGGCCCTGTGCTGTATCACCCTTGCCGTGACTGCTTTCAATTTGTCACATCTCATGGGCCGTTTTTATTACAACACCATTAAAAACTATCCTGTAACACAAAACACCACAGCTGAAACCTATGAGAAAATTGATAAGATCGCCCGGTTAACAGCGCGTTTTGATCGGTTTCACGGGGCAGCCCGGTTCACATCTGCAGATATCGCCTGGTATACGGGAAATGAAAAAAGAGCGGAAAAACTGTTTGTGGATGCCTTGTATCGTGATCCTTTGAATTCACTGTATCTGGGACGGTATGCCACTTTTCTTGCACACCGGGACCAGAAACAAAGAGCAGAACTGGGGTTTCAAAAAAGCATGGTCTATGACAGGACCCGGCCGGATTATACCTTTCAGTATGCCACATGGTTGCTGGCCCGACAAAACAGGGAAAAAGGGCTGCAATATCTGCGCAGAACACTGGAGCTGGATGAGACGTTCATAGACCGGGTACTCACCGCCATGATCGTTGCAGGAATCGACCGGGCCGACATTGAACAGGCTATTCCGGACACACCCGGTCCTGCCATTGCTTTTGCCGGTTTTTTGTTTGATACCGGAGAGGTTGAAAATGCCATTGCCCGGTATCTGCAATGCCTTGATCTGATCGAAGCTGTGCCTGTATCAACTGTTGAGGACCCCGGAAAGCAGGCCCGCCGCAAAAGGTCCTGGTATTATCAGATTTACCGGTTTTTTCACAAACACAATGATTTCCAGAACGCCATCCAGGTCATGGAACGGGCGGAAAAGGAACTGCCCATGGATGCGGGCATAAAAGTGACCCTGGGAGACCTCTACTATGGCCGGGGCATACTGTACAAGGCCCTGGACAAATACAATCATGCCCTTCTGCTGTCCCCGAACCACCCCAAAGCCGCCCGGATGGTCAGAAAAATCAATCAGTGATGTGCGAAATTAATTGGGGTCAGACCCCAATTATCAGTCGGTGATGTGGGTTTCCGCATACTGGGCCAGGACCTCATGAAGGTGCTGGGGCGGGGAGATGATAAAGTAATTTTCCACCACCACATGGCCGATTTCATGGGCAATCACCCGGAGCCTGCCGTTGTCTGCTGAAAAAAACGCGTGGTTTTCCGACGGGGAATAAAAGGCGATATAGTTTACATCGATTTTGTATAATTTTTTGAAATCCTGCTGCACCTGCCGGGTCCCCGGGTGGATGGTAATGGAAAACTGCAGTTCCGGGGGAAACATGTCCAGAACCGCCATGGTTTTTTCAACAATAAAATTGATTTTTGCCGCTACCTCATCTTCCAGGGTATGCTGGTCAGTTGTTCGGATTTGTGATGACAGACGTCCCATATACAGGGACCGGTTGAATTTTTTTAATGCAGCCTGGTCATGGTAGATGATGGTGGCATACCGGGATGCAATCTCGTACGCATCAGACGGCTGGGAGAAAAACAGCAAAAATCCCAGGCATACGGTCAGGGCCAGGGATATGGGGGGGAGATACCGCATGCGGGAAAGTTTTTATTCCTTTGCTGCAGAACAGTTATAGGCCCGGACCGTTTGTGCAATGTTTTTCTGGCTGTGCAATATTTCATCCAGCATGGCCAGGGCCTTGACCATGTCCGGATCAGGGGTGTGCAGTATTTTTTCCAGATTTTTGGCACAGGCAGCGATATTTTCATTCCGGGCATCAATGTGGCCCAGATCATTTTCCAGCATGCGGGTAAAGGTGTTTATCTTTTCTGCCAGGTGCTTGCCCTCATCTTTTTTGCGCAATACAATGGTGTCTGAAAGATCCTTTTCAATCATGGTATCAAGGGTTTTTTCGAACCGGAAAAACGGTCCGGCCACCCTGTGGGTCAGTATCAGGGTAACAAATACCACAACCATCCCTCCCAGCACGATAAACACCCACTGGGTGCTCAGAATTTTTTGAAATAATATGCCCGGTGTCACCCCGAGCTGGAGTTGATAATTATCATAAGTGATGGAAAGGGTGTTTGAAGAAAAAAAGCTGAACACAGCCATGAAAAGGATACTTCCCAGGGTGGCAAGAATAAAGTAATGAAAAATGGTACGTCCCTGGAACTCTTTGTTGATAAAATAGTTTCTGCGCTTGTAGCGGGGGTGGGTGCTCATTTTTTCCTCCAGATATCTGCTGATTGCCGGATGCTGCGGGTCCAGTCTTCCAAAAGCTGTTCTTTTTTCATGTCCTGAAGTTGGCGCTGGATGCGTTGTACATCAAGGATATCTGACTGATCTTTCTCCATGGACGTACTTTCTTTTATATCATCCAGGCGGTATACCACCACCCCCTGCATGCCCTTGTGTACGGGTTGTGAATACCCGTTTTTTTTCAGGTCCAGTACAGTGAATTTCAGGTCGTCGGACAAGGTTGTAAAATCTGCTGCAATCTTTTGCACTGTCTCATTGGTTTTGTTCAGGGCATTTTCCATGTCCGGGTAAATGTATTTGGTCAAAAACACTTTGTAGCCGCAGTACTCCTGGTATCTGGCGATCTCTTTTTTTGTGACATCAACCTTTAGAGAGTCCAGCTTGCGGTCCAGCAGTATTTTGATCAAAGACTGCTCATAAAAATTTTCAACCGTATCCCGAAAGGATTCTTCTTTATGGATGTCCATTCTGATGGCTTCCTGGATCATGAGCTGCTGGTCAATCACTGATTCAACAAACTGCTCCCGGCTCATGTATGCCGGTTTTCTGCGGGACATTTTTTCAAATTCAGCTTTGGATATAATCCGGTCGTTTACGGATATGAACGGTTCTGAAATTTCAATGCGGGTATCAAACAGGCCATAAACCGCCAGGCCGGAAAAAACAAGCATGATCGCGGCAATGTAGTAGAGGTATTTCATCTAAAATTTTTCCTTTGCCTTTAAATTACTCTTTTACAATCAGGCGGCCTGTATTTCTTTCCACCTGGATACAGCGGTCATCATACAGCCTGTGCATCTGATAATCTTTTACGTTTGTGATTTCCAGGTCTGGCAGATGGTTGTCTTTCAGCCATTTTCTGATGAGGGCAATCTGTTCCGGATCCCGGGCCCGGGCCGTAAATATTTTGATGCGGATGCCGTTGTTCAGCATTTTATTCACCAGTGCGAGCATGGCCGGAACCGGTTCGCCTATGCGGTCCATACCTGAAGACCGGTTGTCATATGCCAGAGTCCCGTCCAGATCGATGCCTGTCCATATTTCCGGCAAAATCCGGTCTGACCGGGCATCGGACCGGTCTTGAAAATTTTTTTCAGCACCTGCAGGCGGTAAGGTGTATTCTTTGTTGATCTCCTGCTTTGCTTTTTGAAAATATTTTTTTATTTGTGTAAACATAGGAGAAAATATTACGAATTCCCCTTGTAAAAGTCAAGATAAGGCCGGCTGAATCCGGCCCGATCCGTCCGGAAAGAGGATAATACAGATTTTTCATTGAATTATAACAATGATTTCAGGTAATATGGTCCAGGATAAAAAGCAGCAGACAGCAAATACCCGTTATGGCAGCCGGCAAGGATTGCAACAGCCCGGGTAGCTGCCTCCAATTTTTCAATCACTGTGTAACAGGAGCCTTATGTTGAAAAAATTTATATGTTTTGCACTGTTTATCATGTGTTTCTGCCCTGTTGCAGGCGCCGAGACAAAAGAAGATGCCCTGCTGGAAAAAAAATTGTTTGAAACAGGTGTGCAGGCGTTTAAGCAGGGGGAATACCAGCAAGCTGTTGACACCTTTTCAGAGCTGATCGCAGTTTTTCCGGAAAATGCAGATGCCTATAAAAACAGGGGCGTTGCCTATATGAAGCTGGAAAAATTCGATCATGCGATTGCCGATTTTGAAGCTGCCAAAAATATTGCCCCCGAGCTAAAGGGAATTTACAGCAATCTCGGGGTGATCTGGTACTACAAAGAAAATTATGAAAAAGCCATTGAAAATTATAACCGGGAAATTGCCTTGTCACCGGAAAACGCTGCAGCGTATTTCAACCGGGCCTTGTGCATGACCAAGCTGGAAAGAACCGAAGAGGCCCTTGCCGATCTGTCAAAAGCCATAGCGATTTCCCCTGATTTTTACTGGGCTATCTGTTATAAGGCAGATCTGCTTGCCGGCATCGGCCGGGTGGAAGAAGCCATTGCATTGTATGAAATGGCCATAGAAAAGGACCGCCAGACCCCCTATGCCATTGAAAAGCTTGCCCGGCTGCAGGAGTCTGCTGCAGATCCTGCCGGGGAAGGGTCTGCGGCAGCATCTGCTCAGGGTGAGGACTCCCCGGCAGATACTGACCCATCCGGTGCTGCAGACCAGACCGAGACCGAAACCCATGCAGGGGATGAAAAAACAGTGGCAGGGTCTGATGCAACCATGTATACCCTCCAGGCCGGGGCATTCCTCATCCAGGAAAATGCCCGGAATTTAAGAGAAAAGCTTGCTGAAAATGGATTTGAGGCAAAAATACTGGTCCTTACGGACAAAAAACAGCGGCCCTGGCACCTGGTGCGGACTGGTATATATCCCAGCCGGGAACATGCCCGGAAAGAACTTGCAGCACTTGAAGAATTTACCGGCACACGTCCTGCCATCCGTCCGGAAGGTGCCTGGTAACAGGTCGCCCTGTTTTTTTACAACTGATCATCGTGTATCAGGGAAATTTCCACCCGGCGGTTTGCCCGGCGGTTGTCCGGATCAGTATTCGGGGCCACCGGCTGGTAAGGACCAAAACCTTCCACTGAGATCCGGGCCGGATTCACGTTGCGGGCCATAAGAAACTTGGCCACACCCAAAGCCCTTGCCACTGAGAGCTCCCAGTTGGAGGGAAACCTGGGGGTATGAATCGGTGTACTGTCTGTATGGCCTGCCACCACAATGCGAAATTTTTGTTCCCTGGACAGGGCATCAGCTATTTTTGTCAACGGTCCTTTGATATGGTTCAGCAGCTCGGCTCTGCCTGCAGGAAAACTGATGTTTTCGCCAATGACCAGTTTGATGCGGTCCCGGGCCATCTTGATCTGATAATCAGACAATGCAGTACCGGCCATGGCCAGGTGCAGATCCTTTTCCAGAGCAGCAAAGCCCGGGGTGTTCCCGTCCCTGCCGGGGTCACGGGGTGGTGCATGTGGTTGCGGTTCAGTGTCTTCTGGAAATCTGGTGCGATCATCTTCTGGAAAGCTGGTATGATCCTGGAAAGCGGGTTTTGTGTGCACCGTGGAAACTGTTTTCTGTGTTTTTGTGAAAATTTTCGGGATTGCCGGGGGGGCCGGGATGGTGTAGATCATGATAAAAAAAACCAGAACCAGGGTCATGAGATCCACCATGGTCCACAGGCTGGTATCTTCCGGTTCAAAGTCTTTCAGAAACTGGCTCCGCTGGAGGCGCAGACGTTTTCTTTCAGATATTTCCAGCTCGGTTTTCAGATTTCTGAACATGGTATCAGATCTCATGGAAAATCACCTGACAAATTCTTTTTTCAATGAGAGTTTCATGTCCGGTACTTCTGTGGGTTTGTTTTGTGCTTCAAGGGCAGCACCTGCAGAGGTATTGTCATCTTGAAAAAACTCACCGATGCAGTACCGCAGGCGGTACCTGATGAGTTTGGAATTGACATTGTCGGCAATGTCCAGGATACCTTCAATGATCAGGGCCAGTTCAATGGAATCCTGCCGGGTCTGTTCCGTAAGCTTTTTGGACATGGGCAGGGCCAGCACGTTGGCATACAGCAGGCCGTAAAATGTGGTGAGCAGGGCCATGGCCACCCCTTTGCCGATCATTTCCGGGGACCCCATGTGGTGGAGGACATTTATCAGACCGATGATGGTGCCCACAAACCCGAATACCGGCATGAGTTTGACCATGGTGTTGACCAGTTCCGCCTGGGACCGGCGGGCTGAAAGAAAACTGTCATATCTACGTTCCAGGGTTTTGAAAATAGTATACCGGTCATAGCCGTCCACCACCATTTCAATCCCCATTTTTAAAAAATCATTGTCGATTTCTCTGGATTCTGCATCCAGGGCCATGTGTCCTTTGGAGCGATTAATGGTGGAAAGATTTTCAATTTCATCAATAATCCGGCTGAAATCTTGTTTGTCTTTGGAAAAAGCCCTGCGGATAGTGTCAAAAAGCGCTGAAAACAGGGAAATCGGATAGGAAATTATACAACAGGTCAATGTGCCGGTTAAAACAATCAGATTGCTTTTAATGTTGGCAGAAATTGATGACAGGTCTGAGACTGTGCCGGATAATATGACAAATACCAGAATGCCGGAAACAGGCAAAATTTTTTGAAGCATGGGGCTCTCCTTGTTATAAATCGCTCAACTGGAGCAGGATCTTTTTTTATACCAGAAGATGTATAGCAGGATGTATGCCAAAAACCGGTAATGCTTGAAAACCTATAGAAATAAGAGGGTTATGGCCACGATTTCAAATGCTGAGGTTTTGTGTTTTCCGGCAAAGGGAAATTATTTCCCAGGCAAAAAGGGTGTATTTTGCCGCAAATGTATTCAAATACAGCCGAATTTGACACCAGGGTTCGGCCGGCCGGCAGTGATGTAACACCAGGGTTCGGCCGGCCGGCCGTGAAATGGTAAGACGATATCAGGGATTGGGTGAGGTCAGGCCTTTGGCCATGGCATATTTTGTCAGGCCGGCAACCGTATGGATGTTGAGTTTGTCTTTGATGTTTTTGCGGTGGACATCAATGGTTTTGGCGCTCAGGCACAGCCTGGCTGCCATTTCTCTTGTGGTGCGGCCTTCGGCTATGAGAATGAAGACATCTGTTTCACGCGAAGAGAGCAGAGAAAGCCGTTCCGGTGTGTTGTTTACCATCAGATGGGTGATTTCCGGGCTCAGGTAAACATTTCCTGCCAGAACAATTTTCAGGGCCTTGACCAGTTCATTGTAGGAAGCCGATTTGAGTATATAGCCGGAAGCACCCGCGTCCAGCATGCCCTTGACATAGATCTTTTCCGTATGCATGGACAAAGCCAGAACCTGTACAGCCGGCCTGGCAGCCTTGATTTGGCGGGTGGCCTCCATACCGTTGAGGTCGGGCATGCTGATATCCATGAGCACCAGATCAGGCTTGTGTTCTTTGGCCAAAGATACGGCTTCTTTGCCGCTGTCAGCCTCTGCCATGACAACAAAGTTTTCTTCGTTATTCAGGGCCTTGGAAATTCCGTGGTGAACAATTCTGTGGTCATCCACAATGATGAGCGTGTTTTTTTTCATGGGCGCTTTCTTTTGTCTGCAGCGGGGTTGTGATAGTAATGTGTGTACCCTGTCCCGGAGCTGAATTTAGGGTAAGTGTGCCCCCGAAATTCTGTATGCGTTCTGACAGGCTGTAGAGCCCAAAACCGCCATCCTGCATATTTTTTACCTTTTCTGTGTCCATGCCCGTACCCTGGTCTTTCACCTGCAGGATGATGTCTTTGTCGGTTACGGATAACACAATTTTTGCCTTCCGGGTGCCGGCATGTTTGCGGATATTGGTCAACAGTTCATTTACGGCCCGGTACAAGGTGACCTTGAGGGCATGGTTCAAGGGAATAGGATCTTTTATATGATTGGTATAGTCAAATTCAGTTTTTTCCTGGGCATTGGTTTCTTCCACCAGAAATCCAATGGCAATATCAATATCAAAATCATCCAGAATGGGGGGAGAAAGTCTGTAAATCAGGGACCTGACTTCCCGTACTGCCTGTTCCAGGATACACTGGATATCGTGAAGATCTTCCTTTTTGGGAGTGGTGCCGGATTCTGTAATGTTTTTTATTCTGGAAATACCCATGCCCAGGGTCTGGGCGATGGAGTCATGGAGGTCCGAAGCAATGGTTTTCCGCTGGATCTCTTCACAAAATACCAGGTGTTCATTGAGCTGTTTGAGCTGGTCCGTACGCTGGGCAAGGGAAGCAGCATGGGCTGTAATCGGGTCATCTTGCCGCGATGTCCTGCAGCACATCTGAATTAATTTCTGGAAGGGACGGATACACAGGCGGTGAAAAAAATGCGGTGTAATGGATGGTGTTTTTACATTGTCTTCCATGAAAGTGATTCATACACTATCCATACCGGATTGGCAAGTACCATGCACAGATCTTAGGATACCGGCGCCGGTTTCCACTGAACTTACAACATCGGGACTGCCGCTGCAGATACCAGGGCTGCCGGTACGGAAAAACCATCCAGGCAGCAGCTAGTGATTTTTCCAACCCGGCAACCCCTGGCAACATGTAAGGTTAATAACTGCAGAAGGATTGGTCCATGTCTGCAGAAATTTTTTCAAAAAAACTAGTTGTTGGACTGGTATCTGTTTTTATCCCGCATGTTTTTCAAGATTTCAATGCTGGTTTTATACCCTTTGTACATGCGGCACATGTCCATGGCCATGCCGCAGATCAGGGCCACTGCCTGGGCCAGGGTAATATCACTGTGGGAAATTTCCCAGGGTTCTGCCGTATAGACCCGCAAAGCCCCTATAATCTTGTCGTGGCTGATGATGGGAACTCCCAGAAGGGATACAATGCCCTCTTTTTTTGCCATTTTGGGATACTCGATGCGCGGATCATCCATGACATCGTAAATGGCAATGGGGACAGCATCTTTGGCTTCTTTTATGGTCTGCATAAAATGGACAGGACCCTTGTTCAAATATTCCTGGCTCAGCCCTGATGATGCCACAAGGCCAAGTTCCCGGGTTTCCCGGTCTACCAGAAACACTGAACACCCTTTGGCGTTGAATGCGGTTTTAACGCTTTCCGACGTAACCAGTGCGACTTCTTCCGGATCCCGGCACTGGGAGATGGCATTGGTCAGTTTGACGATGGTGTCATAATACATGGCATGCTTTTCCATATCACCCTCCTTTGTTAATGTGTATATCAGCTGCATAAAAAGATGCAGGATATTTCCATTGGGAACAATGGTTCAAATCAGAAGCGTCAGATTACAGCAGCTGCGGCCAGGTGATGTGATGCCCTGTGTACGTGAACTGGTGGTCCAAAAATTGCGGCAGTGCCGCCAGCAGTATGCGAATCTGGAGAATGGTAATACTATAAACGAATAATGGACCTTCGTCAAAGATTTTTATTTTTAACTGGATATTTGCCATAAGCATGCCGGGCTTTTGATCGCCCTGTGCAGCACACTGTCCCAAGGCCCGCCCCTGGAGGTGTCCTGTGCCCGGCCCGAGGTCTGCGGGGGCCGGTTTGCATACGAACAATGAAGTGCGGCATCCCGTCCGCCGGTTGAAAACCATCCCGGCATTTTTTACCAGGCCCCCTCCGACGCTGACGGTCCGTTCACAGGACACCTCCAGGGGCTCCCAAGAAGCGCATGTTGCTATAGCAAATATTCAGTTACACCGGCCAGGACTTGACAAAATCCTTCAGATTCGTAAAAATTTCAGGTCATACCCTTATACGAGGAGGTTTGAAAATGAACAGACGAAAATTTTTAAAGCAGGTCACCCTGTGGTCTGCAGGCATACTGATGGTACCGCCGGTCTTTGATATAAGCCCGGCAGCGCTGGGGGCAAAAACAGATGCTGCCCCGGATATTTTTGCGACAAAGGGAAAGGATATCACCGCCATGGTCCGGCAGCTTGTGGATGCCATGGGCGGTATGGAACGGTTTGTGAACAAAAAAGATACGGTGGTGGTCAAACCCAATATCGGGTGGGACCGGAACGTGGACCAGGGGGCCAATACCCATCCACAGGTTGTGACAGCCCTTGCCGGCCTGGCCCTGGAGGCCGGTGCTGCAAAAGTGCTGGTGTTTGACCGGACCTGCAATGAAGAGCGGCGCTGCTATCAGAACAGCGGGATCAAGCCGGCCCTGGATGCCATGGATGACCGCAGGATTGCCTGCGAATATATTGATGACCGCAAATTTGTGCCCGTGAAAATTAAAGGTGGCCGCTCTCTTACGGAATGGTCTTTTTACAAGGATGCATTGACCGCAGACTGCTATATCAATGTGCCGGTGGCCAAGCACCACAGCTCCTCGGGCCTGACCCTGGGACTGAAAAATGCCATGGGCGTGATCGGAGGCCGGCGGGGCCGCCTGCACATGGACCTGAGTCCCAGGATTGCGGATTTGAACCTGGTGATCCAGCCGGATTTCACCCTGGTGGATGCCACAAGAATACTGCTGCGAAACGGCCCTTCCGGGGGCAGGCTTTCTGATGTGAAAATTATGGACACCCTGATTGCCGGTACCGATCCTGTGGCGGTGGATGCGTATGCCACCACCTTGTTCGGTCTGGAACCAGCTGATGTGCAGTCCACGGTTGAGGGATTTGAGCGGGGGCTGGGCCAGATGGATCTGTCCAGATGCAGGATTCAGGTGTTTGACACCTGATGGCCGCATCTGGAAAGGATGCGGGTGCCGGCCGGTACACGGACCCATCTGCCGGGAAAGCAGGGCATGGCCAGGGCAAGGATACATCTGTCGGAAAAGAAGGGCAGGGCCGGGGCTTGTCCGGCTCATTTGGTGGTGCCGCATCCGATCGGGGCATCAAACCACGTCTGAAAACGGTGAGAACAGGGGTGCAGCTCATCTGCCTGGGCCTGTTTCTCTGGTTGTTCCGGATCACTGATTATACCGGATCAGACACCATCCCCTGGGCCGTAAATATCTGGTTCCGGCTGGATCCCTTAGTGGGTGCCGGTGTCACCCTGGCAACCCGTACCCTTATTTTTCTGCTGTGGCCCTGCCTTGTGGTGATCGGGGTGACCTTTGTTTTCGGCCGGGTGTTCTGCGGCTGGGTTTGTCCTCTGGGAACCCTGATAGATCTGTCCGGCCGATTTATTCATCCGAAAAAAAAATTTCAGGTACAGCTGCGTTTTCTCAAATATATGATTTTGATCGTTGTTCTGTTGTCCGCTTTTTTTACGGTGCAGCTGGTGGGGCTTTTCGATCCTTTATCCCTGCTGGTCAGGGGTATGACCTTCAGCATTGATCCTTTGTTTAATTTTCTGGTAACCGGCGGGTTTGACTGGATTTATCTGAACGGCCCGGCCTGGCTGTCCAACCAGACCGAAGCGGTGTATGATGTTTTCAAATCTTTTTTGCTCCCCTACAAGCAAAGCTTTTTTTTCCTGTCTGTTTTTTCATTTTTTCTGCTGGTGGCAATTTTTGTTCTGGAACTGGCAGGCCGGCGGTTCTGGTGCAGAAATCTGTGCCCCCTGGGCGCCATGCTGGGCCTGGTGTCCAAGATTTCCCCTTTCCGGCGCATCCCTGCCCGGGCCTGTAAAGACTGTGATATGTGCCGGACAGACTGTCCCATGGATGCGGTCAATGAGAATCGACAGATCATGACCGAAGAATGCAATTTGTGCATGGACTGTCTGGCATACTGCCCCAAAGGCATCACCAGTTTTCAGTTTAAAGGATCTTTGCAGAAGAACCTGCCGGATATCGGGCGGCGCCAGGTTCTGGCCGCCGGGCTGCTGGGCATTGCCCTGCCGGTGGTGATCCGCACCGATGCCCTTTCCAGGATGCCGGCCCCCGATGTGATCCGGCCGCCCGGTGCCCTGGCGGAAAATGATTTTCTGGCTGCCTGCGTGCGGTGCGGGGAATGCATGAAGGTGTGTATCAACAATGCACTTCAGCCCCTGTTTCTGGAGCGGGGCCTGGCCCCCATGTTCACCCCGGTTTTGGTACCACGGCTGGGATACTGCGAATTCAACTGCACCCTGTGCACCCAGGTGTGTCCCACCAGGGCCCTGCAGCCGCTGGATCTGGCACAAAAGCACACCTTTGTGCTGGGCACGGCATGGTTTGACAAAAACCGCTGTATTCCCTATGCAGAGAAGCGCCCCTGCATTGTGTGCGAAGAACACTGCCCGGTGCATGACAAAGCCATTAAATTTCATACCATAACGGTTGTGGATGACCGGGGCCGGACCATGGTGTTGAAACAGCCCTATGTGCGCCAGGACCTGTGCATCGGGTGCGGGATCTGTGAAAATGTCTGCCCGGTGCCAGGAACAGCAGCTGTGCATGTGGCGGCAAAAGGCAGCATGTCCGATACATTCGGAGCCGGCACATCCTATCCATGATACAGCATTCTCTATCGGTTCAGTGTCCAGTCATAATACAGGTATTGGAGAGTGATGTCACCGCTGCCGGCGGCATTGTCCAGGTCCTGTTTGAGCCGGCCCCGGGCATGCTGCCGGATAAAACGTAAGGGGCTGCCGGAAAAATCATCTGCAAACCATTTGAAAATTCTGCTCACAAACAGGGTGTTGTCTTTGAGAAATGTGTTGGCAGGATTGTTGATGAATTTTTTTGTCTGGTTGTCCAGCTGGGTTTCCAGGGTGCTGCCCTCATAGGGTACATTGAGAAGGGGCGGGCAGCTTCTGGCGGCGCAGTTGATGGCAAAATGCACCCGGGCATCCTTGAACCGGGGCCTGAGAATATCGTGCTCAATATGGTCAAGGTCTACGGTGAACCCGTTCAGGGGGATGAATTTTTTGCTCCAGGGGTTGGAGAAAAACGAACCAATTTCCTTGATGGAGTTTATCTCTGGATACCGGGTGAGAACCAGCTTGATGGTAAAGGCGTTGTAAGCATTGATGTAAAATGCGAACTGGTGGTTGCGCAACAGGGCGGTTGGATCAATGCTGCTGAGGATGGCCAGGTACTGGTCCAGTTCTGCCTCATCCTGTTTAAAGCCGTCATAATCCACCCCTTTGTCTGTGACATATTTTTCGAGCAGTTCCGCCCATATGGTGTTGTCCACAGGCGGGTTACCAGAGGATAAACCCGGGAACATTAGGCAGAATACCAGTATGAGAATCCATGTTTTCATGGGACCAGTAAACCATAAATTTTGGGCAATTGCCAGATGTTAAGAAGGATTTTTACAATAGAAAGCCTGAAAAAAAGTGTCCCATTGTTTTACCACGAAGGGCACGAAGGACACGAAAGAACCCTTTCTTCGTGTCCTTCGTGGTTTAAAAAAATCAAATCAATCCAAGTTCATCCGAATTAGTCATAAATTATCGAATTTATGGTATATTTATTAAATAATGAGTTTGTCCTGAGGTGTCTTCTTGTGTTTTTTGACAGTGCCGGATTGTCAGGCAGGGCAGCTGGTGTTGTCAGGCAGGGCAGCTGTCTTCAGACAATGCCGATGCCGGCGGTAAGGTCAAGGCCGCCGTGGAAAAAGTGAAAGGGCTGCAGACGCAGCTGTGTCATTTTTGGCAGGTGTTTTCCCGGAAAAACAAGGCCCACCCGCCAGCCTTTGAAGTCAGCTGCCAGCTTTCCCATGATATCCCGGTAAAAAGCTGTGGTGTCTCGGTTTTTTCCAAGACGTCTGCCATAGGGCGGATTCAGCACCACCACCCCTTTTTTCGGGGTCAGGCGGTCCGGAACAATGTCAAAGAAATCCTGTTGGCATGCCTGCACCGAAGCAAGAAATTTCCGACCTGCCAGGTTGGTTTTCAGGGCTGCCATTGCCTCTGGATCCACATCCGAGGCAAATACCGGGCCGGCAGGAGTAAAATGCTGCGCTGCCAGAGATTTTGCATGCTGGAATCCTGCTGCACTGAAGGCGGGCCAGGCTTCAAAGGCAAAGGTGCGAAAAAACCCCGGCGGGATACGGGCCTGGATCATGGCCCCTTCAATGGAAAAGGTGCCGGACCCGCACATGGGGTCCATCAGGACATCTTCTGCAGTGAATCCGGCTGCATCCAGAATGGCAAAGGCCAGATTTTCCCGCAAAGGCGCTCCTGCCACCTGTTGTTTGATGCCCCGTTTGAACAAAGGGGTTCCTGACAGGTCCAGGGAGATGTCAAACCAGTCATTTTCAGTGCGGATCATCAGGGTCTGGGGCCCTGGGTTCTGTGTCGGTTTTGCCTTCAGGGCAGCTTGTATTATGGGTCTGCACCGGTCTGCCACAGCTTCGGAATGAAAGAGCCGGGAAGTATGGGTGGTGACCTGGATGGCAGGGTCGGTGCCGGCAGGCAGAAACAGTTCCCAGTCAATGGCCTGGATTTTTTTTTCAAGAATGGAGAACCGGTCTGCCTTGAACCGGGCAATGCGCATGTAAATGCGGGATGGGGATCTCAGCCACAGGGCTGTCAGAAAGGCAACCGCTGGTTTGCAGAAAAACCGCACCCCGCCGGGCACAAGCTGGATATCCTGAATACCGGCATCCAAGCTGGTCAGTTCCCGCCGGCACAATGAATTCAGCCCGGGCGGGCAGACAGCAAAGAATTCATATACCCGGGCCGTTACCCGCCGTTTTACCCGTTTGGCAAATGGTGTGGGTTTGCCTGCAGCGTTTTTGGCACCAGGCGCATTTTTCCCGGTAGGTCCGGTATTGTCGGGATTATTTTTTTTGATCACAGGATGCCAGGATTTGTGCGACCCGGTCCTGGATAAAGGTGCTCACCGTTGCAATAAGATCGTCGGATATCCGGGGAACACTTCCCGCAAGTTCTGTGACAAGGGATTCATCCATTTCTGCAATTTTTGTGACTGCAAAGGTATCCACATCATTGCCTTCCGACAGCAGTCCGCAACCCCCGGCCACCCCCAAAAATTTATTTTCAAAAAAAATGGGGACCACCAGTTTGGTCAGGCCGGCATCACATTCTTCCACCACAGGTTTGCCCAGGTTTTTTGCCATGGCAGTCATGTTCATGTGGGCGGCGGAGCAGATATAGGTCTGGCCTTTTTCACTCGCCTTGATTGCCGGACACAGCTGGTTGTTGAAGTTTTTCACATCGGTTATGCGCACACCGTCAGGGGTGAATACAGACCCTTGGAAATTGAATTTTTCAAACAGCTCTTTTTCCAGGTTTTCCCAGGTTTCCAGGGGGCACAGATCAGTCAGTTCCATGGTGTTTTCCTAAGTTGAAAAATTACAATGGGGGCAGGATTTTATAATATAAACGCCTGTCCCCACTTTATTTTACACTTTATCACAAGCCAAAGTCATAAGTCAATGGCTGCTGCCGCAGCAGGAACCAGGTCCGGCACATCCGGCAGCCTGACCCGGGCTTGATCCACAGCAGGCTGTGTCTTTCAGTCCCGGCAGACGGGCCCTGGCCGGACCTGAGGCAGACGAGGGCGCAGTCACCTGTTTTTCCAGGTTTGTGCTGCTGCAGAACCGGCACACCGGTGTATCCCGGGGTCCTGCAACCAGCAGTTCGCTGGGCCTGTTGCAGTCATTGCACACAAACTCATATAAAGGCATGATTCCTCCTCATGAACACAGGAGCCCCGGGCTGGTGACACCTTGGGTGTTAAGGGGTAAGGTAGGAGGGTAAGATGCCACCAGCCCGGGGCTCCGATGATGTTTACAGGCTACCAGTGGCCGTCGGTGTTGGGCGCGGATGAATAGTCATATGCACCTGTCTTGAACCGGTCCACGGCATCCTGCACCGTACCGCTGACGTCATTGACCACTTTGACTCCGGCAGCATCCAGGGTTTTAAAGGCATTGGGTCCGCAGAATCCGGTTAAAAGTACCTGTGCGCCTTTGTCACTGACAGCGGCAGCCGCCTGTATGCCCGCACCTTTGAAAGCGTCTTTGTTTGCAGCATTATCGATAACATCAAAATCCAGGGTATCGGTATCCACCACCAGAATATATGATGCTC
>JAABUB010000065.1 GCA_011389575.1 Desulfotignum sp. | reverse complement strand
TGAATACGGCATACAGTATACTGGTTGTCCGGGTTCTGGTATGTGAGGCGGGACAGTATCCCTTTTATGGTGATCATGGCGCGCTCTTCCATGTATTTTTGATCCCCAGAGAAAAGTCCGGTTGACAGCATCGCAGGTTTAGAAAAACGATATCAGCCACAGCCCTACTCCGCAACGGCAAAAGCCTGGTCAAACCCGTCATCAACTTTCAGGGTGACACTGAACCGTTCAGCATCCTTGAGGTTGGAAAACCGGCCGATGCGCACCCGGTAAAAAGTGCCCCGATAGTCTTTATGCACCACGATATGGGCGTTCAGATAGGATTTGGATAATTTTTCCTTAAAATTTTGCGCATTGGCCTTTACCTGGAATGCCCCCACCTGGACGGTGAAATTTCCCTTCCAGTAATCCAGCTGTTTAAAGGAAACGGGTGCGTGGGTTTTTTTGGAATAAGCTGTGGCCGCACCCAGGGCTGTCACCCTGACTCTGGCGGTACCCGGACCAAGCATATTGATACGTTTGGCACCTGTATAGGAAAGATCGATGACCCGGCCGGTGACAAAGGGCCCCCGGTCATTGATCCGCACCCGGATTTTTTGGTTGGTGTCAAGGTTCTGCACTTCCACCCAGGTATTCATGGGCAGGGTCTTATGGGCCGCTGTCATGGCATACATGTCATAAATTTCGCCGTTGGCGGTTTTGCGGCCGTGAAATTTTTTACCGTACCAGGAGGCCAGGCCTGTCTGAACAAACCCATGGGCACTGGCGATGGGTGTATACTGCCGGCCAAAGACCGAATAGGGCCGCTGGGTGGCCGGCACTTTGCCGGGCTGTTTTTGGGATGGCGGCGTATGCCCCCTGTCATAGGGTTTGGAATCAAGGGATTTTGAACATCCGGCATGCAGCAGGCAGAACAAAACCAGGATCAACAGGCTCATTATACTGGGAAACAGTGTTGGATATTTTTTTATCATGGGTCAAATGCGTGGAAGATCACATCCTCCATTTTATCGGTGAAAGAAAAATTCATCCGGTCCTGGATATGCCGGGGAACATCCTCCATATCTTTTTTGTTCCATAAAGGAAGAACAACAGACCGGATGCCGGCCCTGTGGGCAGCAATAATTTTTTCCTTGACCCCGCCCACAGGCAGCACCTCTCCTCTGAGGGTGATTTCTCCGGTCATGGCCAGCCGGGACCGCACTTTTTTGCCGGTGACCAGAGATACCAGGGCCGCCAGCATGGTCACGCCGGCAGAAGGCCCGTCCTTGGGGATGGAGCCGGCCGGTACATGGACATGGACATCATGGGTATCAAAAAATGTATCATCCACCCCCAGTACTTCGGCATGGGACCGTATAAAACTCAAGGCGGTGGTGGCGGATTCTTTCATGATATCTCCAAGCTGGCCGGTGAGGGTCATGCCTTTGCCCCCTTTCATGGCAACCGCCTCCACAAACAGAATCTCGCCCCCCACAGGGGTCCAGGCAAGGCCCACCACCACCCCGGGGGATGTAATGCGCAGGGCCAGATCCGGCATGTTCTGGTCCGGGCCCAGATATTCATGAAGGTCTTCTTTACGGATGACCAGATGGGTTACTTGTTCTTCTGCTATCTTGGCAGCCACCCCCCGGCACACTGTTCCGATCTGACGTTCCAGGTTCCGCAGGCCGGATTCTCTTGTATAACCGGTGATGATTTTTTTCACCGCCCCGGCGGTAAACCGGATCTGGCCGGCAGTAAGGCCGTTGGCTTCCCGCTGGCGGGGAATCAGATACCGGGTGGCAATCTTTTGTTTTTCATCTTCAGTATACCCGTTGAGTTCCAGGACCTCCATACGGTCCCGCAAGGGACCCGGGATAGTGTGGAGCACATTGGCTGTGGTCAGAAATATGACATCGGAAAGGTCAAAGGATACATCCAGGTAATGATCGGTAAAAGAATAGTTCTGTTCAGGATCCAATACCTCCAGCAGGGCTGAGGAAGGATCCCCGTGGTAGGAAGAATCCACTTTGTCGATTTCATCCAGCATGAACACCGGATTTTTCCGGCCGGCCTTGCGGATATTCTGGATAATCCGTCCCGGCAATGCCCCCACATAGGTTCTGCGGTGGCCCCGTATTTCTGCTTCATCCCGCACCCCTCCCAGGGATATGCGCACAAATTCCCGGCCCAGGGCCTTTGCAATGGACCTGCCCAGAGAGGTTTTTCCGGTGCCGGGCGGGCCTGCAAAACACAGGATAGGCCCTTTGGAATCTTTTTTGAGCTTTCGCACGGCCAGGTATTCGAGAATTCTTTTTTTGGGCTTTTCCAGACCATGGTGGTCCTGGTTCAATATGCGGCGGGCAGACTTGATATCCAGCATGTCTTTGGAAGCCTTTTTCCAGGGTAGGCTTGTGAGCCAGTCCAGGTAACTGGATGCCACCACATATTCCGAAGATGAAGGATGCATCCGGGACAACCGCTGCAGTTCCCGTTCCGCTTCCTTGCGCGCCTCGTCCGGCAGATAATTTTTCTTTATAAGTGCCCGGTACTCCCGGATTTCCACAGGCTCGTCTTGTGTATCCCCGAGTTCTTCTCTGATGGCCTTCAGCTGCTGGCGCAGGTAATATTCGCGCTGCTGCTTGTTCATATCTTCTTTGACCTGGTTCTGGATCTTGGAGCCCATTTCCAGAATTTCCAGCTGGTCATTCACCAGGCGGGTAACTTTTTTCAACCGTTTGGTGACATCAATCAATTCAATTACTTTTTGTTTTTCCTTTACAGGCGCGTTAATGGTGGATGCCACCATATCAGCCAGCACATTGGGTTCCTGAAGGGATTTAATCATCTGGGCCATTTCATTGGGCAGACCGGGGGACAAGTTAACGATTTTTTCGTATTGTTCCGCGATATTGGCCATAAGTGCCCGGTTTTCAATATTCCGGTTCCCGTTTTTACTGGCCATTACCGCAATTTTCGCCTGTAAATACGGCTTTCCCCGAAGGAATCTGGTTACTTTGAATCGGTTCAGGCCCTGGATCAGCAGCTGGGCTTTTTCATCCTCCATTTTGGACATTTTCAAAATCATGGCCACTGTACCTATGCGGTACAGATCATCTGCCGTGTGTTTAGAATCCGGATCAGGACGTCTGGACAAAAGCAGGCCCAGCATCCGGCTGCCTGCCATGGCTTCATCAATAAGATCAATGGCCTCTTTCTGGATCAATACCAGGGGCAGCACCATTTTGGGAAACAAATTGGTGTCAACAATGGGAAGTATGGGAATTGTACCGGGGATATCATTGGTTGAAATAGTGGTGGTAGCGGAGGGATGTCTGACATCATCCATTTGTATTCCTTTTTGTATACCCTTGCGCTAAATGAAATCCATGGACAGGTTATGTCTCTGCTTGTTATTTTCTGTAAATAACTTGCCAAGGGTCAACTGGAGAAAGCCGTTGTTGAAAACAGCAGATACTTTTTCCACGTCAATCACGCTGGGCAGATACAATACCCTTTCAAACTGGCCGAACTGAATTTCAGCCAGCCGGTACGTGGCAGTAGAATCAGGCTGGCTGCATTTTCGGGTGCCTGCAATCTTAACCGCTTTGTTGCTGATATCAATAACGATATCCTCTTTTCTCACCCCTGCGATTTCAGCCTGAATAATGATTTCATTTCGCGTTTCAAATATATCCATCTGGGGCTTCCAGACCCGTTTTGAAAAACAGAACATCGGGTTTACCGATTGAAACATCTCTTCAAAAGATTTTTCTTCTGTGTCATATGTTTCAAGATTATTGCCGTACCGGATTTCTATATGTTCCATAAAAAACTCCTGGGCTGCTGTTCATATGGCCATCTGACCGTTTGCAACAATACCATCCAGCCTGTAAATTGTAAAGCAGATTAGGAAATTGTGACTTGAAATCCATATTAATGGGTGATAATTGGAAGACCATGAACACACCATCACATCAGACAGCCCTGGTCACCGGCGCATCCAAAGGTATCGGCAAAGCCATTGCCGCGGACCTGGCAAGACAGGGCATATTTGTTTTTGTAAATTACCGCTCTGACAAAAAAGCTGCCCAGACAATGGTTGACGATATCCATTCCCGGAACGGCCGGGCAGCCAAGATCAGATTCGATGTCACCATCCAGGCCCAGTGTGATGATGCTGTAAAGCACATTATAGAACAGTGCGGACATCTGGACATCCTGGTGAACAATGCCGGTACCCGGGATGATCACCTCTTTGCCATGATGAAAAAATCCTCCTGGGAAAAAGTGATGGAAACCCATCTTACCGGGTTTTATCATCTGACCCGCCCGGTGGTGCGGCAGATGCTCCGACAGAAAGGCGGGCGGATAATCAATATCAGTTCCACTGCCGGCCAGACGGGCAATGCCGGCCAGGTCAACTACAGCGCGGCCAAGGCCGGGATCATCGGTGCCACCAGGGCCCTGGCCAGAGAAATCGGCAGCCGGAACATCACCGTGAATGCGGTGGCGCCCGGATTCATTGAAACCGGCATGACAGAGGGCCTGAACCGTGACAATATTTTGCAGAACATCCCGGCCGGCCGGCTGGGAAAACCTGAAGAAGTTGCAGCAGTGGTTTCTTTTTTATGCTCATCCAGGGCCGCCTATGTGAACGGCCAGGTCATCGGGGTCAACGGCGGGATGATGTAACCTTCATCAGGAACTTTTATCCAGAATACTCCTGATGGCTTTGGAAAACTCATGCATGGAAAAGGGTTTCTGGATAAACCCATGGCATCCCCGGTTGAGCAGCCCTTTCATTTCACCATCCACAACCTGACCCATGGTCACAAGGATCTTTATGTTTTTGCGGATCTGGCGGATCAGGTCAAAGGTTTTCGTGCCCCCCATTTTCGGCATGGCCATATCCAGGATCACAAGGGAAATCTCATCCTGGTACATGCGGAAAATTTCCACTGCTTCCAGACCGTTTCTGGCGGTGATGGGTTTATACCCCAGGCGGGATAAAAAATTTTTTCCCACATTGATGATCTCAGCCTGATCATCCACCAGCAAAATGGTTTCTGATCCCCTGGGCAGGGCATTGATGTCTGCAGAAACCTGGGAGGCTGCCTTGGCCTTGTCTGTGGCCGGCAGGCAGACATAAAAAGCAGTGCCTTCTCCCAAAGCGCTCTGGACCGTAATGAAGCCGCCATGGTTTTTCACAATTCCATATACGGTGGACAATCCCAGGCCCCGTCCGTTCTGGTTCCCGGCTTTCCGGGTGGAAAAAAACGGGTCAAATATTTTTTTCTGGGTTTCCCTGTCCATGCCCACCCCTGTATCCTGGAAACAAAGCTCCACATATGGGCCGGAGTTAACAGCAAAAGGATATCCATGGTCCTCGGGAATGGTGATATTTTTTGTGGAGACCGACAATTTCCCCTCATCCGGCATGGCCTGGGAAGCGTTGCCGATGATATAGAGGCACACCTGTTCCAGCTGGGACTGATCAGCATCCACCATGTCCAGATCCCCGGCATAGGATTCCTGAAAGGACAAATCTTTTCGGGTGGGTTTAAACAGGTTCATGGTCATTTTCACCACCTGGTTGACATCCAGCACCTTGATCTGGTACTTTCCGCCCCTGGCAAAGCCCAGCAGCCGCCCTGTCAGCTCGCCTGCTGTTTCCACCAGTTTTGTAATCTGGTGGATATGGGAAAGCACTTTTTCCGTGGCGGTCAGGTCGATGCGCATCAAAGACAAATGTCCCTGGATACCCATGAGGATATTATTGAAATCATGGGAAATACCCCCTGCCAGGACACCGATAGCTTCCATTTTCTGGGCCTGCTGGAGCTGGATCTGCAGGGATTTGATGTCTGAAATATCAGTAACCACCGTCACCACCCCTGTTGCCGGAGTATCTTTTTCCAGGCGGGATGCCCGAATCCGGCAGTCAAGGGGCGGGCCTTTTTTCCGGGACATCCGGGTTTCAGCCATGCCTGAGCCGAACCTGTCCAATCCCTTTGCCAGCACAGATGCCACGCGGCTGTATTCTTTTTGGGTGGGAAAAACATCCCGGGCATTTGTATTGGTCAAGGTTCCCGGCGTATAGCCCAGCATGGCATAAAAGGTGTCATTGGCCCAGACGATCAGATCATTTCGCACGATCACGATACCGGCAGGGCATGCCTCAAAAACCGTCTGCATCTGCTGGAGACTTTTTTCACATGCATCATTGGAAGGGTTAGCCATAAACATGCCTGTCTCCTGTTCAAAAAATATTGACGTATAAAATTGACTGTACTTCCAGCAACTGATACATATATCAGACTTTTTTGAATAATTTAAGACCCATGGAAAAAAAATGCATTCTTTGTTCCATCTGCGTTCCTGGCTGGCATATTTCCCGGCACTGGTCAGCGGCCTTTTGCTGACCCTGTGCTTTCCAGATGCTGGTATGCATTATCTGGCATTTGCGGCCCTTTGCCCTTTGATCATCTCTCTTGGACCCATGACTGCCTCCCAGTCTTTTCTGGCTGGATTTGTTGCCGGATTTGTCCATTTCACCACCCTGATCTACTGGATCGTTCCCACCCTGTCCACCTACGGCGGTCTTCACATACTGCTGTCTGTCTGTGCTTTGGCCCTGCTTTGCCTGTACCTGGCCCTGTATCCGGCCCTGTTTGCCTGGGCTCTCAAAAAACTGGACCCATCTCCCGCCATAATGCCCCTGGCAGGGGCCTGTCTCTGGACCGGGCTTGAATTTGTGCGCACCCACCTTTTCACAGGATTTCCCTGGGGGGTTTTGGGTTACAGCCAGTTTGCCGACCGCTTTCTGGTTCAGATGGCAGATGTGACAGGGGTGCTGGGCATCTCCTTTGTACTGGTTCTGTGCAACACCTTGATCAGCACAGTATGGATCCAGATCACAACCAGGAACAGACTTATGGGCAGACACCTTTTTTTGCGCATTTACCTGTGTGTGTCCTACACCTTTTTTATTCTGGCTGCTGCCTATGTTTACGGCATCCTGCGCATCCCCCGGGTAACGCAGCAGATGGCAGCAGCACCCAGACCTGTATTTGCCGTTGTACAGGGAAACATCCGCCAGGACCTGAAATGGAGCCAGGCCTTCCGCCGGACCACCATTGAAAAATACGGCAACATGTCCCTGGAGGCTGCCGGCTTTAAACCGGACCTGATTATCTGGCCTGAAACTGCACTGCCTTTTTATTACGGCCATGATCTGGATCTTTCCAACCAAGTGGATCAATATATCCGCAAGGCCAAAACCCATTTTCTCATGGGAAGCCCGGCCGTGGACACATCCGGTGACCCGGTCCGGTATTTTAACCGGGTATTCATGCTCAACCAGCTTTCCATACCCGTGGGTACCTATGACAAAACCCATCTGGTACCGTTTGGTGAATATATTCCTTTCCAGGATTTATTGTTTTTTCTGGAAAACCTCACACAACAGGCAGGCAATTTTTCCAGAGGGGAATCAGGGTTTATCCCCCTTGCCTTTACAGACCATAAAACCGGGGTGCTTATCTGCTTTGAAATTCTGTTCCCCTCCATTTCACGGCAGTTTGTCAAAAACGGGGCGGATATTCTCACCACAGTGACCAATGATGCCTGGTTCGGCACAACATCAGCACCTGCCCAGCATTTTTCCATTGCTGTTCTCAGGGCGGTGGAAAACCGCAGAAGCGTTGTCAGGGCCGCCAATACCGGCATATCCGGATTTATCGATCCCATTGGACAGGTTTTTGCACCAACCCGGTTATTCACCGATGCGGTGGTTGTTCATTCCCTGCCCGCCCTGAAAAGCGTCTCCTTTTATACCCGGCATGGAGATCTTCTGGCATTTGCCTGCCTTATTGCAATAAGCATGGGTTTTATGGTAAAAGGTATAGAATATATCAAAAGGAGATTTCAACCATGAATACAGACTTAAAACAGACCATATCCGCACTTGCCGCCAAAACCGACCGTCTCAAGGAGTATCTTTGACCTGCCGGTAAAAGAAAGACGGCTCAAGGAACTGGAACATTTCTCTGCCAGGCCCGATTTCTGGGATGATCCGGAAAAAGCCACAGACATGCTCAAAGAACAGACGGTCCTGGCCGACCTTCTGAATACCTGCAAAAGCATCTGTGCTGACCTTGAAGATGCACAAATCCTGCTGGACATGGCCCATGAAGAAGGGGACAAGGAAAGTGAAGCAGACGTGGGCCGGCAATTGACAGGCATTGCAAAACGCATCAAAAAGTTTTCTCTGGACATCACCCTGGACCATGAAGATGATGCCAGGGATGCTCTGGTTTCCATCAATGCCGGGGCCGGCGGCACCGATTCCCAGGACTGGGCGGAAATGCTGTTCCGGATGTATACCCGGTGGATCGACAAAAAGGGATATAAACTGACCATCATTGACCTGCAGCCGGGTGATGAAGCCGGTATCAAAGGGACCACCTTTAAAGTGGCCGGCAACAACTGCTTCGGCTTCATGAAAGGAGAATCAGGGGTCCACCGGCTGGTGCGCATATCCCCTTTCAATGCCAACGGCAAGCGCCACACCTCATTTGCCTCGGTGTTTGTCTATCCGGATATACAGGATGATATCCATATCGATATTGATGAAAAAGACCTGCGCATCGATGTGTTCCGGGCCTCCGGGGCCGGGGGGCAGCATGTGAACAAGACCAGTTCTGCGGTGCGCATCACCCATATGCCCACCGGCATTGTGGTCCAGTGCCAGCAGGAACCCTCCCAGCACCGGAACAAGGAAATCGCCATGAAGGTACTCAAGTCACGGCTCTATCAGGTGGAAAAACAAAAGCAAGACGAAAAAATGCAGTCATTGCATGACGGCAAGGATGAGATTGCCTGGGGCAGCCAGATCCGGTCTTATGTATTGCATCCCTACCGCATGGTCAAGGACCACCGCACAGACCAGGAAATCGGTGATGTGGACCGGGTGCTTGACGGAGATCTGGATCCGTTTATTGAAGGGGTGCTGTTGTCCTGACCATGGAACCTATGCAGGTCATTGGAAAATTTTACCCGCCAGGATCAGAAACCCATACCATTCTGGTGAACCACAGCCGGCAGGTGGCAAAAAAAAGCCTGGAAATTGCCCGAAACCTGGCACATCTTAACCTGGATCTGGAGTTCATTGAACAGGCGGCCATGCTCCACGACATCGGTATCTTCCTGACCGCATCTCCGGCTATCGGCTGCACAGGAGATGCCCCTTACATCTGCCATGGATATCTGGGCCGAAAGCTGCTGGACAAAGAAGGGCTGGATCCAACCTATGGCCTGGTGGCTGAGCGCCACACCGGGGCCGGCATTTGCCTTGATACCGTCATTCGCCACAACCTACCCCTTCCCCGGCGGAACATGGTGCCCAAGACCCTGGAAGAAAAAATCATCTGCTGTGCAGACAAGTTTTTTTCCAAAACTCCGGAAAACCGCCAAAAAAAGCGTACGGTACCGGATATCCTTGAAGAACTCACCGCCATTGATCCGGCACATGCCGGCAGGTTTGCCCAGTGGGCTGCAGCCTTTAAGTTGTAATCAGACTGCTACAATATCTGTTTTAAAAAGAGCTTGGTCCGGTCATGGGTGGGGTTTTTGTAAAATTTTTCCGGGGTGCCTTCCTCAACAACCATGCCTTCGTCCATGAATATAACCCGGTCCGCCACCTCCCGGGCAAATCCCATTTCATGGGTAACACACACCATGGTCATCCCCTCTTTGGCGAAGGTTTTCATCACTTCCAGGACCTCTCCGATCATTTCCGGATCCAGAGCAGAGGTGGGTTCATCAAACAGCATGATCTTGGGATCCATTGCCAGGGCCCTGGCAATGGCCACCCGCTGCTGCTGGCCCCCGGACAGATTGGACGGCCAGGCCTTGGCTTTGGCGGAAATACCCACCTTTTCCAACAGCATCCTGGTTTTTTCCTCCCGCTCCTTTTTGGGCCTTTTTCTCACCAGTTTCTGGGCCAGGCCCACATTGCCCTGCACGGTCAGGTGGGGATACAGATTAAAGGACTGGAACACCATGCCCATTTCCGCCCGGACTGTGTTGATATTGGTTTTGGGATCGAAAATATCCACCCCGTCCACCAGGATCTGCCCGCGCTCTGCGGTTTCCAGGCGGTTCAGACACCGCAGAAACGTGCTTTTCCCGGAACCGGACGGTCCGATGACCACCACCACTTCACCGGCCTCGATTTTATTGGAGACATCCACCAGGGCCTTGACCTCATGGGGAACATAAAATGTCTTGTAAATGCTTATAACATCTATCATTTGGTGGCTGTCCTCCTTTCCAGATACTGGACACACATGGAAAGTGTAAAGGTCATTAACAGATAGAGAATGGCACACAATATCCACAATTCAAAGGTTTGCAGACTTGTGGTGATACCTTCCCGGGTGGCTTTGGTCAATTCCCTGATGGAAATCATGCCCAGCAGGGAAGAATCCTTTATCAGGTTGATGAACTGGCCGGCCAAAGGCGGCAGGATAGTTTTCAGTGCCTGGGGAAGAATAATATGAAACATGCACTGAAAATAGGTCATACCCGAGGAACGGGCCGCTTCCACCTGGCCGGGGTGAATGGCCTCGATTCCGGCCCTCACGATCTCCACCACATAGGCTCCGGTAAAAACCGACAATGCCATGATGCCGTACCATTCCGCATCAAGCTTGGGAATGCCGTTCATCATCAGGATTTTGTTCATGGTGGTTCCCAGTACAAAATAAAAAATCATGATCTGTACCAGGAGAGGAGACCCCCGAATAACTTCCACATAGGCCATGGCCGACCATTTGAGCACAGGGGTGTTGGAAACCCTTGCCACACCGCCGATGATCCCCAGCAGTATCCCGAAAATAGTGGCAATAAACGAGATCTTCAGGGTCACCCACAGGCCTTTGGCCAGAATACCGGGCTGCCACCCCCCTTCATAGCTGGCAATGATATCCCCGGGAGCCACCATATCTCCCTCGATCCAGTCAAAAGTGCCTTCCGGAACCGTATATGTCCTTTCCCCGGCATCTGTGGTCACGGTAATATCATATTTGTCCTTATTTGCCGCAATGGTGTCTATTTCCCCGTACCCCTCCGCATACAGGGTAATAGTGGACTTGTACATGAAATATTTGGGCACCTTGAACCAGCGCCACTGATAATCCACGGCCACTGTAGCATAGTAAACTGATCCGATGACCATGAACAGGAGCACAAGAAATCCGCACACAGACAAAATATAGGCAATGGGATTGCTCAGCCGTTTGATGTTGGATATATTCTGTTCCATATTTATAGCCTTAGAAAACAGGCCGGCAGAAGACGTCTTCTGCCGGCCCTGATTCATTCAAAATATCCTGATACAATTGTGACAGATAAGAGTAAGGGTAAGATTAATTCTGGAGATCTTTCTGCCATTCATCGGACTTGATCCATTTGTCATAGGCCCGCTGCCATCTGCCGTCATTTTTATACTGGCGGATAAAGTTGTTCAAAAAGTTCAAAAAATCAGGGTCCCCTTTTCTGACTGCCATGGCCAGGGGTTCATAGGTAAAGGGTTCCGTAAGGGCAATGGTTTTGCCTTCGCCATGCTGGGCCTGCATGATCTCGATGAGGGGCAGATCATATACGGTGGCATCGGCATTGCCCTGGATGACTTCCATGACCGCTTCTGTTTCCACTTCAAAGCTTTTGTAGGTGGCCCTGGGAATCATTCTTTTAACGGCTTGTTCACCAGTGGTGCCCAGTTTGGAAGTGATGACATACTTGGGGTCATTCAGGTCTTTATAGGATTTGACCTTGCCTTCATGTTTTTTGTTAAGCAGGATGGCCTGACCCACGACGATATAGGGATCAGTAAAGTTAACGGCCAGGTTTCTTTCCTGGGTAACAGTCATGCCGGAAATAAGAATGTCGAACTTGTTGGTGATCAAAGAGGGGATAATGCCGTCCCATGCGGTATTCACCGGTTCATACTTGACACCCATGGCCCTTGCCAGCTGCTTTCCCATGTCAATGTCAAATCCGATATAATCTCCTTTGGTATTGGTCATTTCAAAGGGAAGATATCCGGATTCAAATCCCACACGGATTTTACCTGCCTTTACAATGGATTCAAGGGTTGATGTTTTGGCCAGCTCAAGGTCGGCACTGAAACCGGGTGTGCCGATCAAAACAAATGCCAGAGCAAACAGGGACACTAATAGTTTTTTCATCTTTTTCCTCCTAAAAGTTGGGGTTTGACATTTCTGCATCCCCGGGGGAACCGAAGATGGCTGTCAAGCCTCGTTATGGGTTCATAAACCGCTTTGGAATCAACTTTTATACTTAGCATAACCAAATGAAATGGCAAGCACTATTTTATCAATAATTCTAACCAGCTAAAATCATTAATATATTCTGCTTGATTTAAAAGGTTCTCTGTCGTACTATAAGCCTTTTTATACAATAAGCTCCCGGTTTCAGGACCGAATTTTTTAAAAAACCTTACTTCAGACAACACACATTTTGCCCCCCATGAATAAAAAACCGTTCCCTTTCCAGTACCATAACCTCAAGATCCTGGCAGTGTCGGATTTTGTTGATAAAAACCTGACCAGCCTGGTGGAAACAAAAACCCTGGAACCGGTGGACATCATCATTTCCTGCGGAGATATGGAGCCGGAATACCTGTCTTTTCTCAGGGACCGGCTGGATGTTCCCCTTTTTTATGTCAAGGGCAACCATGATATCCGTTATACTTCCACCAATCCTGTAGGTTGTGAAAACATCCACAAGCGGATCATTTCAGTGGGAGCGTTTACCATTATGGGCCTGGAAGGCTCCATGTGGTATAATGGCGGCGCCAACCAGTACACCGAGGCCATGATGAAAAAAAACATATCCAGTCTGTGGTTTTCATTGTGGCGCAAAGGCCGGGTCCACATGGTGGTAACCCATGCCCCGCCCCGGCATATCCACGACAAAGAGGACCTGTGTCATATGGGATTTGCATGCTTTAACACATTGATTAAAAAAAGACAGCCGGAATATTTTGTCCATGGCCATGTGCACCGGGATTTTGAAACTTTTGCCGACAGAATAACACAGGCCCATACCACCCGGGTGATCAATACCTGCGGATATACCCTGATCGAGGTTTAATCATGAAAAACATATTCAAGCACCTGTTTTCGTCAGACCTGCGCCGGCAGGATGAAACCAACCATGTCAGTTCCTTTAATGAACAGCAGGCCAAAGAAGAGGATGTGCAGTTCATTGACCATGGTATCCAGACCATTGCCCTGGAAAAAATCATCGGCAGCGTGGGCAAATATGCGGATTTTGATTCCAGATTCCGGCCCAAAAAACATGTTTCCGGAAAACGGTTCACTGACATCAAACAGGCCATGCGCCAGGGCCGGAACATACAGCCGGCAAAGCTGTATCAGATACGCGACCAGTACTATGTGCTGGACGGCAACCACCGGGTGTCGGCGGCCAAGGAACTGGGATGGACAGAAATTTCCGCCAAAGTGGTGGAACTGCTTTCCGGTCAAAACACCATGGAAAACCTGCTGTATATAGAAAAAAAGAAATTTTTCCAAAAAACCGGCCTGCCCCTTGAAATCGATCTTACGGAACTGGGAAAATACAATTACCTGGAACAGCAGATCCACAGACACCAGGTGTACCTGGCTTCCCAGTCAGGCAAAGACTGCGATTTTGCCAAAGCCGCCAGGGACTGGTACAACACCATCTATCTGCCCATGGCCTTTATCATCAAAAACGGAGAACTGATCAAGTATTTTCCGGGCCGAACCATTGCAGATCTGTATACCTATATTGCCTATCACCACTGGGATACCAATGCCAACCGGCGATACGGCATCGGCATTGACCGGCTTATCCCCAAAAGCATGGAAAATTTCAGAACCGCCATGCTGGAAAAGCAGACTCCGGAATATCCGGAAATGAAGCGCACGATCACCGCATTTATTCTCATTGACACCGACACCACAGCAGAAGTGACCCTGTCTGATAAATTGTTTGCCCTGGAGGAGGTCCAGGAGGTGCATGCGGTGCACGGCAGCATCGATCTTCTGGTAAAAGTGGTGCTCCAACGCGATTTTCTGGCGTCAGATGCAGAAACCATTGCGGAATTTTTAGATGAGCGTATTCGAAAAATTGCAGGTATAAAACGCACCCAGACCATGATACCGGGCAGGTCCCTGGTCAAATAAGGATTTGCCTGTTGAGTGTGTTCACCCCTGCCTGGGAGAAACAGCAGTAGGTGCTATGGTATGATCCTGACATGTGACCATCAGTCAGGGACAAGGGATGTCCTTTCATCAAACTGGGGGTATCCTGCCAGCGTGTTTATCAGCGCATGGCCGTAGTCAAGATTGATCCGCCTTGCCACGCAGTATTTGATGTCCAGGATGGGAAATACCAGGGCATCATGAAGAATCCGGATCTGGGCCTGCTCCCAGAGGCGGATCTGTTTTTTGGGGTCAATTACAGACCGGGCATCATCCAGAAGCTTGTCCACGGATGTACAATGGGAAAAATTGGTGTGGGCCTTTTCCCCGGTTTCCACAATGGCATCTGAATGAAAAAATCCCCGCAGATAGTTATCTGCATTGGGCCTGAGTGAAAAATACAAAACAATGGCATTTTTGTTCTGCCGGATCAGCTGGTGGTATTGGGAATGGGATACAATTTTCAAATCCACCATGATACTGATATCTGCCAATGCCTGCTGTAAAATTTCATAGGATGTTTTAAAAAGCCGTTTTTCTGATCCATACAGGGTCATGGAAAACCCGTCGACAAAACCGGCATCTGCCATAAGCTGTCTGGCCAGAAGGATATCTTTTTTGGGGTTCAGCCCCAGGGCGGTTACTTTGTCATTTTCAATACCGCCGGGCAGAAAATCCGCACTCATGGGTGCCAGTACCGGTGATACCAGTTTTCTGGTGGAAGCCGCCAGAAAAAGGTCCCGGTCCAGGGCATGGATAATAGCCTTTCTCACCCGGATATCATCCAACGGTTTTATGGATATATTCAAGTGAAACATGCCGGTATATCCCGGACCGAACACATCTATAAGTGTTCCGGGCAGTTTTTCCATTGTATGGATCCAGCCGGGATCACCCACACCGAGAATCAGATCCATATCCCCTTTTCTGAAAGCAGCTTCCCGTAAATCATTGTCCGGGATAAAATGCATTTCCACGCCGGCAAGCTGCGGTACTCCCCGGAAATATGCGGAATGGGCTTTTAAAACACATTTTTCTTTGGGCAGATACCGGTCAAACATAAACGGGCCTGTACCTACGGGATGTTTTGTGAAAGAGTCATATCCCCCGGCCAGGATGGCTTTTTTGCTCACAATATACCCGCCCCGGTGATTGGCGATGCTGGGCAGAAAGAACAAGGGGGAAACAGGTTTTTCCAGAACAATCTCCAGGGTATAATCATCGCGCTTTTCAAAGGTCATCCCTGTATATTCTCCGGCAATACCGCTGCGGTCAGGATCAGCTGCTTTTTTTAAAGAAAAAATGACATCATCTGCGGTCAGTTCATAGGCCGGATTAAAAGGGCCGGGATGAAAGAAAATCCCTTTTTTCAGCGTGATTGTCCAGATCTGCCGGCCGTTTTTGATATAGAAACGGGGCATAGTCTCGGCAAGATCAGGTTCCAGACGGGACAGATGCCCCGGCACATACCTGACCAGACTGTTGAACACCATGTCTGCAAGGGTGGCATCCTGTGAGCCCTTTGTAAAATGGGGGTCCAGGTGGCTGAGGCCGCTGGTGTGAACGGCAAATTTCAATACCTGCGGGGTTTGGGCCACTGCAGTGCCTGCCTGTAAAACCGGTGCACAAAACACCGTTACCCACCATGCCACTAAAAAGAATATTCCCCTTTTCACCATACCTGCCTTTGATTTTCCTTTCTTTTATACGAATCACAGGCAGAACCGTCAAGATAAATATAAAGATTAGCAGGGCAATCCCATGAGGATTTGACGCTGGATACGTTGACCAAACCCCCTGTGGGTGTCTTGTGACCGGACCGTCAGATTCTATCTCGGGCCGGGCGCAAGACACCCACAGGGGGCGGGTATCGATCTGGAAAGCATAAGGTATTACTTACGGCTGCATTTTACCGGTCACAAGGGCGTATTGGGCACCATATCCCAGATGCCGCAGGGACATGCCCCTTTGCAGAATCCGCACCCGATGCACTTGTCCGGGTCCACCTGGTATTCAAACCCGTCTTTTCCCATATCAACCCGCTGAATGGCAGCTTCCGGACAGATGGCCACACAGATGCCGCAATCTCTGCAGTTACCGCATGAGGCACAGTCTGCCCCGCATTCCGTGAGATCATCGGCAATTTTTCTGGGATCATAATAGGCCAGGTTGATCCGGTTTTTATCCATCACCGGCAACGGTTCCAGGTCGTCCGCCCTTTTTCCAAAAACAATCTGGTGGATGGTCAGCGCGGCCCGTTTCCCCGCACCAATGGCATCGGTGATCAGCCCCGGCCCCACCATATCCCCTATGGCAAACACTTTGGGATCTGATGTCCGGTTGAACCTGTCCACTGCCACAAACCCGTTTTCCACAGACAGGTGTTCACCGACAAAAACAAGGTCCGGCACATCCCCGATGGCCACCACCACGGTATCGGCAGGCAGCACCTCCCCTTCCCGGAGTATGACGCTTTCAGGTGTAATTTCTTTGGTGAACACAGGCCACCTGAACCTGGCGCCGCAGGCTTCGGCATCTTCCCGCTCTTTTCCGAAAGCCGCAGGTTTCTGGACATCGATGAGGGTAATATCTTTTGCCCCGAGCCGGTGGGCTTCCGTGGCCACATCACACCCCACATTGCCTGCCCCGATAATCACCACCTGCCTGCCCGGGTTCACCTTGCCTGCTTTGGCATCTGCCAGAAAATCATTGGCAGACCAGGCGTTTTCAATACCCGGAACCGGCAGGGTCCTGGGTTTTTTTGCCCCGGCCGCCACAATGGTAAAGTCATATGCTTCTTTGATCCTGATAAATTCGTCTGTATTGATATCCTGGTTCAGGCGGATGTCGGTGATCAGGGTCCTGATGCGGGATAATTCCGCATCCAGGGTTTTCCTTGGAATCCGGGATCCGGGAATCACAGCGGAAATTTTGCCGCCGATGGTTGCGCCGGTATCAAATACCGTGACAGTGTGGCCTTTGAGTGTCAGGTGCCATGCTGCGGACAGGCCCCCCGGGCCGGCACCGATAACCGCCATTTTCTTTCGGGTCTTTTTGGCCGAGGCGGGCGGGGGCACCTTTTCTGCAGCCTGTCCCAGGGCCCTGACACTGATGGGCTGCATTCCTTCCTGAAGACGGGAACAGGAGGCCATGCAGGGGCTGGGGCACAAGTGCCCGCACACAGTGGCGGGAAACGGTGTATGGGCAAGTCCCATGGCAATGGCTTCATCCACATTATCGGCCCGGACCATGTACCATCTGTCCTGTACCGGTATGCCTGTGGGACATGCTGCCTGGCAGGGAGACATATAGCGCCCCTGTTCCCATACCGGGATATACCGGCGCAGGTCTCCTTTGGCCATCACCGGGACTATGCCCGGCTGTGTTTCCTGGAGATCGCCGATGAGCCCCCCCTTTCCCAGCTCTTTGTCCCAGACCTGTTCCCGGAAAAAAGCCATGGAAAGTTTATTCGGGCTGTCTGCTTTTTCATGGGGGGATTTGGCGGTGAGCACGAGCCAGTCAGACCGGACAGCCAGGGAGGCAAAAATTTCTGATTGCCGGGTTTTTTCCAGGAACGCCGAAAGCCGGGTTTCCAGCCAGTTCCAGTCTTCATCGGACAACGGCACCTGTTTGGCATCTTTTTCGCTGAAACCTGCTGCACTCCCCCGGACAAACACCTTGCCCCCCACCATGCCCACCAGGGGCCGGTATCCCAGAACCTGGTCCCGGGGATCGCATCCATGACCGCAGATCACAGCAATCCCTCCGGCCATGAACTCGCCGAAATAATCTCCTGCCGATCCCAGTACCCACAGTTCGGGCGGATCAAACCGGGGGTTGTGCTTGGTCATTGTCATGCCCCTGGCCCCGATGCTGCCTCCCACAAACACCCGGCCCTGGGCAGCCCCGTTCATGACACCGTTGGAGGCATGGCCATGGACCACTATCTGTGCTCCGGCATTGAGCCACCCTAAGTCATCAGAGGCCGGGCCCATAACCTCGATACAGGTGTTGGCATTGCCCAGAGATCCGGTGCGTTGGCCGGAATACCCGATAATGCGGATATGCACGGGATCGGTGCCTGCATCCCAGAGCCGTCCGCCAATGCCGTGCTGGCCGAAGGCTTCAATTTCCAGTTTCCTGTGCCCGCCTTTGATCTGCTGGTGAACGATCTCCTCCAGGACCCGGGAGGGAATACGCTTTTCTTCTCTCTTGCCTGGTACATAGACAAAATCATCGTGTTTCATAAAAAAAATTCCTTACACCACATATTTAATACTGAGTCTCTGTGCAACAGCGTGGTCATCAATTCCCAGCGCATCGGACATACCAATGGGCAAAGAAGTGGATCTTCCCAGGGGGGCCACAATCTTTTTGAGTTCCGTATCAAAGGAAACAAACAGGTCCACAATCCGCTGGGCCACATCTTCCGGATCAAGCCTTCTGTACAGCCGGGGATCCTGGGAGGTGATGCCCTTGGGACAGATGCCCACATTGCACACATTGCACCGGTCTTCTTCGGTTCCCACACACCCGGCTGCCGCCTGCATCAGATACTTGCCGATCTGGACCCCGGAGGCCCCCAGCATTATCAGGGCTGCGGCATTGGCAGCGATATTGCCGTTTTTCCCGATACCGCCCCCGGCAAACAAGGGAATTTCATTTTGTTTGCCGATCTTGATCAGGTTCAGGTAATTGTCTCTGATGCAGCTGGCAATGGGGTGCCCCATGTGGTCCATGGAAACGGAATAGGCAGCACCCGTGCCCCCGTCTTCACCGTCAATGGCAAGGCCCGATGCATAGTCGTTGCGGGTGAGGTTATTGAGCACAGCCAACGAGGTGGAAGATGCGGAAATCTTGGGATACACCGGCACCCGGAAACCCCAGGCCATGGACATGGACAGAATCATCTTGGCCACCGACTCTTCAATGGAGTACTGGGTCTGGTGGGTGGGTGGGCTGGGCAGGCTCACCCCCCGGGGAACCCCCCGTATGGCGGCAATGAGCTTGTTGACCTTGTGCCACATGAGCAGGCCCCCGTCCCCGGGTTTGGCACCCTGTCCGTATTTGATCTCAATGGCACAGGGGTCTTCTTTCATGTGGGGGATGGCATGAATGATCTCATCCCATCCAAAATAGCCCGAAGCAATCTGAAGGATGACATATTTTAAAAATCGGGACCGCAGCAGTCTGGGGGGACAGCCCCCTTCTCCGGTACACATGCGCACAGGCATGCCCATCTCCTCGTTCAGATAGGCCACCCCCATCTGAAGTCCCTCCCACATGGTGGGGGACAGGGCACCGAATGACATGCCGCCGATTATCAAAGGATAAATTTCGCGTACCGGCGGGATCCATCCTTTTTCCCGCAGGCGCTTCATGTTTTCCCTGGGGGAGAGAACCCGTCCCAGCAGGGTCCGCATTTCAAACTCATGACGTCCGGCATCCAGGGCAGGGTCTGTGAGCATGGAAATCCGTGTAAATTTTATCCGGTCAAGAATGGAGGCTGAGGCATTGCGGCGGCCTCCTCTGCGCCGGGGAACCCCCTGCTGGTTGATGTGAAATTTCATCCGGTCCAGGCCGGAGTTCTTTACAGGGTGAATGGCATCATTGGGGCAGACCAGGGTGCACATGGCACACCCGATACAGGCATTTTCCACTGCGGTCCGCTGCCGGACCCCATAAAACGTATCATAATTGTTGGT
>JAABUB010000064.1 GCA_011389575.1 Desulfotignum sp. | reverse complement strand
GGGTTGAGGTTAAAGATTATATAGATATTGCGGCTATGCTTAAATCTGGTTATTCCTTATTACAGGGCATCTCCGGAGCAAAATCCTTATGGCACAACTTACCGGTGATGGAATGCCTCAGGAGCCTTTGTTATTTTGAGGGTGGGGATTTCCGCAAATTGCTTGATGATGACCGCAAAATTATTATCAATGCAGTCAAAGGTATCAAATTGGATCAATTGGAATCCGTAAAGCTGACTGACTCTCTTTCTGATTATCAACCACCCCCGGCCTGAAGGCTGGAATTAATCGGGGAATTAACAGGAGTCAAATTAATACACTTTTCTTCTGGAAAATCCCTTGCCAAGTACGTTGAATGTGTTTTCCGTGATGACAAAGGCATCGGAATCGATGTTGAACACGATCTCTTCGATGCGTTTGATCTGGTAGGTGTTGGCCACGGTGAGGATGACATCTTTTGCTTCTCCGGTATAGGCCCCGGTGCCTTTGAGGAAAGTGGCGCCCCGCTGCAGTTTTTTCATGATCTCATCGGCAATGGCTTTGGGGTGGCGGGAGATGATGAGGATCATTTTGCGCTGGTTGAACAGGGCCATGCAGTATTCAATGGCCTGGGAGGAAATATAGGAGGTGGCCATGGAATACAGGATGATGTCTGTTTCCAGATACCCGAAGCTGCATAAAAACAGTACAAAGTTGAACATGAAATTATAGGTACCGATACGCAGGCTGAATTTCTGGTTCAATAATATGGAGATGATGTCATTGCCGCCGCCGGACCCCAGGGACCGGAAGATCAGGCCGGCCCCGACTCCCACCAGGGTCCCGCCGGCCAGGGCTGCCAGCCAGATGTCAGTGATATCGATTGTGATATTGACCAGGTCGATGAACAGGGTCAGCACACCTGCCCCGAAAAGGCTGTAGTATAAAAACCGTTTGCTGATGAATTTCCAGCCGATGATGAATACGGGAATATTTAAGATCAGATACCAGATGCCCGGGGTGAGAATGCCGGAGTTGTAATAGATCAGCAGGCCCAGGCCGGAAAATCCGCCGGTGATCATGCCGTGGGGAATGATGATGCCCTTGATTCCCACAGCCAGAATCAGGCTGCCCAGGGTGATGAGAAACAGGTTCCAGGGGATGGAATACACGATATTGTAAGGTTTCATGGGAGGGTCCTTGGGTGTTTAATGGATGCAGAACCTGTACATTTACCCCGGATAGAGGAAAAACGCAAGAAACTTTTCAGCGGATCAACGGTGAATGCATTCTAACCGTCAAATTATTTTACCACAAAGCGCACGAAGAAATTAATAGGGGTCTGACCCCTATTAATTCAATTGGAATCCGTAAAGCTGACTGACTCTCTTTCTGATTATCAACCACCCCCGGCCTGAAGGCTGGAATTATTCGGGGAATTAACACGGGGCTTATATAGGTGCTTTTTATCATTTTTTCAAGGCATTCCTGAGATCGTCATGTTCAAAAGCGGAGCTCATGAAATCGATTTCCCGGCGGCCGGCTCCCAGGTGACTGGCAATCCGGTGCCATTTTGCGGTGACAGCAGCAACCTGACCGGCCAGGGTACGGGCTTCACCAGTGTTCAAGCCAAATTCCGGCGCCACTTCATATGCCAGGTCCAGACAGGCAGTGGCATCAGTCAGGGTGATATTTGTACTTAAAAATCTTGGCTTTATGTGTCCGGGAGTAGGTTCCAGGTCATATATGGGAGACAGGCGCCAGCCTGAGAGATTTTCATAAAGAAAACCATGATTGCGTAAATGGTCGTCCACATTGGAAATCAGTATATTGAAAACAATTCTTTTCCACAATTCCTTGAGATCTGCATCTGGATGTGATCCATGTGCGATAAGGGCCTCATTGATTTCCAGATAGCTGCCTGTATCTCCATCTGAAGCCCCGAGCATGCTCATGGCTGATAAAAAGGGGATACGTTCCGTTCCTTTCCGATCAAAACGGTGCAGCAGTAATACATTCTTTCCTGAAACCTGTATCAGGTTGGCCTCCGGCACCTGTATGCCGGCATGTTTTGCCATGCGGAAACAAAGGGCTTCCCACAACTCGACATCCCATTCATCGTTCGGGCTGGGAAATTTTGCAAGGAGCATATTTTGCCGGTTGTCCATGACGGTGGCCTTGGGGCGGGCCCCGCCAAGGGATGATCCCGGTTCCACCAGATCTTTGATATCTGCACCGGTTTCTTCATCTTTGACGACTTTGTCAGAAAGGGTAAGCAGCCTGCCGAGATGCACCAGAGGCGGAATGGTTGAATCAGAATAACCGGCCAGATACGGCCCTTTTTCATTCAGAGAAAAACGCAAGGCCCCCTGCCTTGACCGGTCATCTACCATAAGCAGATAATCTGATTGCTGAAGTGTGCGTGCTTTTCGGTTTTCAACCCCGGCCTGGTGAAATTCAAGCCGCTGGATTAATTTCCGGCCCCATCTGTCAGGCGCAGAATCGCTGATGCACCCGAACAGCGCATTCTGGGTGTGATATTGTCCGCTGGTTACCAATAATGCCGGTTCCAGGGGAAAATGGATACCGGATGAGCGCCACTTTTTTGCATATTCAAACGAAGCAGTCTGCCGTCCGCGCTTTTCATGTATCCACAGGGTACCAACCGGAAAAGTCGTCCCGGACAGATCCATATGGACAAATATCCGGTTGCTCATATACCTGGTTTTCCCTTGTCTCTGGCCCGCAGCGGTATCCGTTGTTCATCCAGGATCTGGCCGGTAAAGTCTTTTTCTATTGCCGCAAGGTTCATCCATTCAACCCCCAGGCCAATGGCAAAAATGGCCATTGCATAGTTGCCCATGCTGACGCCGGGATCTCCTTTCTGGATTTTGGCAAGGGTTTCTCTGGAAATACCGGCCCGCTCCGCCACAATTGTCATTTTCAACCGACGTCTGAGCCGTGCTTTTTTTATGTCATCTCCCAGCCGTCTCAGTCCGTTGCGGACAGAGATTGACGGCCCTCTTTTTTTCTTTATGCCCATGATAACTATCCTGAAAAATGTTTAAGCATATTATAATGGGCATAAATATCACAACACCATACATATTGCAAGCGGTTCCCATGCCGTGTGAGGTTTTTTCTTTGTCAGGTCAGATCCCTGAAATTGGCTGGATTCGGAATGGATATAAAAAATGCTTTCTTGATTCTGTGCCTGAAGCACGCTATTATTACATAACAACATTTGAGCAGGAAGGATTCATGTTTCTACAGGAATTAATTGGGGTCTGTCCCCTATTAATGATAGCCCCCTGGGGGTAGCGGTGTGACAGGACCGTCAGATCCCAATCTCGGGCCGGTCACACCGCTACCCTCAGGGGGCGGGTCTCAAGCAGCTGAACAAAATCCGCCGCCGGGTGGAGAACGGGTGGGGTCGGGTGGCATCCCTGCATGCCCGCGGCGTTTATTTCTGGTTGTCATCCATTTTTTTGAGTTCCCGCAGTATGCCCAGAGGGGACTGGCCGAATGCCAGGGACTGGATCTGTTTCATGCGGTCGGTATCTTTTTCAAATTTCTTTTTCATCCGGGATTCATAGGCCTCTGTGATGGTTTCCACCAGCTTGTCAAAACTGCAGGGTTTTTCCAGGACTTTAAAGGCCCCCAGTTTGGTACATTCAACAGCAACGTCAATGGTGGCATGGCCTGACAGGATAATGACTTCCAGAAAGCGGTGGCTTTTTTTCAGAATTTTGAGCAGTTCCACCCCGTCTATGCCGGGCATCTGCAGATCCACCACTGCCACATCGAATTGCGCTTTTTTCGCCACATCAATGGCATCTTCTCCGTTTGTCACCGGGGTGATGTCAAAGAATTTGAGTTTCAGGCGTTCCGTAAGGGCGTTTAAAAATTTTTCTTCATCATCCACCATGAGCAGGTGGATTTTTTCAATGTCAGTCATGGCTGCCTCCTAAAATGGTTATGGTTTTTTTACCTGGTGATAAAAGCTGGTTTTGCCTCCGGCTCCGGTTCACTGTTTTCCGCCTGTCAGTGCAGCAGAAAGCGTGTCGTTGTCACGGGCAACAGCCATGTCAAGGGTGTTGTCTGTGATGCTGATCTCGGCTTTAAGGGCATCTGCCATATCGGATATTTCCCGGTCTGGAAAATCTTTCCATGCCAGAGGGGTGTTCCATGAAAACTTTAGGAAAACCGTATCTGTATTTTTTTCATGAAACGTTATTTTCAGGGCATCTTTTGTGTCCACAGATTTGTAAAGGGCGCAAAGGGTGCGGTATATCAGGTTCTGGAGCAAAAAAGGGCTGGTGAGTACCGTGATGTCTTTGGCTGCATCATCTATGTGGGTTTTTTTTGCATAACTTAAAAAACCGGTCAGTTTGACTGCCAGCACCAGGGTGTCGGCAATGCTGGTTGCTTTGACGGGATCATCCACGCTGTGGGCAAACTGGTTCATCTGGCGGATGGTGTCGAATCCGCGCTCGATCTCTTCGGCAATGCTGTTGCTACAGTTTTCAAGCAGAGACAGTTCAAGTTTTTTGCCCTGTTTGGACAGCTGGGTCAGATCGTTTAAAAACCCGGCGGTTTCGGAAATAATGGCAAAGATGTTTTTGAGTTCATGGGAAATGCTGGCATTCACTGATCCGAAAAACTGCAGGCCCTGTCTGTTCACAAGGTCAATGGTGGTTGGTTTCATTGTTATGGTCTCCTTGTGTTTTCCGGACCGATTGTCCGGTGGATGGTTTCAATCAGGGTGTCAATGTCCAGGGGTTTGGCCAGAAAAATGTCTTCTGAATGGTCCTGGTCTCCATTTTTGTCAATGGATCCATGGCCGGTTACAAAAATGCATTTTATGCGGGGCCAGCTTTCCTGCAATTTTTTTTTCAATACAAATCCGCTGATGCCGGGCATTTTCAGATCAAGAACCGCCAGGTCATAGTGGGTTTTTGCCGCTTTTTCAAGGGCCTGCTCACCTGAATAGGCCACATCGGCCTGCAATCCCCGCAAGGCCAGTCTTTTGGCCAGCATATTGATGAATTTTTTTTCATCATCCACAAGAATAATTTTCATGCTGATTCCTCTTTTTGCATCTTTACAGGCAGGGTAACAAAAAATATGGTTCCCACCCCTTCACTGCTTTCGACCCGGATATTTCCCTGGAGTTTTTTAACCAGGCCATAGGTGATGGAAAGTCCCAGGCCGGTTCCCATTTTTTCTTTTTTTGTGCTGAAAAACGGTTCATGGATGCGCTTGAGATTTTCCGCAGGAATGCCGCATCCCGTATCTTTGATTTCAATGGTGATGTTGTCCGGCCGCAGGTGGGACACGGTAATATCCAGGCATCCATTGGCTTCTATGGCCTGGAAGGCATTGTTGATCAGGTTCAGAAGAATCTGCTGGAGTTTGCCCCGGTCCGTCTCGATAGCAGGGGTATCAGGAGAAATGGCGGTGGTGACATGGATACCCTTGTATTCGGTTTCCTTTTTGTGGAATCGCAATATGCCGGTGATCAGTTTTTCCACATCCACCCTTGATATCTGGACATCGAACTGCCGCACAAATCCCAGCAGCTGGCTGGTGATGGTGCCGCACCGGGAGACCGCCTCCAGGATGGCGTCCAGGTTTTCCATGACTTCTTCGTCATTTTGCTCTTCCTCTGTAAAATGATACAGGTCCTTGAGGTATCCGGCGGTTTCATTGATCAGGGCCAGAGGGTTGTTGATCTCATGGGCAATGCCGGCGGACAGCTGCCCGATGCAGGCCAGCTGCTGGCTCTGCTCCATTCTGAGCATGGTTTCCGCTTTGGTTTTATCCGCCAGATACAGCTTGTTTACCATAAAGGTGGACACCAGGGTGATGATGATCATCATCACCAGACAGCTGATGCCGATGATCCAGTTGAAGGTTTTTCCCAGGTTCAGCCAGGTGCCCATGACAACGGATTTTTCCTTGTTCACCAGGAGGATGAACGGGGTGGTCACCGCCTCGGTGATAATATAGGAGTATCCGGTGATAAAGGCATGATCACTTTTATTTTCAGGCATGATCACGTTTGTTGTGGTTGAAAATTCCGGAACATCCAGACGGGTGGGGGTGAAAATTTTTCCATAGTTTTTGGAAGGGGTCTGGAGCAAACCGGTGTGATTCATCAGAAAAATATCGGTGTGGACATTGGTTTTGTAGGAGAGCAGGGTATCCATGAGACGCTGGGTGTCCAGGGTGGCCCGGAGGATGAACAGCCGGCCCAGGGCATTCATGGACCGGACCGCAATGATGATGTGGGGAACATCACGGTATCCGGTGAACACTTCGCTGATGAAATTATCCCTTTGCAGGCTTTTGGTGAACCAGGGCTGGGTTTTGTAGTTTTTGCCCTCCAGATTGAAAGGACCGGCATAGGCAACCTGGCTGCCGTCGGCATCGATGATGCTCAGGTCGGTGAATCCGCCGAAGCCCAGTTTGAGATTGCTCAGAATTTCCGCAAGGTGCTCGTTATCGATCAAAGCGTAATAGGGCAGTTCATTGACGATAAACCGCAGGGCGTTCAGCCGTTCTTCCAGGAAAAACCGCACAGACCGCTTGGCATTGGAGGTGACCCGCTCGGTCTGGAGAACCAGTTCCGCATCCACGGACTGCCGGATCAGCCGCTGGTTGATGAGGGTGGCCATCACCAGGGGGGACAGGGAAGTCACGGCAAGGATAATGATGCTGATGATCCAGATACTGCGGTAATTGGAAAAGGTGTGAAAAGATGCCAGGTGGGCATCGTGCCGGTGAAACAAAAAGGCCAGCCACTCCTGTTTGTGCAGTATCTGCGGTTTTCCGATCATTGCACCTCCCCCCGGGCATGGTTGAGCAGGGTGGTTATTTTTTCAATGCTCACAGGCTTGTGGATGAATTCGACCGCGCCCAGCGCAAGGCATTCTTTTTCATCCTCCCTGGTGCCGTGTCCGGTGATGATAAAAACAGGGATGCCCGGATCGATTTGTTTTATATGGGCCAGTACCTGTGTACCATACATATCCGGCAGTTTCAGGTCAAGCAGGATCAGGGCGGCTGCACCGGGATTTTTTTTGACCCACTGGATACCGGACTGCCCGTCGTAACATGCCCGGCAGGTGATGGCCCGAAGAGACAGCCGCCGGGACAGCATGTCGGCAAATTTGATTTCATCATCAATAATGAGAATGTCGATCTGTTTCATAAATCAATCTTTTGTGTTGACTGTTTAAAAATTTTAATTTATATCTCAATATAAAGTTTTTTGTTTCATTTGTAAACATATAAATTTGAAAAATGAAAAAATTTTAACACCAAATCCGAGGACCAATTATGACAATTCTTAATAAATCCAAAAAAAAATCAGAAAATATGGATGAGCAGGAGGCGGGCAGCCCGGAAAAAACCCATGAAACCAAAAAAGCCGCATCTGAGCAAAATACCCCTCAGGACATTGCAGTTGCCACTTATGAAAGCCTGTTTCCCGATAAAATGGTTTCCTACACCCTTGAGATGGCTGTGCGGATGGGCTGCGGCATCATTGCTGTGAATTGTGCCAATCTTACCCATGATGTCACCGAATTTTTTTCCAATGCCCATGATGCGGCGTTTGAGGAATTTAAAAAAAATTCCGACCGGAATGCAGAAGATTTCCGCACCAAAGCACAGGAGCAGGGCCTTGGGTTTGCCCATACGGTGCATTATTCAGATATTGATACAGCCATTGATGCAGTCATAAAAGAATACGGCAAGCCTGAATATGTCATTACGCAAAATCCGGCCGCCATGGCAAAAGAAAAAGCCAGAACCAGAAGTCATCATGCCACCCGGGCCCAGGAGGATATCCACATATTGCTGGTGGAGGATAATCCCAGATTTCTGAATGCACTGGCTGACAGGATCCGGCTCCAGGGCTATGAACCGCTCACAGCTCTGGATGGCAAAGAAGCGCTGGATATTCTGCAGACAAAAACGGTCCATCTGGCAATTATCGACCAGCGCCTGCCGGATATGGACGGCCTTGATCTGATTGCCAGGGTAAAAGAAATTGACAGCACCATACCCAGCTCCCTGCTGACCGGCCACGGAGATGCAAAACTCAAGGAAGCCACCGAAGCTTTGGAATCATTTTATTTTGAAAAAGAAGATATGGGAAGTTTCTGGGGATTTTTCAGAAAAATGCTGAACACCCTGGGATCGACCGAGGAAAAAGAGCCGGTAATTGCACAGACCTTTTGTGTCTATGCCATAGATTAAGGAGGAAATTATGGATACCCAGTTTGTTTTCAAGATAGGATTGATCCTTTCGGTCTCAGTGTTCTGTTATTTTTTCCGGAATAAAAAATAGCGGCTTTCCTATAACCATTGAACGGAGAATTATTTGCATGACACCTGATATGATATTGACAATGACAGTACTTGTTTTTGTTATCTGTTTATTTGTTTTTGAATGGGTCCGGGTGGATGTTGTGGGGATCATGATGATGGTGCTGCTTCCCCTTATCGGCCTTGTCACACCGAATGAAGCCTTTTCAGGCCTTTCCAGCAACGCGGTCTGTTCCATTATCGCGGTGATTATCATCGGGGCAGGCCTTGATAAAACAGGGGTGATGAACAATGTGGCCAAGCCGATCATGACCCTGGCCGGCAAAAGTGAAAACAGGATCATTCTGTTTATTGCCGGTTCCGTTGCCCTGATTTCCAGTTTGCTGCAGAATATCGGGGCTGCCGCCTTGTTTCTGCCCGTTACCCAGAGAATTTCAAAACGGCTGGGAATCCCTGCATCAAGGGTGCTGATGCCCATGGCATTCTGTGCAATTATCGGTGGTACCATCACCCTTGTGGGGGCAAGCCCAACCATTTTATTGAATGATCTTATGGTGATCGGTGGAGAAAAACTGGCACCTTTCGGCCTTTTTACCCAGACACCTATCGGACTGGCCCTGGTTGGGTCCGCGCTCTTATATTTTGTGGTTTTCGGCAGATTTATTCTGCCTGCCCAGACGGGAAAGTTCAGTAAAGGGGCATCTGAAATGCTGACCAGAGAATACCAGGGGGTCAACAGTATTGTGGAGCTTCATGTGCCTGATACCGGTGTTACAGGAACGCTGGAGGAGCTTACGATCCGGGCAAAATTTCTGGTCACGGTTATCGGGATAAGTTCTCCTGCTGTAAAGGCGGTCAATCATGTTCCCCGCAGCCATGAAGTCATTTCTGCCGATTGTGATGTTGCCGTTGCCGGCAAATGGGAAAATATTGAAAAACTGGCACAAGAATACGGCTGGCAGATAAAAGACTCCTTGGAAACCTTTGCAGACACCCTGGCCAATACAAATGCAGGGGTGGCCGAAGCAGTTGTTTCCCCCAGATCCGATCTGATCGGCAAGACATTGAATGAAGTGCGTTTTAAAGAGCATTATCAACTCAATCCGCTGGTTCTGTTCAAAGACAATAAAAAATTTTACAGCGGCCTGACCTATCTGCCGCTGAGCAAGGGAGATACGCTGCTTCTGCAGGGGCCCTGGGATAAATTTCATATTCTCAACAACAAACCCAAACCACGGTCTCTGGTTTTTGCCTCCCCGCTGGAAGGAGAAATTTTGCGTCCCCAGAAAGCGCTATTTGCGGTTATCTGGCTTGCCATTGCCCTTATTCAGGTCATTTTCTTTGATACGGCCCTGGCTGTGGCATTGATGTCAGGGGCACTGGGCATGATCATCACAGGGGTTCTGACCATCGATGAGGCATACGGTGCTGTGGACTGGATGACGGTGTTTCTTCTTGCCGGGCTGATTCCGCTGGGCATTGCATTTGAAAAGAGCGGCACTGCCGCCTTTATTGCCCAGGGGGTCCTGGGTTTTGTGGGAACACCGGTCCCGATTGTTCTGCTGGCAGTGATCGGTATCATGACCACCTTTTTTACGCTGGTCATTTCCAATGTCGGTGCCACCGTGCTTCTGGTTCCCCTTTGCATGAACATGGCGATGATGGCCGGTGCAGACCCGAGAATGGCGGCACTGGTTGTCGGCCTTTCCGCATCCAACAGCTTTATTCTGCCCACCCACCAGGTGAACGCCCTGGTGATGCGGCCCGGCGGCTACCGAACCGTGGACTATGCCAAAGCAGGCATTGTCATGACATTTATTTTTCTTTTTGTGGAATTGTTGATGATTTATCTGTTCTACGGCGTATAATATCGGATTTTTTCATTTTGATGTATATATTGGAGATAGATGACAGACAACAAAAAACATATTCTGCTGGTGGATGATGAAGAACGGCTGCTCAACTCCATGGCCCAGCGTATCTTGCTGCTGGGGTTTGTGCCCGTCAAGGCATCCTCGGGCATCAAAGCCCTGGAGATTGCCAAAAAGACCCGCATCGACCTGGCCATTGTGGATTTGAAAATGCCGGATATGGACGGTCTGGTGACCATCACCAAGCTCAAGGAGATGATCCCGGACCTGAAAACCGTTCTGCTCACCGGTTACGGCAGTGAAAAAGCCAGGCAGGCCACCGAGGCCCTGGGGGCCATGTATTTTGAAAAAGATGCCATGGCCGGTCTGTGGGATGTGATAAAAAAATCCGGCAAAGACGGCAATGTATTTGTGATCAATCCGCCGTCTTTGGGCAATACTGCGGGCAATACTGCCGGGCTGTACAATGAGCCTGTGGATCGGGGCAGTGATCTGCCCAGGATCATTGGTGAGAGCCCTGCAATGCAGCGGCTGCGCAAAAATATCCGCCGGTTTTCCGAACTGGACTGTCCCATTGTTATCTGCGGGGAAACCGGTACCGGCAAGGAACTGGCCGCCAGGACCATCCACAAAATGGGGTATCGCAAAAACCAGCGGTTTCTGGCCTTTGACTGCGGGTGTTTCAGCAGTGATTTTTGTTTTAAGGAGCTGGTGGCATCCTTCAGTCCCCAGCCGGAACAATACACGGAAAAAGGCATGGTATTCAGCGGCACCATTTTGCTGGATCATATGGAAAACATGCCCCTGGCCACCCAGCAGGAGATGCTGCAGATACTGGACCGCAAACCGGGGGCCAGCAAAACAGATGCAGATTCTGATGCAATGGATGTCCGGTTTATCGTATCCACCCAGCAGGATCTTGAAAAAAAAGTCTCCCACGGCCGGTTCAGCAGGGATCTGTACCAGAAGATCCGGTCCATTGAACTGGAAATGCCGGCGTTGCGGGACAGAAAAGAAGATATCCCCATATTGTGCCGTTATTTTCTGGACCAGTTCAACCAGGCGTTTCAAAAACAGATTACATCCATCTCCGATACAGTGTATCGTGTTTTTGAGGATTATGCGTTTCCCGGAAACATCAGGGAATTGCGGCACATCATTGAAAGCGCCGTGATTCTGGCAGACGGCAGTGTCCTGGAAAAAGAACACCTTCCCCGGCGCCTGGTCCAGGCCCCAAAAAAAAGTGCCGGCCAGGGCCAGGCATCCCTGACACCTGCCGGAGACAACGCAGACACGCCGTTTCTCTCCCTTAATGAAATGGAGCAGCAGCATATTCTCAACGCCTTCAAGCTCACGGACGGCAACAAGACAAAAGCGGCCGAAATCCTGGGAATCAGCCGGGCCGCCCTGTGGCGCAAGCTGCGGATCATCTCTCAAAAGGATGCATAAGTTCCGGCAGGCGGGCAGCCGCATGCAGGTTTTTTAAAACCACGAAGGTCACGAAGAGCACGAAGAAGCCTTTCCTTCGTGCTCTTCGTGACCTTCGTGGTAAAATATAAGACAGCCATGAAACCCAAAAACAGATTTACTGACGGTGAGAATGCATTCACCGTGGGGTGGCAGTATTTTTATTTTGGACATCTGTCGTTTTGTGGTATCCTTTGCTTCGATTTATCGCAGCACACAGCACAAGCCGTTAACGGTAATCGCAGGGGGAACCATTGAAGAAAAACGGTCTTTATTCCAAAGAAGAAAAAATCTTTCAGGATAAGAACAAGCTGTACCGGGCCCATTCCGTAAAGCAGATCGCCTATTCCACTGATCCCAGGGATTTTGGCCAGGTGGCGAAAAGCATTCCCTGCCAGGAAGCCTGTCCCGCTAAAACCAATATTCCCGGATATATACGGTGTATCAATGAAAAACGCTACGGCCGGGCATATGAGCTGAACCGGGGGGCCAATATCATGCCGGGCGTTCTGGGCCGCATCTGTTCCCGGCCCTGTGAAACCGCCTGCCGCCACGGGGCCCCGGACAACGGGGTGAGTGTGGGCATCTGCCATTTAAAGCGGGCCTGTGCAGATCTGAAATCCCCCATGCACCGGATTATTGAAGGGCTGTATGCCCCCACCGGCAAAAGCGTTGCAGTGGTGGGGTCTGGTCCGGCCGGTCTGGCTGCGGCCCATGATCTTGCCATCCTGGGGCACAGGGCCGTTGTTTTTGAAACCATGGAAAAACCCGGGGGCATGCTCATGTACGGGATACCGGAATTCCGCCTGCCCCGGGACCTGCTCATGACCGAGATCAACAATATCCTGCGCCTGGGGGTGGAGCTGAAAACTTCCCAGGCAGTAGGAACCCATATCACCCTTGAAACCCTCACCGAGGAATTTGATGCCGTTGTGGTAGCTGCCGGGTGCACAAAGCCCCGGCTTCTGGGAGTGGAGGGGGAAGATCTGGAAAACGTCTACAACGGCCTTGATTTCATGAAGGCTGTCAATGCAAGTAATAGGGGACAGACCCCAATTATTAATGAGACAAATAGGCAGAGTAATCGTGGTCTGTCCCCAATTAAAAATGTGGCGGTGATTGGGGGCGGGTTCACGGCTGTGGATTGTGCCAGGTCTGCCATCCGTTTGGGGGCGGAGGAGGTGGCCCTGTATATACGGAAAACCATGGATGATATGCGCATTGATGAGACGGAAAAGCATGAAGCCCGGTTTGAGGGGATCGGTGTGGAAAGCCTGGTGCAGCCTGCCAGGATTTTAGGGGAAAACGGCAGGGTTTCCGGTATTGCGTTTGTGCGCACCAGGATTGAAAAGACCGGCACACCGCCTTTTAAAAAGTCTGTTCCCATTGCAGGTTCTGAATTTGTTGTTCCTTGCGACAGTGTGATCGCAGCCCTGGGCCAGGCCCCGGATGTACATGATGTGTCTGACGTCCTCACAGGCCTTGATAAAGACACCCCTGCCACAGGTATGAAAGGGGTGTTTGCTGCCGGGGATTTTGTCACCGGATCAACAGATGTGATTTCCGCCATTGCCGGGGGCAGGCGCACCGCCCTGGCAGTGGATCTGTATCTGACGGCCATGGAAAGAAAAAAGACTGTGGTGCGGCTGGAATCCCATGCCACCACGGACCGGCCCAGGTCCTATGATTTCATTGACAGGGTTCCCATGAACACCATTGCCATGGACCAGCGCCTGGCAGATCATACCAACGAGGTGGAAACCGGATTCGACCCGGACCAGGCCCTGGAAGAATCCCAGCGCTGCTATCTGTGCAATCTCAAATATGAAATCGATCCCCTGCGGTGCATTTATTGTTCCGCCTGCATCGATGTGGCGCCCAAAGACTGCATCAAGATGGTGGAAACCATTCCTGTCAATGCAGACGGCACCTATGGCAGGTATGCGGAGACCGGGCAGTGGGACAAAGTGGTGTCCATCACCATTGACAATGAGGCGTGCATCCGGTGCGGCCAGTGTTATGCGGTCTGCCCCATGGACTGCATCAGCGTGACCAAAACCGAACTGATCCAGATGGATATGGATGAATAAAGGAGACCTTATGCCAAACAGCGACCACTATGTTATCATCGGGAACGGTCCGGCAGGCAATGCTGCCGCCTTCACCCTCCGGGAGAACGACCCGGATGCCGCCATCACCATCATCTCCCATGAAAATATCTGTTTTTACTCCAAACCCAGACTGGTGAAATACCTGGCCGGAAAGGTGGATGAAGATGCCCTGGCAGTCAAAACAATGGATGAATACCGGCGCAGACATATCCGGCTGCGCCTGGGCCAGACTGTGGAACGTATCGATCCGGACAGCCAAAGCCTGCACCTGGCCCACATGGAAACGGTGCATTACACAGACCTGGTCATTGCCTCAGGGGCCCGGGAGAGGCTGCTGCCCTCCATGAAGCCCTATGCAGACTGCCTGACCTTTGTCACAGAATTCAATGATACCACGGGCCTGCGCAAAAAAATTGCCGACAGCACCCGGTTTTTTATTTTCGGGGGTGATCTGGTGGCGTTCAAATTTTTGAAAATGCTCACAGACATGGGAAAACAGGTGACCCTGCTGCTGTATCCCAAGGCGTTCTGGCCCCACCGTCTGACAAAGGATATGCAGGATGCCATTGTGAAAAACCTGGCACCAACCAATGCAGATATCCTGGCAGACGATGACCTGGATACCATTGTGCCGGAGGACCGGGGCGGGTATTGGGTGACCACAAAACATGGGGTGCGCACACAGGCGGATCTGGTGTTTTCCTTTAACGGGCTGATACCTGATGTGGATTTTGCCAGGGGGTGCGGTCTGGAGATCGATCACGGCATCCTGGTGGATGAAACCATGCGCACCAGCCTGGACAACATTTTTGCCTGCGGTTCCTGCGCCCAGATCTACAACCCGGACATCAATACCTACACCACCTCCATTGGATGGCCCAATGCACAGGCCCAGGGAAAAGTGGCCGGGCTGAACCTGCTGGGCGAACACCACAAAGTGCGGCCTGCCGGCAGAAAATATTTTGATCTGGAAGGGGTGAAAATTAAAACCGTCTGGTGGGAAGATCTTGAAAAGGACGAAGAGGCATGAAAACCATTGATAAAGATATCAGTATTGTCATCGAAATCTGCGGCAGTGCAGGGGAGGGCACCATTTCCGCCGGAGAAATTTTAAGCCGGTTCATGAGTGCCCAGGGGTTTGAAATCATGTCCTTTGATGCCTATCCTGCTGAAATCAGGGGGTTCGGCAAATGCGTGGCCCACACCCGGGTCAGCGCCAATCCCATTTATTCTCCGGGAAAACTGGCAGATGTGCTCATTGCTTTGAACGACAACCATGCCATCTCCCAGCTGTCCGCCCTGAAAAAAGGCGGAATCCTCATTTATGACAGCCAGCCCCCCAAACCCCATGAAGAGGACCAAAGCGTGGTGGCCAGAGCAGATGCGGTAACCATCTCCTACGGGGTGCCGCTGACCATGCTGGCCCAGAAGGCGGCAGGCAATGCCAGGGGACGTAACATGGTGGCTTTAGGCGCTCTCACCGCCCTGTTCCACCTGGACCGGGATGCATTCACCAACAGCATCAAAGACCGGTACGGCAAAAAAAAACAGATCGTCATAGATTCCAATGTGAACTCGTTTCTGGAAGGATTTGACTGGACAAAAGAAAATATCGACAAAGCAGATACCATCTCCTTTCAAGGCGTGACCCCGCCCCAGTCAAAGGCGGAACAAAAAGGGGAAAAGCTCATCATCAACGGGAACCAGCTTGTGGCAAAAGCTGCCCTGGACGCGGATCTCAAGTTTTATGCCGGATACCCCATCACCCCGGCCACCAAAATCATGGAGATCCTGAGCAAAGAACTGCCCAAACACGGGGGCACCCTGCTCCAGACCGAAGATGAAATATCTGCCATCGGTGCGGTGATCGGGGCCGGATACGGCGGGATACGTGCCATGACCGGCACCTCCGGTCCGGGATTTGCCCTGATGACCGAGTTCACCGGGTTGTCTGTGATGGCTGAAATGCCGGCTGTGATCATCGATTCCCAGCGGGGCGGGCCTTCCACCGGCATTCCCACCAAAACCGAGCAGAGTGATTTCAATGCTGCCATGTTCGGGGGGACCGGGGACTGCCCCAGGGTGGTGCTGGCCCCCACAGACACCACCTCCTGTTATGATGCCACGGTGCTGGCCCTGTATCTGGCGGAAAAATACCAGACCCTGGTGGTGATTCTGCTGGATTTTTTCCTGTCCAACTCCATCCGCAACATCGATACTCCCAAAAAGCCTGCACCGAAGATGCTGAACGCCAATATCGCACCGGATGCGGCAGATCTGGCCGGCTACCAGCGGTATAAAATCACGGACAGCGGTATTTCGCCCAGGACCATTCCCGGCACCCCCGGGGGCATGTATTTTGCCACAGGCCTGGAGCATGATGCAAACGGCCGGCCCAATTACACGGACAAAGGCCATCTGGCAATGACGGCAAAGCGGTTCAGAAAGCATGCTTCTGTCCTTGCCGAGGCTCCGGCGCCAATGATCTCCGGAACACAGGAAATGGTGGATATCGGGGTGATCTCCTGGGGTTCCTCTGCCGGGGCAGCCCATGAGGCGGTTGTGACTGCGGCAGGCGAGGGCATTTCTGCGGCAGCTTTCAGCTCCATGATGCTGTCCCCGTTTCCGGAAAAGCAGGTGACAGCCTTTGCCGGCAGGTGCAAAAAGATCCTGATCCCGGAACTCAATTACACGGGCCAGTTTGCCGACTTTGTCACAAAAATCATCAAGCGGCCGGTGGAACGGCTCAATTTTATCACCGGACGGCCCATGGCAGCAGAAGATATTGTGGAAAAAATGAGGGAGATGATATGAACACCGTACCAACCGATGCAATAAAATCAGGGTCTGTGCAATCCGGACCGGATCATTCAGCATTGTCCGATCCGGGAACTGAACCCGGAACTGAACCGGAAACTGCAGTAGGAAAGACCGCGGAAACTGCAACAGGAAATGCAGCAGAGACTGAGCAGGCCGGGTACCTGGATGAAAAAATCGCACAGGTCAGGGCTATGGATTTTTTACAGTACCGGTCACCGGATCTGCCCACCTGGTGTCCGGGATGCGGGTATTTCGGCATCATGGATGCCTTTTACAAGGCCTGCCGGGAACTGGACCTTGCGCATGAAAATATCTGTGCCGTTTCCGGCATCGGCTGCTCCGGACGGACCCCGATTTTCATCAATTCCTACGGGTTCCACACCCTGCACGGCCGGTCCATTCCCGTGGCCACAGGATTGAAGCTTGCCAGAGAAGACCTTACGGTTTTTGCCATGGCCGGGGACGGGGATGCCCTGGGGATCGGCGGGGGACATCTGCCCCATGTGGCCCGCAAGAACATCGACATCACCTTTATTTTGTTTGACAACTCCATTTACGGGCTCACCAAGGGGCAGTCCTCTTCCACCACCCCCTATGAAACAAAGACCAATTCCCATCCTGTGGGCAATCCGGACACGCCCCTGAACCCCATCAAACTGGCCCTGGCCTACGGCAGTTCATTTGTGGCAAGAGGGTATGCCGGTGATCCGGAAGGCATGAAAGCGCTGATCAAGGCCGGGACCCTGCACAGGGGATTCAGTTTTATCCAGATTCTCACCCCCTGCGTGACCTTTGACAAGACCAACCGCACCTGGAAAGCGCTCAAGGAAAATGTCTGTTCTCTGAATCTGCACGCGCCGGCTCCTGACAACATGGAAAGCGCCATGCGGGCCGCTGAAAACGAGCCCTACGGCACCGGTATCTTTTACCAGGACAAAGAACGTCCCAGCTACCAGGACATCCTGCGGCAAAAGAAGAACGCAAAATGATGACTACCCCTGAAAAACGCTCAGAAGAAAGACTTCCACTGGAATCAGCAACCCTGCCCCTTTTGGGTTCCAGGCAGGAAGATTTCCAGCCGTTTCAATATTTGGTGCAGGATTTGAGCGCAAACGGCGTGCGCATTGCCATCCCCTCCTGGGCCCAGCGAAGGGAAATTCTTTACAGGGGCGATGCGGTGAATCTTCATTTGCCCTACCAGCTCTACGGGCAGAGCAAAAATCAGGGGATTGTTGCCTGGGAAAACTGGGATCCGCAGATGCAGATCCAGTCTTGCGGTATTCTCCTGGACAGGCATTTTCCTGAAACCTATCCGGTGTATATTTCACTGGAAACCCGGGAAGCAATTATCAACCTGTCAGATGTACAAAACGTTGCAAGCATCCTTCGTAAAGTACTAAAAGATGCTGTTTTGCTCAAAAGGGGCCTGCTCATATACATGGGGCATCTGGTGGCCTACCTGGCCCGGATGAGCCGGTTTTCGAGAAAAGAGTACGCGGATTTCCGGAAGCTTATCATTGAAGATATTCAGTCAAGTCTCAGAAATAATCTTAAATATTTACAAGCTATTTACCTAAACGCCATGCACGCAAAATCCGAACACGAAATTCTCGACCGGATCGATATAGACGAGATCCGGAAGAAAATGGAGCCTGAACTCTACGTGGATCTTTTCCAATCCGTACTGGATTCAGAAGTTATCCAGCGCTACCTGATCGCCTTGAAAACGCTGGAAAAAAAAGGATTTAACAATTACAACACCCTGGTAATCCTCTATGTAAACAGCCTATGATCCATTTTTGCCTTCAAATAATGGTATCGGGGAAAAGAAATTCCGCCGCACCGGCGCGCAGTAACTGCAGGACGGATCTGCCGTCAGACGCCAATCTGTTTCCTTGTCCGCCTGGAACCAGAACACACCCTGGATATTCCAACGGGCTGCAGTAAAAAAAGCGTCCCTGACCCATTGGCTTCTGTCCTTCCCCTCCTGCCGGGCGGCAGCTGTTTCAAAAACAAATACCGGTTTTTCCGGATCTATTTGTTTTAATTGCCTGTACATGGAAGAAAAGATATCTTCAAACGTACGCCACTTGCTTTGCCATCCATGTTCATCGATCGTCCGGGTTTGCCCCCAGTTGTACCCGTCCATTCCCATTACATCTACGTAGCTGCTGCCGGGATAATAATTTGATGCCTGGTTCCACTCTGCTTGCGGATCTGTTTTGGGGCAGGGCAGGGACTCTGCATTGGGGCAAAAGGCAAAAAAAGCGTTTTTTACATCCAGGTTTTTAAATCGTAAAACCACATAGCGAAACATTTCCCGATAGCGCCGGGGACTGTTTGGTCCGTATTCCGACCTTTCCCCCCCCCAGGCGTATTGATAAATGTTCATCTCGTGGGCAAAACGGATAATTACAGGATATCCCAGGGTGCGGATCTGCCTTGCAAATCTGTCGATATATCCGTCGTATTTTCCGTCTACAATTTCTGTGGCCGGGATCATGCGCGCCTGGCCGTCTTCATGATACATGGGCTCCCATGTCAAACAGGCCATGGCACCGGCCTGGTGTATGGCCCCAAAACCGTATTCTGGAAAATTATTATACAGGGGATCTTTGGGCCACTGTAAAAAAAAGTTGACCATGCTGACAGGCAACCCTGTTTCCGCTGCCATCTTTTCTATTTCATCAGCAGATTCCGGCAGTCCGTGCACGGCCAGTCCGAAAAACAGGCGCTGTTTCTGCCCGGAAAACCGATCCGTTTCTTTTCCTGCGTACCCGGGAAAAAACTGGAGAGTTAATACAATGCCTGCCAAAAGCATGTAGAAATATTTATTTAAAAATAATGTCGGTTTCACAGCTGTTCAGACTCTTTTCCCGGAGATACAAATTTTTTTCCCGGGTATCCAGGCGCGTTTTCCAGGGGATGATTGAAATACACAACAAACATAAGAATTAAAAAATGGTATATGCACCAGAACAAGTTCACTGAAAGTGCCAGCACCAGTTCTCTTTCGAAATAAATGCGCATGCCCGCCCAAATGGCTGCTGTAAAACATAACAAGGCAAGGCCCACCTGTGGCCAGAGGGTATAAAAAGGCAATGACAGGCTCCGGCCTTTGGGCGTGGTCTTGAAGCTGCCTTTGTAGCCTGAAATGGCCATAAGAGATGCCTTCATGTAAACAGGAAAACAGATTGCCTGCAGCAGCACGCCGTTTACCACTTCAAAAATTTTGTAGCGCCGCTGGCGCAAAGACCAGAGAAAAATGCTGAATGACAGGATAATATAGGGAGTGTAAAACATGAAATACAGCTCTGGTCTGGCAAAATATGTGGGAATATTAAATAAAATGAACAAAGCCGGAGAGATGACCAGAATCAGCATAACCCATCCTACAAAATAATGGGTGCTGGATAACATATATTCCCACCACTTATATAAATTCAATTGTCCCGGATTTTTTATAAATGCCTTCAAGATCTCACGAAAAAGCCCCACTGTTCCAAGAGACCAGCGGAACTGCTGCTTGAAATACGCCCCAAGATCTTCCGGGCCGTCTCCGAAAGCACTGACTTTGTTCAAATAAGCCGAACGCCATCCTTTCAGATGAAATTTCAGGGAGGTGGCAAAATCCTCGGTTACGGAGGACTCGTCAA
>JAABUB010000063.1 GCA_011389575.1 Desulfotignum sp. | reverse complement strand
ACAGGGGAAATTATGGTTTCTTCAGTATAAAAGGAACCGTTTTTCCTTTTATTGACAATACGGCCCTGCCAGGGTTTGCCGGAAAGAATTGTCTGCCATAAACTTTGATAAAAATCGGTATCCTGCTTGCCGCTTTTAAGAATGCGGGGGTTTGATCCGATCACCTCCTTTTGGGTGTATCCTGTAATACGTTCAAAGGCTGGGTTGACGTACTGGATGGTCCCGTCATAATCGGTTATCACAAAGATTTCAGCGGCCTGCTCCACAGCCGACATCAGCCGTGCGGCCTCAGCTTCTGCCTGCTTACGTCCGGTGATATCGACAAATGTGGTCAAGTGCTGGTTGTCTCCGGGCTGTAGGGATATGAGGATATTTTTCGGTGTTTTGTCCTTGCAGAAGATTTCAACATCCATGGGTGGTGTGTTCAATCCGGTTTCAAATGCCTTGCGCAAATACTGGTCCCAGACAGTTAAGGTTTTTTTCCTGTAATCTTTGTCCGGGTATGCTCTGACAGCCCAGGCTTCGACTGTGGAAATATCGTTTTCCGTATATCCGAACATTTCTTTGAATCGCTGATTGAGCCGTGAAATATTGCCCTGGCTGTCGAGTATACCAATACCAACCGGCAGGTGTTCGATGATGTCATCAAGATTTTTTTTCTGTGTTTGATGTTTTTCCAGGGTTTCTCCCAGGATTTTTTCAAGTTCCTGAACCCGTTTTTCAAGTGCCTCGTATGAGGGTTTCCCGGCCATAAGGCTTCCTTTTATTCATTTGTATCCGGCATCTCATGGTTGATTACTTTAAAAATTTTTTAAAAAAAACCATATCATCTTTGCCGGTGTATGGGAATACGAAACAGCGGTTTTATGACAGGGCCTCATGTGTCAGGAATTGACAGATTTCGTCATTACCCGGTGATTTGCCCAAATATGCGACTGTCTGCGTCATATCGACATCTTTGAAATAGCACAGCTGTTCTCTGAAAAGCTTGGCGTTAAAAGAACCTTTGAAGACCTGTCCGGTCTTGTCAATCAGCTCCAGTAAAGAAACATGATATTTCAGCAGAAAATAAAGGTCCACATAATCTTTCCACTGACACCGCCTGCCCAGTGCATAAGCTTTCATGCTGCCGAGATGGATCAGATCCGGCATTTTCAATTGTGCAAATTGCCAGAAGTGATCGGCCCTGACCGGGAATGGGAAACAAAAAAAAGTGAGTTTGACTCCACTGACGATCACCGTGAGTTCATCTCCTGTGGATACCAGTGTCTGGTCAATGGTCATTCCCTGTTTCAGAATAAGGTTTGTCAGTGAACGGGTATGGATGTCGCGGGGAGATGCCAGATCAAAATCAATGGATTTTCTGTGGCCGATCTGCAAGGCAATGGCGGTTCCGCCGCACAGATAAAAATGGTTGAATACGGGCAACAGTTGTGATGCCAGGTGACGTTGGTCCGGGTTTAGAATATTCTCATGCATGGCGGTCAAAATAAAGACGGAAAAAATGGATGGTCTGGGGCCGGTAATTGGTGCGGGGTCCTGCTGTCTGTCGGTCAAAAATCTGTTTCACTTCCTGAATGCCCCATTCATCGATCAATGCCAGGACATCATCCCAGTTGCCTCGGCTCAGGATGCCTTCCACCACGGATTTTTTTGACAACCGTCTCCAGTCACCTGCTCCCCACCATAAATGGGTCCGGGGCGCGACCAGGCGCTGATATTGTTTATGGGTCAAAGGTGCGTTCATATAAACCATATTGTATCATTTATTCATCATAAAATCCAACTGGTTGTTATCCGCCATCCGGCGCAAGATCCGGTTTCCAGAGCACCTCATACAGTTCTCTTCGCCGGCTTTTCAGATTGCGCACACTGCCTTTCTGCCGCAGTTCTTTCAACAGGTCCAGATCCAGGTCCACCATCAGGGTCATTTCCGTGTTGGGGGTGGCTTCCGCAGCAATGGCATCATGGGGAAAGGCAAAGTCGGACGGGGTGAAAATAGCGGACTGGGAATACTGAATATCCATGTTTTCCACCTTGGGCAGATTGCCCACGCTGCCGGAAATGGCCACATAACACTCATTTTCAATGGCGCGGGCCTGGGCACAGCGCCGTACCCGAAGATAGGCGTTTTTGGTGTCTGTCCAGTACGGCACACACAGCAAGGTCATGCCTTTGTCCGCCAGGTACCGGGACAGTTCGGGAAATTCCACATCATAGCATACCAGCATCCCGATTTTGCCGATATCGGTATCAAAGACCCCCAGGGCACTGCCGCCCTGAATCCCCAGTACTGGGCCTCATCCGGGGTGATGTGCAGCTTGTCCTGGGCATCCCAGGTACCGTCCCTCCGGCATAAAAAAGCAACATTGTACAGATCGTCTCCCCGCAATAATGGCAGGCTGCCGGCCACAATATTGATGTTATAGGAAATGGCCAGGTTTACGAAGGCTGCCCGGATATCTTCCGTGTATTCACACAAAGACCGCATGGCTTCTGCCGGGTTCTCCTGGTTGAAGTTTTTCAGCAGCGGGGCATTGAGCAGTTCCGGGAACACGATCAGATCCGAGTTATATCCGGCCATGGCATCCACGAAAAAATCCACCTGGTGTAAAAACTCATCCAGATCATTGAATGACCGCATCTGCCACTGGACAATGCCGATGCGGGGATAGGCCTTGCGCCCCCCGAACAGCACCTGTTTTTTTTCATAATAGATGTTGTTCCATTCCATGAGCACGCCGTATGCATCGGACTGGGTGTCTTCAGGGATATAGTTTTTCAAAATTTTTTTGATGTGAAAATCATTGGACAGCTGAAAGGTGAGCACAGGATCGTATATCTCGGTGGCTTTGACTTTTTTAATGTATTCTGCCGGGGTCATCTCTTTGGCATGTTTGCCGTATCCGGGGATCCGGCCCCCGAAAATAATGCTTTTCAAATTCAGGGTTTCACACAGCTCTTTTCTGGCATCGTACAACCGCCTGCCCAGGCGCAGGCCCCGGTAATCGGGGTCCACAAAGATATCCACCCCGTAGAGGGCATCTCCTTCCGGATCATGGCTGGTCATTTCACCGCCGCTCACCACATCTTCATAGGTGTGGCGCTGTTTTTCAAATTCCTGAGAATTGACGATAATGGCAAGGGCAGCGGCAATCACTTTGCCTTTGTCTTCGATGCATATCTGGCCTTCGGAGAAATGGTCGATCAATACGGCGAATTCTTCGGGGGTCCAGGCCCCGCCCATGCCGGCGTATACCAGGTCCATGATGCGTTTTATGTGGGGATAGTCCTCTTTTTTCAGGCTTCTTAATGTCAGTTTGTAGTCAGTTTGTTCTGTGTCGGTCATTGCAGCTCCATGTTATGTCAAGCAGGGTTGGCAGGTTCATTATGCCCGGGGCAGGGAACAGGCATTGGTGATTTTGGGGGTAAACCGTATGGGAGGGGTTAAAAGGGTTTTTCCGGCTGCCTCTGCCATGCCGGCCAGCATCCGGGAAAAGACAAACTGGTGAAAGGGATACAGCGCATACCAGTAGGCAATGCCCAAAATTCCTTTGGGCAGAAACCGGGACAACAACGTTAATTCACAGCGTTCCTCGTCCTTTTGGGTGATGAGGATTTCCAGAAGGGCCTGGCCCGGCATTTTCATTTCCGCAACCAGCAGGAGGCGGTGCGGTTTTTCCACTTCCAGCACCCGCCAGAAGTCCAGGGCATCCCCCACCTGCAGTCTGTGTTTTGACCGCCTGCCCCGCTGAAGTCCCACCCCGCCGGAAAACAGATCCAGTGCCCCGCGGATTTTCCACAAAAGATCGGCGGCGTAGTACCCGGTTTTTCCCCCGAGCTGTTCCACCGCCGGCCACACTTCCTGTGCTTTTCCAGCTATAGTTGCCCGGTATCCGCATTTGAGGATGGTCCCTCCGGAATAGTCGGAATCCCCGCAATGGGTCCACTCGGGATACAAAAGGGCTCCGGCATCTGTCCAGCAGGTATCCACCTGTTCCTGCCGGATATGGTCCAGTGCCCGGGCAATGGCCTGGTCACAGGTGAGCAGATCCTGGGGGATAATTTTTGTGATGCGGTTTTCCGTGCACACGGTGGGCAGACTTAATCCTTCGGCCAGGGGTTGTGCAATGGCTGCCGGTACCGGGGTCACCAGGTGAATCCACAAAGAGGACAGCCGGGGAGTCAGCCCGGGCACCGGTATCATCACCGGCGCAGGCAGGCCGGCCTGCCGGGCGAAGAGGGCAAACAAATCTTTGTAGGACACGATATCCGGACCCCCGATATCAAAGGTCTGTCCCCGGGTTTCCGGATGTTCCAGACAGCCTTTCAGATACTCCAGCACATTGGTGATGGCAATGGGCTGGGTGGGCATGCGCACCCATTTCGGGGTGATCATGATGGGCAGCCTTTCCACCAGATACCGCAGAATTTCAAAACTGGCGCTGCCCGACCCCAGAATCATGGCGGCCCGGAGTATGGTTGCAGGCACCGGACTGCTCTGCAGGATTTTCCCCACCTCATTTCTGGACACCAGGTGCTTACTGATATTTTTGTGATGGATATCCCCCAGGCCCCCCAGATAGATGATATGTTCTGCCCCCTGGTCTGCAGCGGCCCGCACCATGTTGGCGGCCCCGGTTTTGTCCGCATCCCGGTATGCGCCTTTCCGGGATATCATGGAATGCACCAGGTAATAAATGGTACCGCATCCGGCCACAGCCTTCTGCAGGGAACCTGTATCCATGATATCCCCTGTGACCAGTTCCACATTGGCATCTTTGCCCCAGGGCCGGCCGGTCATTTTTTCAATGGTTCTTCCCATGGCCCGGACCCTGTATCCGGCATCCAGCAAAAGGGGGATCAGCCGGCCGGCCACATATCCTGTGGCACCGGTTACCAGAACGGGTTTGTCTGTATTTTTATGCATGGGTAATCCCCAGTCTATAAGTTTACCCGTAAAATACCAAACCCCATGGGAAAACACCACAAAAATATGGCTGATTACATCCGCTGCCGGGCCATAGCAGGTAAACAGCCACCTTGGCAGCCTACAACGGCACCATTGACGTTGGGGTCTGGTGTGTGGGACCGGGTACCAGTTCTATTCTGGATCTGGCCACCACCCATGATATCAGGATCCTGTCGTTTACACCGGAACAGACACAAAAAATTCTGGCAGCCGAAGAAACCTATGCTGCTGTCGATCTTTCCGGCGGTCCGGCTGTTTCCGGTGGGGCTGGTGCTGCCTGTCACTGCCAGCTACGTTGTCCTGGCCACCCTGGCAGGGCCTGCTCTCATGGATATGGGGGTGTCCATCATGGTGGCCCATATGATTGTTTTCTGGTATTCCCAGGACTTCAATGTCACCCCGCCGGTGAGCCTTGCCAGCTTTGCCGGGGCAGCCATTGCAAAGGCCAATCCCATGCGCACCGCATTTACCTCGTGGAAACTGGCAAAAGGACTTTACATCATCCCCCTTGTTATGGCATACAGACCACTTCTGGGAATGGGAGAAAATTATGAACTGCTGCACTGGGAAGTGATCCTTACCATGATAACCACCACCATCGGCCTGGTTGCCTTTGCATCGGCCCTGGAGCGGTATTTCATACGAAGGGCCACCCTTGTGGAAACCGCACTTTTCTGGCTGGCAGCTCTGGGTCTGCTCTGGACATCTTTCTGGATGGAAGCAGCAGGGTTCATAATGCTGATGACTGCCATGGGCCTTCAAAAGTTTTATCCTGAAACCCGGCATACTGGATAGAGATAATTGCAAAATTCAGGGGACATGACAAAAATCAACGCATAAAACGCATAAACAAATAAGGACATCAGGCAGGAAAAATGGACAATGATACAGACAAAACAATGCCGCTTCAGGAAGCGGTCAGCCGTTATGTGAAAAAGGGCGCCCATATTTCCATCGGCGGGTTTACCTTGAACCGGAACCCCATGGCAGCGGTGTATGAAATCATACGCCAGAAGATAACGGATCTGCATTTATATGCCCACTCCAACGGCACCGGCCTGGATGAACTCATCGGCGCAGGATGCATCTCAAAGCTGGAAATCGCCTATGGGGGAAACGGAAAAGCCGCTCCCACCTGTATACGGTTTGCCAAAGCCATCCAGAACAATGACATTTTATTTGAAGATTATTCCAATTATATGATGAGCCTGCGGTTCATGGCCGGGGCCATGGGGGTGCCGTTTTTGCCCACCCTTTCCGGTCTGGGATCGGATATTGTGTCAACATGGGGCTTTCCTGAATCCCTGCGTCGGTCCGACCCGAAAATTGTGGACAGAAAACTGGCAGTGGTGGACAACCCCTTCGGGAACTGGGGCGGCGCCAAAAAAGTGGTGGCCGTGCCGGCCATCACCCCGGATGTCACCATCATCCATGTGCAAAAAGCGGATGCCATGGGAACCTGCAGCATAAAGGGACTGGCCTTTGCAGACGTGGAACAGGTCAAGGCATCCAGACATGTCATTGTCACCTGTGAAAACCTGGTGGAAAAAGCAGAACTGCGCAAAAACCCGGATATGAACCAGATTCCCTTTATCCATGTGACCGCGGTCTGCCATGTGCCTTTCGGGGGCTATCCCACAGCAGTATACGGCCATTATGATTATGATTCCCAGTACCTGAAAAAATTTGCCGCAGCCGCAAAAGACAAAGATGCCTTTAAAGCCTATCAGGATGCCTGGGTTTACGGGGTGAACAGCCATGAACAGTTTTTGCAGCAGGTGGGAAAAGAGAGCCTTGCTGCCATTGCAGCAGACCCTGAAACCGGTTACAGCGTGAATATGAAAAGAGATTGATTATGGATATGTCTTACACCCCCAAAGAAATTATGACCATCATGGCAGCCAGGGAGATCAAAAACGGTGACATTGTTTTCAGCGGCACCGGTATTTCCATGCTGGCAGCCATGGCAGCCAAGAAAATCAATGCCCCGGACAGCGTGATCTTTTTTGAAACCGGCGCCATGGACTCACTTTTAGAAGAAATCCCCTTTGCAGTGGCAGATCCCAGGATCATGTACTGGGCAGCAGCCAATTCCAGTCTCACCGATGCCTTTGCCACCATGCAGAACCGCATCACCGGGGACCGGGTCATTGCCATTTTAGGGGCGGCCCAGATCGATATGTACGGCAACCTGAACACCACCTGCATCGGGGATTATTTTTCCCCGGATATCCGGTTTTCCGGCAGCGGCGGGGGGTGTGATGTGGCCAGTTTTGTGCCCAGGTGCATTGCATTCATGCAGCATGAAAAACGCAAATTTGTGAACCAGCTGGATTATCTCACCAGCCCGGGGCAGCTGTCAGGTAATGGATCACGGGAGGCGGCAGGTCTGCGGTCCGGCGGGGTCAGTGTGGTGGTCACCAACTTAGGGGTGATGCGGTTTGACCCGGATACCGGCAAAATGTATCTGGATCAATACTATCCCGGCACCACACCGGGAATGATTCTGGAGAATACCCAGTTTCACATGGATGTGTCACAGGCGGTGCAGGCCCTGCCGCCCACTGAAAAAGAGCTGAGAATTCTGCGGGAAAACTGCGATCCCCAAAGACTGATTCTCGGCCCGGCCGGGTGAGCTGTAACCGCTGCAACCCGGCATTTTTCCAAAAAAAAACTTAGAAACAACCGCCTGGTAATGTAGAAAAGGCCCGGCCGGCTGCCTGATACCGGGAAAAACGGTTTGATTTTTGGGCATGGGCCTGTTAGATTATATAGCATGAAAATGATGGTCTGTGATAAAAAAAGACAACAGACATACGGGGTAATAGGGGTGACACCGTGATTGCTATCATCTCATTATTGCTGGTTGTGTTTCTTTCAATCCTGATCACCCGCATTGCCACCATCGCACTGACCCATACAGGTCTCACCCGGCAGTCTGCAAGGTTTCAGGCCAGAAGTGCATTTTCCGGGGCCGGATTTACCACGAGTGAATCCGAGATGGTTGTCAGTCACCCGGTCAGACGAAAAATCGTCATGACCCTGATTCTTATCGGAAATGCCGGAATTGTGGCTGCGATTTCAACACTGATCCTGACTTTTGTTCAGCAGGGTGACACGACAAGACTGACCCTGCGCATCGTAATACTGGTATCCGGTATACTGGTATTGTGGCTCCTTGCCTCCAGCAAATGGGTGGACCGGCAGCTTTCCAGGATTGTGGATATCATGCTCAAACGGTATACCAGCCTGGATGTCAGGGACTATGCAAGCCTGCTTCACCTTACCGGTGAATACCGCCTGGCTGAACTGCATATCCGGAAAAATGACTGGATCGCCGGCAGGAAACTGTCAGAAAGCCGTCTCCGGGCCGAAGGTGTCAACCTGCTTGGCATTAAGAAACCGGACGGAACCTATATCGGTAATCCCACACCGGAAACCCGTCTTGAATACAACGACAATCTGCTGCTTTACGGACGTATCGAGGCCATAAAAGAACTGGACCGTCGACAGCAGGGATTAAAGGGGGATATCGAGCACCACCAGGCGGTTGTTGAACAACAACACGTCCTTTCCGAACAGGAAAGCCAAGAGTCTAAAGCTTCCCAAAAATCCGGGCAATGATGTAATCAATACATTCCCTGACCGGACGGGTGCCGGGCTGCCCCATCTACAGAGAAGGATTTTTGAATCTACATTACTGCGCCGCTTTTGGTAAAAAAACAATGTAATACAGTCTTGTAAAGAAGGGATGAACAGGTGTATTGTTATGGTATCGTCACTTTGGCAAGCTTCAATGAGATCTGGAAAGTTGCAAACAGCGTGCAGAATATAAAAAATCGAGAGGTTGTCAGTTGAAGCAGAACAAACTATACCACGCCGGCCTGGATATTGGTTCCACCACTGCAAAACTGGTCCTGGTGGATGAGACCAATCAATTGATTTTTTCACGGTATCAGCGGCATTATGCCCGCATCATGGATACGGTCTCTGTTTTTTTTTCAGATATGGAAACCCGCCTGGGCAACTGCAGGCTGCAATTGTCCGTAACCGGTTCCGCCGGCATGGGATTTTCACAACTGATGGCCCTGCCGTTTGTCCAGGAGGTCATCTGCACAAATGAAGTGGTACAGCAGATATATCCTTTGACCTCCACGGTTATTGATATCGGGGGAGAAGATTCTAAAATGATATTTCTTTCTCCGGACAGGGCCCCGGATATTCGCATGAACGGAAGCTGTGCCGGAGGAACCGGGGCATTTATCGATCAGCTTGCCGCCCTGCTGAACCAGACCCCTGATGATCTCGACCGCCTGGCACAAGCGTATACCAATCTGTATCCCATTGCATCCCGGTGCGGGGTGTTTGCCAAAACCGATGTGCAAAACCTTTTGAGCCGCAATGTACCGGTGGCCGATATTGCAGCATCCGTGTTTCATGCCGTGGCCATCCAGTGCCTGAATACCCTGTCCAGGGGGTGTGATATCCGGCCCAGACTGCTGCTTTGCGGCGGGGTGTTTGCCTTTCTGCCGGAACTGGTCAAGGCGGTTCTGCGGGTCCTGGGATTGTCCACATCTGATCTGATGATACCGGAGGAGCCGGCCCTGCTGCCGGCAATGGGCGCTGCCATGTTCAGCCGGCGCCATGATACGGTGTTTTCGGTGCAGCATCTGGTGGATGCCATGACCCGGAAACGAAGACTGCCCCGGGACAATGACAGCCGCCTGCCACCGCTGTTTCACACACAAAAAGAGCGGGAAAACTGGGAACAGAACAGGCAGCAGATGATCATTCCCGGGATGTCCCTGTCTGATTACAGAGACGATCAATGCTTTTTAGGGGTGGATTCCGGGTCCACCACCACAAAAATTACAGCCCTGGGCATGGATAACCAGGTGTTGTTCTCCTGGTACAAAAACAACGATGGCAACCCCATCCAGGCGGTTGTAAAGGGGTTGCGGGCATTTCGCCAAGAAATCCAGGCCCAGCATCCGGATCTGGTCATTGCAGGCACCGCAGTTACCGGTTACGGAGAAGATCTGATCCGCGCGGCATTCGGGATGGATCTGGGGATGGTGGAAACCATTGCCCATTTTGAAGCAGCCAGATATATGGATCCTGATGTGTCTTTTATTCTGGACATCGGGGGACAGGATATGAAAGCCATATTTATCCGCCATGGGGCCATCCACCGCATTGAACTCAATGAAGCCTGTTCCTCCGGATGCGGGTCTTTTATTGAGACGTTTGCCGGGTCCCTGGGATACCGGGTTCAGGATTTTGCCGCCCTGGCTTTGGAGGCCAAAGCCCCTTGTGATCTTGGTACCCGGTGCACGGTTTTCATGAATTCCCGGGTCAAGCAGGCTTTGCGGGAAAATGCCGGGGTGGCAGATATCAGTACCGGTCTTTCCTATGCTGTGGTGAAAAACTGTCTGTTCAAGGTACTCAAGCTCGTTGATATGGAAGAAACGGGAAGCCATATCGTGCTCCAGGGCGGGGCAGGTAAAAATCCGTCCATTATCCGGGCCCTGGAAATTTTAACAGGTACCGGTGTCACCCATACAGACATGCCGGAAATGATGGGGGCTTTCGGGGCTGCACTGGCAGCTAAAAAATCTTTTGCAGATCAGGGCCGGCAGACCGCTTCTTTTACTGCCCTGAACCATCTGGATACCATTGCTGATTTCAAGACCCGGCAGATCGTATGCAAGGGATGTGACAATGCCTGTGCTGTCACCCGGTTTGTTTTTTCCAGCGGCAGATCCTTTTATTCAGGCAACCGGTGTGAAAAAATATTCGGCGCAAAAGGCCGGAACCGGCCTGAAAAAGGGTTTGATTTTGCTGACTTTAAATACCGCTTGTTGTTTGACCGGAATCTCGCACCCCACCCTGATCCGAAATTCACTGTGGGTATTCCCAGATGCCTGAATTTTTATGAAAATTTTGCCTTCTGGCATGCTTTTTTTGTCCATTGCGGCATCAATATCACCCTGTCTGGCGGTTCCACTGCAGCCATGAGTGATGCTGCAAAAGGCAGCGTCATGTCCGACAGTATCTGTTTTCCGGCCAAACTGGCGCATGCCCATGTGCTTGATCTGGTCAGGCGCGGGGTGGACCGCATTTTCTATCCCCTTGTCATGAATGAGCAAGATGAGTTCCAGGGGGTAAGCAATACGTTCAACTGTCCCATTGTCAGCAGCTATGCCGAGGTGGTTGACAGCAGCCTGGATCTTTGCTCCAGGCTGGGTATCCCTCTGGATAAACCGGTGATCACCTTCAAGGATGTTACCTTATTGACAAAAACATGTGTGGCATTTTTGCGGCCCCTTGGTATTTCCGGGTTCAGGATCAAGGCTGCGGTGAAAAAGGGACTGGCAGCCCAGCAGGCTTACAAAAAGGCGGTTCGAAAAAAAGCGGCCCGGATTGTCAGTCGCGCTGTCCGGGATCAGCGCCTCCTGGTGGTGCTGATCGGCCGTCCCTATCACATTGATCCCTTGATCAGCCAGAAGATTCCCCGGATTCTGACGGATTTTGGTGTGGATTTCATCACCGAGGATGCCGTACCTGACATTTGTGAAAATGCCTTTGAAAACCTGCAGGTCTTAACCCAGTGGGCTGCTTCCAACCGGCTGCATCACGCTGCATACTGGGTGACCCGACAGCCGGATAACATCCAGATGATGCAGCTCAATTCATTCGGGTGCGGACCTGATGCCGTAGGCACGGAAGAAAACCGGCAGATACTGGAAGCAGGGGGGAAAAACTTTACCCTGGTCAAGGTGGATGATATTTCCAGTACCGGATCGGTGCGGCTTCGGATCCGTTCCATGGTTGAATCCCTCAGGCGCCGCAGCAGTAAGAACATCCCCGAACCTGTGAAGCGTAAAACCACCCCTGTGTTTGAAAAAAAAGACCGGGTCAGAAAGATAATCGCCCCGTTTTTTGGTGAAGATTATTCCGGATATCTTTCATCAGCCTTTCAAACGGCGGGGTATCAGGTTGATATCCTGCCCCCGCCAGACAATCTCTCGGTGGAAACCGGCCTGCGCTATGTCGGCAATGATATCTGTTATCCCGCGGTTTTGGTGACCGGGGATATTATAAAGGCATTGAAATCCGGACAATATGACCCGGAGCAGATTACGGTGGGCATCACCCAGACCGGGGGCCGGTGCCGGGCATCCAATTACCTGTCTTTGATCAGAAAAGCCATGGTGGCGGCGGGATATGACCAGATCCCTGTGATTTCCGTAACCAGGGCCGCAGGGTTGAACCACCAGCCGGGATTTGCCATCAACTGGCTGAAAATGATGAAACTGCTGTTTGTCATTACCATGTATGCGGACTGCATTGCCAGAATGTATTATGCCACCGCTGTCAGAGAAGTCCACAAGGGAACCTGCAAAAAACTGCGGGAACAATATATCGCAGCAGCACAGCCCTGTATTCTGGCCAGAGACTATGACGGGCTTTTTTCGCTGCTGGACGCAGCGGTGTCGGATTTCAATCAGGTGGAAGTCCATAACCAGGTGCTTGGAAAAATCGGTATTGTGGGCGAAATATATATCAAAAGCAATGGGTTCGGGAACCGGTTTTTGTCGGATTTTCTCATGGAAAACCAGGTGGAGCCGGTCATGCTGCCGATTTTGGATTATTTTATCCAGGATTTTGTCAATTACAGAGAAAACATCCGCGCCCATATCCGGCATTGGAAAATCAGTGATATTATGGGCCGGTTCATTGAAACATTTTTAAACACCTATCATAAAAAAATGCATCAGCAGATGAAACGGTTCCGGTTTTATTCACCGTTTCATGATATTCGCACAGTGGCTGGAAAAGCCGGGCGGATCCTGTCTCTGGTAAACCAGTTCGGTGAGGGCTGGCTTATTCCCGGCGAAATCGCCTGCCTGGCAGAAGACGGGGTCACCCATGTCATCAGTGTGCAGCCTTTCGGGTGCATTGCCAACCATATTGTTTCCAAAGGGATGGAAAAGCGTATTAAAACCCTATATCCGGACATGAACCTGTTATACCTGGATTATGATGCCGGCACCTCTGATGTCAATATCAGAAATCGGTTGCACTTCATGGTGGAGGCGGTGAAAGCTTCTCTTTGAAAAAAACTGTCATATCATAAAAACTATTCATACAATCCTTCAATAAGAATCTTTGCAGGTTCCCGGGCGGTTTTTCTGGTTTCCGAGAACTTGACCCCGTACATGTCCTTTTCTATGGTGAGCGAAGCCTGCATGCCTTTGATCACAGTGCCCTGCTGGACCCGGTTTTTCACCTTGACCGTGGCGGTCCCGATGGTCGGCATCTGCAAATCCCTGCGCAGCAAAAAAGCGTCCCGCCGGGAGATGAGCGATCGGAGCTGCTTTTTTGTTTTCCAAATCTTTGGTGCCAGTGCCTGGATCTCTTTTCCTATGGCTTTTTTATCTGCTTCATATGCAAGATTATGGCGCCGGCTGGCATTGACGGCTGCCCGGTACATGCCGTATTTGATCTGGCGCATCTCTTCGATTTTTTCAAGCTGTTGTGCTGTGCCCAATGGCTGTATTTCCCTGTACACTGTCTCCAGAAAATCTCCGGCACGAGCCAGAGCATTTTCAGGCACCGGCGGAATATCTGGAAAGGATTTTGCCTTGTGAAAAACCGCTTTTGTCTTTGCCCGCAGGGAATGGATGTGCCTCAGTTCAGGACAGTTCAGCAGTGCCTGGAGAAAACCCAGAATTTCATGTTCAGCCAGATAGGTGTCCCGTGCTGCAATTTTGACCGCAAAACGCTGGTCCAGCGCTTCCAGGGCATTTTTTTGCTCCAGATCTTCCAGGGCTGATTTACAGTTTTGGATGGGTTCGTCAAAAGGGGTTTCCATAAGGTCTGCCTGTGTGTTGATATGGAGAATACAGGGACAAGGACCGGAGCTGTCTGAAATAATGTTTTTTACCACAATGTCCTGAAAAGCTGTAACCCGCGAGGATACCAGGTCGGCACCAGGGGCTGTAAGCCCTTTGCTGGTGATGATAACAGAATGAATAATTTTTTTATTGGCAAAAATGTCCCCGTCGGCCGTCAGCCTGGCCGGCGTTTTCTGAAGGTCTTTTTCCCGGCCGATGATGCCGTTGACATGGATGTTTCCGGCTGCAAAAACATCTCCGAATACATCTCCGGCAATTTCCAGCTGCCGGCACCGTATCCGCCCGTTTTCAAAAATGGTGCCCTCCACCTTGAGAATGGTATCCTGGTACTGGTCGGAAAGATCGGTATCAATTTGGCCGGTGTGGCTGCGGAAGGGGATGGTCCGGGTTTCGGGCTGGACGAACAGGGTTCGGTCTTTATAAAGGATGACCCGGCCGTCAATGTCGGCGATAAGGGTGCTGTTTTTTTTTGTCACTCCCTGCCCCCGGTTAAGGGAGATCCGTCCGGGTGGCGGTGGTGCAATGGTAAACCCGCATACATCTTTTCCGGGTGGCCCCTCTTCCGGCGGGAAAAGCCTGGCCAGCACGTCACCTTTACGCACCAGAGCGGTCGGTGTATCCGGGCTGTCTTTGGCTGAGGAAGTGATATCAAAAAAATATTGCACAGTCTCGTCTTTGCCTTTTACAGGGGGGATACCTCTGGCAATACATATCTGGCTGCCTTCTGGTGCACTTGTCAGAAAAGATTGGATCTTTTTTTCTTCAATGAGACCGAAAGCGATGCCGATGGCGTTCAGCCACCTGATAAAATCTGAAAGACTTACATCTTCGTGCAGGGTTTGTATTTTCTGGACATGGGCCTCCAATTTATTTTTGGAAAAATGGTACCTGAATGATCTGGACAGCCGCTTGTTTATGCTGGATTCAGAAAAATATCGGGAAAGGGCGGTTTCAAGGGCCAGCCGTTTTTTTTCCATCTCTTTCTGGATTTTCAGGATATGTGTCAGATCATCCCCGGAAATGTGATATATCTCTTTGAGGATTTCCCCCAGATACCGCCGGGGACTGCCGGCAGCCATCTCCTGTCCCTGGACTTTGAGTGCTGTGTTGAGCTGGTCAATGGTTATCAGACCCTTTTTAACGGCAATGGCACCGAACCGCATGTTCAGGGAAATATTTTCAATTTCTGTGACAGCGATATCATTCATGGCCTCTGCCAGGTATTCATCTGCAATCCTGTCCTGGGTGAGAAGAATAGCAGTTTTATCAGCCCGTGATATTTGCTTGTTTTCCAGTAGAATATCACCGATGAGTTTGCTCTGTCTGGTTTTTTTGAAAAGATCATTCTGAAGGTCCAGTGCCTGTCTGACGTTTTCCGGCCGGACAAACCGGTTGGCCACCCCCAGTTCACCGAACCGTTTGTCCAGCATTTTCATTCTCAGGTGGTCTTTTACTGCCAGAAGAAACGCGATATCATCCCGGGACAGGGCACGGGTTTCTCTGAGCAGGTCCATTTCGGTGTATGCAGGCTGTTCTTCCCGGCGTTTATGCAACCGCATCATCAATTTTTCTTCCTGTTCCATGGTGAGCAGGCGGCATTTGCGGGCCAGAAAAACAAGGCCGTTTCTTTTTTCTTCTGTCATGATGTCCCACAAGTACCTGATTTTCCCGAAACTGTCAATCAATGCGGTTTCAGTATATCATTGGTTTGGGCACCATTGTCCTGCTGGTTGCTGGTTACAGCATTATATAGTACCGCGCAGAATGTGGTATCAAAACAACGTATTATTGCCGGCCAGCAGTGGGATCTGAATATTTGCTGCGGCAAGACCGATGCAGGCAAAATCAATGCAGATATTATCAAACATGCCCGAATCCCGAATTTTGTTTTGATTGAAGATATTTACAATCTGCCTTTTTCTGACGGTGCGCAAAACACATCATTCTCTGCCCAGATATCTGCCCCTGCTGTTTGCGGGTCATGTTCACAAATTTTTCGGCCAGCGGTTCAAGGCATAATCTGTCATGAAATTGCATCATTTCAGTTCAGGATGATTTTATAAAGGATAAAACATGAACCCTTTCAAAGCGGTCAAAAATTTGCGGCTCCGATATATCATCGGGTTAAGTGCCATTGCCTTGCTGGCTACGGCATCATTCATTACCATGCAGAGCGTGATATCCAAACAGCGGGGATTTTCCAGTCTGGTCAATCTGGCCGGTCAGCAGCCCCATATCGTTCAGGTATTCGAGGTGGGGACCGCCACCATGATGGCGGCTAAAGGGGCGGTGTATCCCATCGAAGATGTGATGAACGACCATGGGTTCACCCTGGATAAAAATGCGTTTCTGCCGGCGGTGATATCCTATTACCAGACACCCGAGGGCAAGCTGCTGTCCATGCCATTCAACTCCTCCACACCGGTGATGTGGTATAACAAGGATGCGTTTGCCAAAGCCGGAGTCACCAAGGTGCCTGAAACCTGGGATGAAGTGGAAACAGCAGCTCAAAAGCTGGTGGCAGCCGGTTATGACAGCGGTCTTTCCTTTGGCTGGCAGTCCTGGGTGATGATCGAAAACTTCAGTGCCTGGCACAACCTTGCTATGGGAACCCGGGAAAACGGATTTGCCGGCCTGGACACCCGATTCACGTTCAACAATCCCGGGGTGAAAAATATGCTTGCCCGCATTGACGGATGGCACCAGGACAAGCTCTTTCAGTACGGGGGGCGCAGGGGAGACAGCCTGCCCATGTTCATCAATGAGAAATGCGCCATGTGGCTGAACTCATCCGCCTATTACGGGGGCATCAAAAAACAGGCACAGTTCGCATTCGGCCAGGCCATGCTGCCCTATAATCCGGAACTGATCGATTCTCCCCAGAACTCCATCATCGGCGGGGCAACCCTGTGGAGCCTCAAAGGCCGTGAGAAAAAAGACTACAAAGGCGTGGCCATGTTCATGAACTACCTGGCATCTCCTGCGGTCCAGGCCTGGTGGCACCAGGAAACCGGGTATGTGCCCATCACCAAGGCAGCCTGGGAACTGTCGAAAAAACAGGGATTTTACAATGACAATCCCGGTACCGACACCGCCATCCAGCAGTTGAACCTCAACACCCCCACCCCCAATTCCAGAGGGGTGCGGTTCGGCAACTTTGTCCAGATCCGGGACATCATCAATGATGAGCTGGAAGCCGTCTGGAACAACAGCAAAACCGCTGCCGCTGCCATGGATGATGCCGTGGAAAAAGGCAACAAGCTGCTGGAGAAATTTGAGAAAGCCAACAAATAAACGGTTTTAAACTATTTCCGGTGCAGGAAACAGTGGTTTCCTGCACCGGAGACAACAGGCTTGCAACAGGTTTTCATGATCAAGCGGGTCCATTTTACCTCTTCTTTTCTTCCGTATATGCTGGTGCTGCCCCAGGTACTTATCACGCTGGTGTTTTTTATCTGGCCGGCATCCCAGGCAGTGTTCCAGTCATTTTTACAAGAAGATCCCTTTGGTTTGAAAACCGAGTTCGTGTTTCTGGAAAATTATTATACATTGTTCCAGGATCCTGATTACCGGGCCAGTTTTTTTAGAACCATGGTGTTTTCCTTTTTCACCACTCTGATATCCATGGGATCAGCCTTGATCCTGGCAGCCAGGGTGGACCGGGTCATCAAATGCCGCACCGTGTACCGCACTTTTTTGATCTGGCCCTATGCAGTGGCACCGGTGGTGGCAGGGGCCCTGTGGATGTTCATGTTTGATCCCACCCTGGGGATCGTGGCATATTTTTTACAATTTGCAGGCATTGACTGGAACCACCGCATGGACGGCAACCATGCCATGATTCTCATCATCCTGGCCGCCTCCTGGAAACAGATTTCGTATAATTTTTTGTTTTTCATTGCCGGCATGCAGGCCATTCCCCGGTCCCTGATAGAGGCGGCAGCCATGGACGGGGCCGGTCCGTTCCGACGGTTCTGGACCATTGTGTTCCCTTTGCTGTCCCCCACCACCTTTTTTTTGCTGGTGGTGAACATGGTGTATGCCTTTTTCGACACTTTCGGCATTGTTCATGTCGTGACCAAGGGGGGGCCGGCCCAGGCCACCCAGATTCTGGTGTACAAAGTGTTCAACGACGGGTTCATCGGCCTGGACCTGGGGGGATCGGCGGCCCAGTCCGTGATTCTCATGGCCATTGTCATCGGGTTCACCGTCATCCAGTTCAAATATATTGAACGCAGCGTGGTGTATTAGGAGGCACTGGCCATGGTGGAGAAAAAATCTGTTTCCTATTACCTGAATCATCTGATCATCATTATCGGCATCCTGGTCATCGGTTTTCCTTTGTGGATCACTTTTGTGGCGGCCAGCCACGACATGGTCCGCATGGCCCGGGCCCCGCTGCCACTGTGGCCCGGGAACCATTTTTTTGAAAACATGTCCCAGGCGCTGTTCCATGGCGTGGGCAATGCCAGAGAACAGCCCGTGGCCATCATGCTGTTCAACAGCCTGATCATGGCCCTGTCCATTGCATTCGGAAAGATTCTGATTTCCATCTTATCCGCATTTGCCATTGTGTATTTTGATTTTCGGTTCCGGATGTTTTTTTTCTGGATGATTTTCATCACCCTGATGCTGCCGGTGGAGGTGCGTATCATACCCACCTTCGAGGTGGTGGCCAACCTGGGGATGCTCAACACCCGGCTGGGATTGAGTGTGCCCCTTATCGCCTCGGCTACGGCCACTTTCATGTTCCGTCAGGTGTTTTTAACCGTGCCCGATGAAATGCTGGAGGCGGCCCGCATGGACGGGGCAGGGCCATTGCGGTTTTTCAAGGATATCCTGCTGCCCCTGTCCTCTGAACCGCCTGTAAAGGGCCCCTGTGTGTGCGGTATCCGGCCGGAGCACCTGTTTGTCGTTGACGGGTCTGTATCACCGGATGTCCGGTTTTCCGGGCAGATCGATCTGAAAGAAAGCCTGGGTTCAGACACCCTGTACCATATCCAGTACGGCCCCCGCAAACAGCCGCTGATTATCCGGAGCGGAAAACACACCGACCTGTCTCAGGGAGACCGGATGGAGCTGGGATTTTTATGGGAACACTGCCACTTTTTTGATCCAGACACCGGAAACCGCATCGCGGTGTCCATATCCCGGACCTGAAAGGGTCAACTTCATGCAATACCCAGAAAAACCGGAAGCAACCGTTCTATGGATATCATGTGACGGTCTTCAAGATGCCCGAATACAAGGCTGGCTTTTTTTTTCGGGATGGCTGTTATTTTGTCAATCATGATGTCAGATACTGACTGCAGCCCATTTTCAGGTGACGGTTCGATCCGGATCCTGAAAAGTGGGGTGTTCCGCAGGGTAGAGGTGACAGGAAGAATGACGACGGATGGATGTTCTTCAAAGAGATCAGATTGTATGATCACTGCCGGTCTTGGTTTTCCATAAGCACCCGGCACGATAACGGAAATCAGATCTCCCCGGATCATGCTGTCCAGCCGTCTGATTCAGAAACGGTTTCGATCCAGTCCATCACTTCTTGCTCATGGGGATCATTGGCGATCGATCTGGACTGACGGCGGCATTCTGCAGCAAAACCTTTGCGCCGGGTGTCCGGTACCCAAATCTGCAATGGCCTGAGACCCAAGGAACGTAATGCTTCCCGGTGTTTTTGTACCCTTTTTGCGACACTCATCTTTGCCCTCCTGATCCTGTTATCCAATATTGTTACATGTAACTCATGAAAAGTATGAAGTCAAGAATAATTCGTTAACAATAGCTATCGTTTTGCAGCTGTTTTATAGATGGCGCCACGGTCCCGTCTGCCCACGGCAATTACGACGATGACGATTTTTTCCATCATGACTTCGAACGCATGGACCGGAATGCAGTAAAAGGCCGGTTTGTTCCGGTTGAGGATGGCAATGGGAAATCCCTCACCGGCCGCAATAATGCCCATGGGATTTTTTTTGAATTCTGAGATGCTGGCGGTTATTTCCGTTAAAATCAGACTGGTTTCTATCATTTTAAACACCTTTTAAGATAGGTTTAAATTGATTTTTATTGATTCTGAATGTAATATTTTTATCGGATATTGTCAAATAAATGGAACAGGAATGACGGATATAACAGACAGGAGATTGATTTGAAAACAGTGATCGTGGCTGCGCACGGCAGCCGTCAGAAAGCCTCTGCTGCCGAGGTGGCGGCCCTGGCCCAAAAACTGAACGACAAGGTCAAAACCCATGGTTCGAAAGATATTCAGCAGGTGGTGCATGCGTTTTTGCAGTTCTGCGAACCGTCGCTGGAAACGGTGATCCAGCAGCTGGTGGACAGCGGGGTGGAGGAGATGGTGATCTTTCCATTTTTCATTTCCGCGGGCAGCCATGTGCAGACAGATATCCCCTTGGCTGTTGAAACAGCCAGGCAGCGGTATCCAGACGTGCAGTTTCACATCACCCGGCACCTGGGAATTTTGGATGACATTGAAGATCTCATTTTAGGAGAGGTGACCGTAACGCCATGACACAACCGAAAATTTTGATTGTAAAGACCGGGGATACGTTTGCCGACCTTATCGGTTCATACGGGGATTTTGAAGACTGGATCCGCC
>JAABUB010000062.1 GCA_011389575.1 Desulfotignum sp. | reverse complement strand
CTGGCATTGACCGTTTTTGGACTGTGGCTTGGCAGTGTGAAATAAGCGGGGAGGATGCTGCGCACCGGGTCTGCATAGCCAGGATCTTATCCGGTGTCTCAATTTCATTGACACACCCTGAAATCAATATTATTATGTAGCTAAATGCATCAATATGATGGTAAGTGAATCAATTATAGGGGGCTATGATGACCACGGTATCTTTGAGAATCGACCGGGATCTGGCGTTACAGGCGGAGCGTGAGGCCAGAATTCAGAACCGGTCAAAGACCAAACAGCTTGAGTACTGGGCGATACTGGGCAAAGCGGTTTCATCGAAATTAAGTATTTCAGATGCGTTTGCCGTGTCCCAAGGCATCAAAACCATTAAACTGGAAGAATCCCCATCTGTTCAATCGATTTCCATCAATTCAGACGATGTTTTCAATCAACTTGAAAACGATCGGGCCAAAAGGCTTTTGGCCGGAAGAGTAACGACTGTCGGAATATATTATGAGGCAAGCGCTGAACATCCCGGTTACCTTGATCGGGTCAATTCTGTTACTGGAGAAAGACAGACAGGTTTATTCGAACGCGGTGAATTCAGGTCACTCTGATGGCTGATCCAAGGCAGCTCTGGGTGCTGGCCGGCGGAAATGGTGCCGGCAAATCAACCTTTTATCATTTGTGTCTTGCCGGATACGGCGTCCCGTTTGTGAATGCCGATCTGATCGCCAGGGATTTACGTCCTGAGAACCCGGAAGAGGTCAGCTATCATGCGGCAACCCTGGCAGATCAAATCAGAGAGGATTTGATCGCACAGAGGATATCTTTTTGCTTTGAAACGGTTTTCTCGCATGAGTCAAAAATTGATTTTCTTGCCCGGGCAAAAGCCCATGACTACAGGATCATTCTTGTATATATTCATTTGTTTGATTCCAGCCTGAATGAAGCCCGGGTCAGGCAGCGTATCTCAGAGGGAGGGCATCGTGTCCCGATAGACAAAATTCACTCCCGGATACCCAGAACGCTGCAACACATAAAAAATGCGTTGTCCCTAGTGGATGAAGCGAGAATCCTGGACAATTCTTCCAAAAAGGATCCATTCAAACAGATCATTGTGATGCAGGCTGGAAATTACGAAATAAAAGCAGATATACTACCGGAATGGGCAAAGGATTTATTCCCGGCATAAGGCATGGGTATGTCAACAAATAACGTAGGATACCACAATGGATAATGAAGAGATTAAAGTCAAAATTCTGCAGGAGATCGACAAAACCGAAAAACAGGTTGCACAATACAGAGAGAAGATCAAGCCGGTAGCCCCTGATAATGCCATCGGAAGAATTTCCCGAATGGATGCGATCATCAACAAAAGCGTTGGGGAGGCATCATTGACCCAGGCGGAGAACAGATTGAAAAGCCTTAAACGTGCGCTTTCAAACTTGTCATCACCTGATTTCGGAATCTGCATACAATGTGGCGATCCCATCCCGGTCGGCAGGATGCTCATTATGCCGGAAACCCAGCTCTGTGTTCATTGTGCACGGTAACCAGTAACTTCAACAATTGGTTATGTCCCCCTTCCTCAGTGTGGTTTTCAAATATTCACAAATCATTTCCGGGCTGTCCAGGTATTTGCTGGCATTACATTTTCAGGGAGGGAATTTGTCCTGCTAATTTGGCACGTAAGAGAATCCCAAGAAGACCTGTGGGAACCAAACCCAGGGATTTTGCTTTGGCTCTGCCATCACGCTCATCCATCAGAATCCGATCTTGACCCAACTGCAAAGCCAGTGCAACAGCTGCGGCTTCTCCCTGGTCCAACTCGAATGTCAGGGCGTGTGCCAGATGGCTGTTCGATAAGGTAATCACACGCAACCAGCCGTCAGTCAGTGCCTGTTGAACGGTATCAGCACCGGGGTAACTGCTGTCCGGTTTGAGTTCGTTCAGCACTTCAGCCGGAATGATAACCTCACCAAATTGCCGGGGCAACAGGTAAAGATGACCAGTGATGGACAGATTCAGAATAGGAGAGGTGTTACTGACTATGGGCATACGCGACATCATCATCAAGATCTTCCAGCTCGTAATGGCGAGGAATGCCACGCCGGCCCAAAAGTATGCCAAACTCATGCTTGCTCATTTGTGCCAATTCCCGGGCTTTGCCAAAAGATAAGGCACGGCGGGCATACAACGCCACTGCCAACTCAATCAGCAGCTGCTTGGGCTGTTCAGCAGGCGGGAGCCGAATGGCCTGAGCCACATCATCCGGTATTTTCAGTAGAAGACTCATTTCACCTCTCCTGATCATAAATATTTTCTATGTATTGAACCTGTTTACTGAGTACTCAAAACATAGGCAGTGAAAAAATAGTCGAACAGATTTTGTATTGACCGTGTTGAAAAAAACAGGTACATAATTAGCTGTATAGCTAATTATATAGATATGCCAGTTGGCAAACCAGAGGTTAGATGGATAAAACTCTTTTAAAACTCAAGGCCCTGGCCGATCGAAACCGATTCAGGATTTTCGGGGCACTGACCCAGTATAAAGAACTTTGTGCCTGTCAGATCACCGAACTTTTACAGGTCTCGGGTGCCACGGTTTCACGCCACCTTGGCATTCTGGTCACGGCCGGGCTGGTAAAGAGCCGGAAAGAATCCCGGTGGGTCTATTTTGCCCTGGATGAGGGCTGTGACGGAATCGACAACATCCTGGAATGGTTGCTGCCCCGGCTTCACCAGTCGGATCAGATGCAGATGGATCTTGAGGTTCTTGATGGAATCATGGCGGTGACAAAGGAAGATCTTTGCCGGCAACAGCGGGGAGAGGCCTGCTGCCCGGTGCAAAAAAAGGAGAAAGGAGATGGGTGATCAGAAATTGAAGATATTGTTTCTGTGCACGGGAAATGCGTGCAGAAGCCAGATGGCCGAAGGATGGACCCGGTATCTCAAGAATGATGTGATCGAGGTGTTTTCCGCAGGAGTGGAAACCCACGGTGTGGACCCTAAGGCTGTGGCGGTGATGAAGGAGGCGGGGGTGGATATTTCCCATCACCGGTCCAAACATGTCAAAGAATTTCAGGACAAACAAATGGATGTGGTGATTACGGTGTGTGACCAGGCAAAAGAATCCTGCCCCTTTTTTCCTTTGGCCGGTAAAAAGGTCCACCAGGGATTTGCAGATCCCCCGGTCCTGGCAAAAGATTTGGCACAAAAAGGCGGTGATGAAAACGCCCAGCTGGAGTGCTACCGGAAAGTCAGAGATGAGATCCGGGCGTTTGTGGAAAAACTGCCGGACAATGTGTTGTCATAAATCTAAAAAAATAGAACAACCCTGAAAAAGGAGAAAAATCAACCATGAGTTCCCCTGTTGATAATGATCGGAAAATGACCAGTATGTTTGAGCGGTACCTGACCGTCTGGGTCGGGCTGTGCATTATCGGCGGCATTCTGCTGGGAAAGATCGCCCCAGGGCTGGCCGGAGCCCTGGACAGCATGGCCATAACCGTAAACGGTGCACCCGTGGTATCCATCCCCATTGCTGTCTGCCTGTTTTTCATGATGTACCCCATCATGGTGAAGATCGATTTCGCCTCGGTGATCCGGGCGGGAAAAAGCGGCAAACCCGTGTTCTGGACCCTGTTCATCAACTGGTGCATCAAGCCATTTACCATGTATGCCATCTCCTTGTTTTTTCTGGGGATTGTATTCAAAGGATTTATCGGCGCTGAAGCCATGGATCTGGTGAAAATTCCCTTCGGCCTGGACCTGCCCGTGGGAGCCACCCACGGTGACGGGGTGGTGGTGCTTCATGAAGGGGTGAAGATGCTGCAGATCCCGCTGTGGCGAAGCTATCTGGCCGGATGCATCCTCCTGGGTATCGCCCCGTGTACCGCCATGGTCCTGGTGTGGGGATATCTGTCCCGGGGCAATGACGGGCTGACCCTTGTGATGGTGGCCATAAACTCTTTGACCATGCTGGTGCTGTACGGGGTTTTGGGCGGATTTCTGCTTGGCGTGGGCAAACTGCCCATTCCCTGGCAGGCCCTGCTGCTGTCTGTAGGAATCTATGTGGCCTTGCCCCTGGTGGCCGGCTATTTTTCCAGAATATGGATTCTCAAAGCCAAAGGCGAAGAATGGTTCCAGGAAAAATTTTTGGGAGTCCTGACCCCGGTCACCATCAGTGCCCTGCTGGTGACCCTGGTACTGCTGTTCAGCTTCAAGGGGGATGTCATCACCACCAATCCCCTGACCATCCTGTGGATCGCTGTTCCGCTGTTCATCCAGACTATCCTGATTTTTGCCATCGGTTATGCCGGGGCCGTGTTCATGAAATTCAACTATGCAGATGCAGCCCCGGCCGCCATGATCGGGGCCTCCAACCATTTTGAGGTGGCCATTGCCACATCTGTCATGCTTTTCGGGCTGTCATCGGGTGCGGCCCTGGCAACCGTGGTGGGGGTGTTGATAGAGGTGCCGGTGATGCTGATGCTGGTGGGGTTCTGTAAACGGACCCAGCATTGGTTCAGTAAAGGGGAGGCAACATGACAGGCAAACAATTTTTTTTAAAAGTGCTGATGCTGGATGCAGCCAGCGGATTCTACCGTCTCAAACGGTATCCGGTGGGGGATTTTTTCGGGCCCGTGGACTTAGGCATTCATATGAGTTTTAAGCACAACAGCCTGACCATCGGCGGCGGCCTCCTGGCCGGTTCCATTTTCCCGGGATCGAACCGGATGATCTTCTGCGGCAAATCTCCCTGCTGGCATGGATTTTATGTGTCATCCATGGGCGGGGCCGCCCTGGTGTTCGATAACCTTGGGCTCAATCAGCTGGTCATTTTGGGCAAAGCCGATAGGCCGTCCATCCTGTATCTCAACCGGAATCACGGAGAAGAGATCGATGTGGAACTGGTGCCGATATCACCCGGCGCGATATGGGAAAAGGGCCAGGGCGGGGTCTATGCTGTGATGGAAGAGGCCATGACACGGTTTTCAGGCCGGTATGAAACCGATCCCAGGGTCCTGGCAACAGGGCCGGCTTCCCGGCATACCGATTTCGGGGCAATCGCTTCGGCCCCGGTCCGCAAAGGCAAACTGACGCCGGTGGATACATGGGCCGGAAGGGGCGGTTTCGGTTCCAAGCTTTTCCAGGAGCACGGCATTGTCGGCATCATCTACGGCGGCACCTATGTGGATGAGGATTTTTGTGAACGCAAGGTGGCGGATCAATGGTTCGAAGACAAATACAAACAGCGCATGGCAGCCAAGGATATCGAGGCCACCACCAAATACCGGTATGATCCCGCTGTTAAAACCGGCGGCACCTTCGGGGTGAACTATGCCGCCATGTCCGGCAATATCCTGGCGTTCAACTACCGCACCCTTTACTGGAGTGAACGTCAGCGTAAAGAACTGCATCAGCGGTTCATTCTCGACCATTACCTGAAACAGTTCAATGAGGAGACGATTCAGAAAAAACAGCAGAAAACCTGCGGTGAACCCTGTGCTGCCGTGTGCAAGAAAATGAACGGGTCCTTTAAGAAAGACTATGAACCCTACCAGGCCATGGGGCCGTTGTGCGGCATCTTTGATCAGCGGGCTGCAGAAAAGCTTGCCCATCATGCCGATGTGCTGGGGTTTGATGCCATTGCTGCGGGCGGGGTTCTGGCCTGGCTTATGGATTGTCTGGAGGAGAAATTGCTGGATCCTGACCACATAGGCGTGGAGATGAAACCGAAATGGAATTTCCAGGACTTTGATGTGGTCGAAGATTCCCTGCACAATGCCGAGCTCGGAAAGCTTTTGCTGGATGAAATGGTCCGGCCGGAGGGGAAGATCCCTCTGGGAAAGGGAGCCAGAAAACTGGCCCGGGGCCTGGCAAAAGAAAAAGGCAAACCCGTCATGGACCGTTTTGTTCACAATGCATTTGCCCGCCAGGGCTGGATGGTTCCCAACCAGTACTGGACACCCGGAGTTCTGGCTCCTATGCCCATCATGGGAAAATACTATATGCACTATGGCAGAGATTTTTTGGCACCCCGTGCTTTGGGCAAAGAAAACGCGCACCGCATGCTTCAGGAACTGATGCTGGACAACCTTGGAATGTGCCGGTTTCACCGGGCCTGGGCCGAAGACTTGATGCCCGACATCATTGAAAAAATCTACGGATTGAAAGACAGGTTTCTTACGTCCATACGCCTGACCGCCGGCCGCATCACCAGCCGGAATGCCTCGGTGTTCTGGGAATCGGAACGAAATATCGACATGGTTCACACCTTCTTGAAAAACAAAAAAGCGGTGGACCAGATACAGGATCCGGACCTGGACCACTGGCTGGCCCTGTTTGACAAAGACAAACACCAGGCTGCGTTTGAGTTCTGGTACGAGATGCACAAAGGGACCCATGAAACCCTCAGGGAATTTCCGGTCTGATGGTATGCGCAGATCGTTTCCAGGGCCGGTACCATCATCGCTTTTGAACCGTTGGGTCTTTTTCTGTCAGGCAGTTACTCCTTTTTTTGTGCCAGCCATTCACGAAAGCGCCGTGTCCGCAGTGACTGGGTGTTGGCATACCAATCGGAATCCCGGATAAGGTAGCGCCCCGAAGACAGGCGGGCATTGGGAAGATATTCCCGCATGGGAATGGCACTGTCGGGATGCAGGCCGATCTGCTCCAGGGCTGAGGAACGTGCCGGACCATAGGGAATCAGTTCGGCCAGGTCGGCCATGCGCTTTGCCTGGGTGGCAAAACGCAGAAAATCACGGGCTGATTCGGTATCAGCCCCCTTGGGTACAGCCCAGACATCTATACCAATCAACTGCCCATCCCACAGGATAACAACCGGCGCTTTGCGCTCCTGCACCGCGGAAAAGAAGCGGCCGTTATAGCCGCTTGCCATGGTAACTTCGCCGCTCTCCAGCAAAACGGCCGGCGCGGCGGGATCTTCCCACCATATGATCTCATCGCGTATCTTATCTAATTTGCGAAAGGCGATCCAGAGCCCCCTGTTCGTGCTCAACAGGTCATATATCTGGCGCTGCGGTACGCCTTCAGCCAAAAGAGCCCACTCCAGCAGTCCATCCGGGCTTTTCTCCACCGCACGTTTGCCGGGAAAGCGATCAAGGTCAAAAAAATCACCAACTTTGCTCGGCTTTATGCCGGGAAAAGCACTGTCATCATAGGCCAGCACCTTGGCATAGACATTTTGGGGGATGGCGCACGGTGTAAAGCGCAGCGGTGCAAAATCATCCGCAATGTCCCTGCCCGGCTGATGTGCCAAAATGCTGCGGTGATCGAGAAGCTGCAACAGCCCCTGTTTGCAGGCAGCTATCGCCTGGTCCTCCAACATATCGACGACGTCCCAGCCCTCCTTTTCGGCACGCGTAATCATTTCGGCAAGTGATCCATTGTAGGCCAGGATTTCCACGGTTTTGTCTGATTTTTCCCGGTAAGGCGTGAACAATGCCCGTTGCTGTGCCGCTTCATATGCCCCGCCCCATGAAGCGATCTTCATGGCCTCTTTGGCTTCGGCACCGGTAACAGGCTGAAGCACAATGAAGTATGGCATCAGAAAGATGGTGATAACAAATAATGTCTGTAAATGCGTTTTTCTAAAGCGCTGCATTTTCCTCCCGCCTCAGACTTTGTGAAATTTCAATATAGGCCTCCACCACCGCCGCTTCGGTCACAGCACCCAAAAATCTGCCGCTGCTTTGTTCCACTATGGGAACGGCATCGCCAACAAAGCCGCTCATGCCGTGCAAGCCGTCGAGAATGCCGGTTGTTTCGTCAAAAACAGCCGTCGATTGTATTACCTGGGAACCAACCGTTCCCGGTCGAATTTGCTTGGTAAAAATGCCCATCAGCCCGCCATCGTCATCCAGGACAAAGGCCGTTGTCCATTCAGAAGCGGCAATGCGCTGCATCACCTCCTTTGCGGAATCGAGGAAATGAACGGTAACAAGATTTTCAGCCTGATAGTCAAGGACCTTGGCAGCCTGGAGCTGGGCCTGATCCCGGCCGGTGGAAAGGTCAACACCGCTGCGCAGCAGCTGGACATCAAAGAGGGAACGGCCAAAGATGTGGTGGGCTATGAGATTTGAAAAAACAACGCCGACCATGGAGGCAATGGTAATGTCGTAATTCCTGGTCAGTTCAAAGACAATCAATATTGCTGTCAAAGGCGCACCGATAACCGGGCTTGCCAGCGCCATCATACCGCAGAGCGCGTAGACAACAACGCCGGAATTGGGAAGACCGAAGACGCTGTCTGCAAGCATCCAGAACAGCGCCCCGGTCAAAACGCCAATGAGCAGGGACGGGCTGAAAACCCCGCCGGCAAAACCAAAGCCTATACAGAGCGCAGTTAAAAAAATCTTGGCAATTATGAGCAGGGGGAGTTCTGCGAGGGTGAAGGCACCCTCGATAGTGGCAAAACGCAGCGTTTCCTTGCCCATGCCGAGAATATCGGGCAGCCAGAGGCCGACAAGACCAAGGCAAAGTCCTGCAGCTGCAGGGCGCATGATGGCAGGGATTTTATTTTTGGCAGCAATTTCCGGGATAAACAGCAAAAGCCGCATAAAAAAAATAGCCACCGCGGCACAGAAAAGTCCAAGCAGGCCAAAAAGAAAAAATTCGTAGCCGTACTGCACCCCGGTAAAGGAGACAAGAAAAAGCGGCGGACGATCAAAAACCACATTGGCAATGATATATCCCACTGAAGCCGCCACCGTTGTCGGAGCAAATGCCTGTGTGGAATAATGGCGCAGCACCACCTCGTGGGCAAAAACCAGTCCAGCGATAGGGGCGTTGAAAGCGGTGGAAATAGCCGCAGCAACACCGCAGGCAACGGCAATGGAGCGCAGATGGGTGATACCAAGACGTAGCTTTGCCATGAAGTTGCCGAACATGGCACCCAGATACACCATGGGGCCATATTGGCCCACTGAGGCACCAAAGCCGAGTGAGACCGCTGAAGCGAAAATGGTCACCCAGCCCGATCGTGTGTCAGGCAGGCCGGAGCGGAGCTGTACAGCTTGAATTACGCCAGGTGGCCCCAGGGCGCGATTTCCCGGTGCAAGTTTGTGGATCAAAATACCCACCATCAATCCGCCGGTCGCCGGAATAAGCACCGTTGCCAATGGCACCAGCCAGGCGTGTTCTTCAAACTGCACGCGGGAACGAGGCGATACCAGCAGGACATTGTTAAGCCAGCCCACCAGCTCGACAAATCCGATGGCAGCCAAAGAGCTTACGGCACCGACAACGATGGCCGTCAACGTCAGCACAATTATTTTGTAGAAAGGAGACCGTTTCTGGTGCTCCTCTCCTCTTGTTGAATCAAGCATGGTTCTGTTTCATATGAAAGAACGATCTGTTGAAAGGTTTTTCATGTTTTGTTGTGTCCGCCAAGCCATGGCTGTTATTAGATATAGGAACATCCTCTTTGTCAAGAAAAATCAAAACAACGAATCCCACCGCCTTTGTTAGAAACTTCCATGATGCTGTTCATAGAGGCAGAATCGATCAGCCGATGATGAGATTCATCAGAAAGCCGGCCGAGAAGGCCATAACCATTGCTGAAGCTTTATTCCTTTCACAACCCGCTGTCAACCTTCAAATCCAAAAGATCGAGCAGGTGTTCCAAACACCGCTTTTTATCCGAAATTCATCCGGTTCCATCCGGTTGACAGCCGCTGGAGAAACACTTCAAAAGCTTGCCAAAAAATTTGTTACACTTCAGCAGTAAACACTGAATGAAATGTGGATACACAGCCCTTCTCTGCAACGCAAACTTAAAATTGGCGCCTGTTGTATTGGGGGTGAACATCTCATGCCTGTCGGATTGGTGGCTTTTCAGGAATCGCACCCTGACACATCCCTATCGCTGTCGGTTACCAAATGCGAACAAATATTCAGCGGCTTGCTGTCCGGCGATTTTGATATCGGCGTTACAGGCCTTGCACCTAAAAACAGATCTTTACATAAAATAAAACTGTTTGATGCACCACTGGTAATATTTCAAGCCGGCACAATAAAACCGGCAACCGAAAAAAAAACAAATCTGAAGCGGTTGCTAAAGGCCCGGTTGATTTTGCGCGAAAAAGATTCCGGCTGCGGGGTTGCATTTGAAAATTTTTTGGGCAAAAACAGAATTCACCTGCAGGAATTTTCCATGATCAGTGAATCCGACAGCAATGAAGCCATAAAAAATCTGGTGAAAAAAGCTACGGTATTTCAATCCTTATCAAAAATCCTGTTAACGGTCCAGGAAAGGAATAACCCGATTTTTTTCACAGTCCGAGCCCCCCCGGGTTCAGAATATGGTGGGGATCAAAATGGGTTTTTATGGCCCGCAACACTGCCATATGCTCTTGCCCCAGATGTTTTTCCATGCACGGAGCCATCATTCTGCCAACCCCGTGATGATGGCTTAAAGAGCCGAAATTTCCCTCGATCTTTTCGATGATACTGCGTTGAAACAACCGGAATGCATCTACATCCTGCATCTTTGTGATAAATATAAAATACAGGTTGGTACCCTGGGCATAAAAGTGAGATGCATGGGTCATGCAGATGGTGCCGGGGTTTTGTTTAATGTGTGTCCTGACCGCATCATACAGATCAGCAAGATGCTCCCAGGTTACGGATGCCTCAAGGGTGTCAATGAGAACATTGTAATCATTTAAGGCATCACGCATATAGGGATCTGAAAAGCGTCCCTTTCGCCATTTTTTCATGGGATACCCGGTCAGATATAGCCCGTGATTGGATCTGCCGACCTTTTTGATCTGTTTGAAAAGGTTTTTTGAAAAAGATTTTTCTCCGTTGGTCTGTCCCATCAATAGGCACCTTACCCCAGGTTTCAGACCCTTAAACTGCATGAACCTGTCCAGCCATCCATTGGCAAGGCCGTACATTTTCATGGCAACATCTGTCTCTTCCGGATCTGACAACCGGAGGATGGACGGCATGCCGAAACCTGCCTGGCTGATCTTGCGTGCGGTTTTTACAGCCGTCATAAAGTCAGGAAACATAAATGTGAATGCATTTGCCGTTTTGAGGTAATAAGGAAAGATTTTCATGGTAACCGCCACAAGTACACCAAAGCACCCTTCTGATCCTTTCATGATGTCATTGAGTTTCGGCCCGGTTGCAGCGGCAGGAAATTCATGGGTTGTAAAAGAGCCTGCCGGTGTAATATATTCCTGGCTGACCACAAGATCACAGGCATCACCATAATAGGAGGAAGCCTGGCCAGACCCGAGGGTGACCACCCAGCCGCCAACAGAAGAGTACTCAAAACTCTGGGGAAAATGCCCGCCGGTATATGGTCTTTTTGCCGCCAGCTTTTCAGGGGCCTGTTGTAACAAATCTTCGTAGAAAGGTCCCATCATGCCTGACTCAACCGTTATGGTCATATTGGTTTCATTCAACCGGATCAGCTTGTTCATGTGAGTGCTCATCACCAGTGTCACCCCGCCGTTTGGACAGCTCAAGCCCAAGGTGACACTGCTTCCGCCCCCATATACATGGAGAGGAATTTTTTTTTCATGACACAGGGATACAATTTTTTGAATCTCTTTTTTATTCCGGGGATGAAGGACAAGGTCACAGATATTTTCAATTCTTTTTTGTCTTAACTGTAAAATATCTTCCATGGACTTTCCAGTGGAATACTTCAGCCTGGAATAGGTATCAAACGATACATTTTCCAGGCCCACAATCTTTTCAAATTGAAAAAGCTCTTCTTTGGGAATGGCGGTCTTTTGTTCGCCTTCAACTCGTGTATTCCCCAGGTTGACCGGAGTGTCAAATTCAGTGTCCGACAGGGAAAGCTCTTTTTTTATGACCGACAAAAATCCCTTGCTCGGGTTTTTGAACTGACCTTGTGCTCCCCATGTAAAAATGGATCTGAAAGAAAAAGGTATGGCTTTTGTTTTTGTGTCCGGTTTCATTTGGCTGGATATCCTGTTATGTCTTTTATATGTGAATACAAGGGTTTGAGAGCAGAATACATCCTGCTGTAAACCCGCGAGTACAATGCCTTGTAAATTTTTGCACGGCCAGGGTCCGGTTCAAATATTTTTTGGACACCAACCATATTGTCCACGGCTTCACCAAGGGTTGTAAACCACCCCAATCCTTTTGCGACAAGGATAGCCGCCCCCAGGCCGGATGTTTCATGGGTCCGGCCCTTGACCATGGGAAGATTGAAAATATCCGCCGTTATCCTGCAGATTTCATCGCTTTGGGATGCCCCCCCTGAAACCGCTGCTTTTTCGATCCTTGCACCGGTTTTCCGTTGAATTATCTCCATTCCTTCCCAGAGAGCAAACCCCAGCCCTTCAATGACGGCCCGGTATATATGATCTTTGGTGTGAACGTCCCCAAACCCGATCATGGCACCTTTGGCATCCGGGTGGTCCAATCCTGCACCCCAGTAGGGTTGGACCACAAGACCCATGGCACCGGGGCTGGTTCTTTTAAGGCATTGATTTAAGACCTCTTCTGCTGGAATTCCCAATTTCCCGGCCTGCTCCACCTCTTTATGGGCAAACTGTTTTTTAAACCAGGAAATCATCCAGAATCCTCTGAAAATTTCTATTTCCGGGTTATAAAAGTCTGGGACCGATGCAGGATATGCCGGCAGGTATTGCAATGGTTCAATATATTTTTCAGACAGGGTTTGAACCGTGGCCGTCGTTCCAAAACTCAAGCTGGCCATGTCAGGGGTTACCACCCCTGCCCCCAGGGTTTCACACCCTTTGTCCGACCCGCAGGCAATCACGGGAATGCCTTTTTTCAATCCGCATTGCCGTTCGGCTTTGGCAGTGATTCTGCCCAGCATTTCCCCGGGCTTTATCAGAAGGGGAAGTTTATCCTTTTCAATGGGAAATAATTTTCTGGATAACTGATAATCTTTTGCCCAGGCCTGTTTTTTATAATCAAACGGCAGGTACCCGATCTGCGAAGCAATTGAATCGGAAAAATTTCCGGTCAGCCTGTGGTTTAAAAAACCTGAAACCTGGAGATATTTGTGTGTGTTTTCCCAGATACGGGGTTGGTTCTGCATGATCCAGTTGCATTTTCCCTGGATTTGAATATCTCTTATCTTCTTTTTATGTCCCAGAATCCCAAGCCCCAGATTGATCAATCCTTTCTGCCCCCAGACCGCTTTGGATTTTCGCTGGTCCATCCATATGATTGCAGGCCGCAAAGGGATCCCGTCTTTATCCACATTCACCATACTGGCCCTCTGGGTGGTCACCCCGACTCCTGCAATGGATCTAAACAATCCAGGAGTTTTCTTTTTCAATTTTTGACAGGCTGTAACCAGGCTTTTCCAGTAAAGTTCAGGATCTTGTTCAGCCCAGCCAGGATTTTGGCTGTAATAAGGAGCATATTCTGTTTTTGCCTTGGAAAGCAATTGCCCTTTTTGAGAAAAAAGGATCGCCCTCAAACTCTGGGTACCGCAATCTATGGCAAGGATCGTTTTATTCTCCATCCCCTGCTCCCTTCCTTTTTTGTGGTGGAGAGTAACAAGCATTCCACTCTTTTATATAGTTTCTTTTTTCAATTTCCCATTGATCCGTGTCCCACGGCAGAAAGTTTTGACACAAGGTTTCAACCTTATCCAGCAGATGCTTGCCGCCCCGGGGCAAAAAAAGACCGATACGCACCCTTCTGAGCAGAAGATCCGATAAATTGTGGACCTGTTCGTGTTCCGCGGCATAACAGATCTCCACCCACAAAGCGTTAGTGCCTTCCACCGGATAAAACAAGCTGGGATCATAGTTTTGGAATATTGTACCGGCTGCTGTGCCATACCTTGCCCAAAGTCTTTGTTTTGATTTTATCGAAATATCCGGGTGGATTTGCTTTTCATGAAATGGTTTTACTTTCTGAGCAGGGCCATCAAAAGACGGCGCCGGCAGGTACGGTTTGGCGGCTTTCAGGGCATCATCAGCCAGCAGGCCAAAGGTGGTAAGCTTGCCGCCGGTAACCGTAACAAGCCCGTTATCTTTCCATACCACATGCTCTCTTGATTCCTTTGACGTAGCCACCTTTTTTTTGCTTAAAACCGGCCGGACTCCGGCCAGCGAACAGATGCTGTCCTCCGGGCCAAGATCTATCCCCGGAAGGATATAGCGCAATCCTTCCATTAAATAATCTGCTTCTTTTGGCGTGACAAACGGCTCTTTATTCATATCCTGATCATGATCCACATCGGTTGTACCAAGAAATACCGATCCCTCCCAGGGAAATAAAAAGACAGGTCGTAAATCCTGCGGGTGAATAAAGCTGATCACCCGGTCCAATGGAAGGCAATGCCCGGGAAAAACCAGATGGCTGCCCCGTAACGGCCGTATGTGAAAATCTTTCATTGGGGACGGGTGGAGTTTTTCGGCAAATACACCTGTGGCATTGATGAAAACCTTTGTTTTAATTTCAACGCATGTGCCACAGGATTCATCAGATACAGTAACTGCTGAAACCCGTTTGTTTCGATTCCTTTCCACCCCTGTGACTTTTGTATAATTCAGTGCGGTTCCCCCGCTATGGCAGGCATCATAAATCAATCGCATAACAAGCCTTGCGTCATCTACCTGGGCATCCATGAATCCAACTGCCGATACCAGGTTTTCCTGCCTGATTCCTGGAATTTTCATTATGGCCTCTGCTCTTGAATAACTTTTGTGCTGTTTTTTCCCTGCCATAAGACTGTATATGGAAAGGCCGGCCTTCAGAGAGGATCTTGAAGGGCCGTAATGATCAAACACCGGCAGGATAAATTTTAAAGGACATACAAGTCCAGGATATTTTTTTATCAAGCGTTCCCGCTCTTTTACCGCAGTCCTGGTCAGCAAAAACTTTCCCTGCTTAAGATAGCGTAACCCACCGTGAACCATTTTCGAAGAGCGGCTTGACGTTCCCCCGGCAAAATCCCGGGCTTCGACAAGAAGCACACGAAACCCCCGGTTAACCGCCTCATGAAAAACACCGGCACCGGTTATTCCACCACCGGCCACAACAATATCATATTCATTTTTCAGATTGGAAAGATTCATCTTATATCCTTCCAAATCTCTTGCGCCTTGATCATTATTTTTTCTACAATCGGCTTTACATCCATATTTTTCTGCTCCAGTGCCAGGATAAGATCTTTATAATAGGCAAGCGAAGCCTTCCGGGACTCTGTCGAAAAAAAATACCGTTCTCCCAAAATGGCATAAAGCGGTGCAAAATCATTCAAAATCATTTTAAATACCGGGTTTTGTGTCATTTTGACCATAAGAAGCTGCAATCCCCGGTCATACCGTGCATATTCCAGGGGCTGGTCGGGTAAAGTGCTTGACTGTTTCAAATACTGTAAAATTTCCCGGGGGCGGCTTGCTGCGGCTTTCCTGGCAATGTCCGGAAACATTGCAGCCCTGACTTCCAGTAAGTGGGATATCATGTCCGAAGATAAATGCCGGCTATGCCTTGCAAGGGAGTGTAAAATCCCAAGCCCCCCTTTTTCCATATAATCATTTACCCGTGTAGCTTTGCCGTGCTGTATGGTAAGCCAGCCTTCCTTTGACAGGCGCTGCAACACCTCCCTTACTGTGGGACGCGTAACACCGAGCAACCTTGCAAGATCACGTTCTGCAGGCAGGGCGCTACCGGGTTGATACGTCAAATCCAATATGGCTTCCACGAGTTTTTTTTCAGCAAACTCTGCGGGTTTTAATCGTTTTTCAATGGCCATTTTTATCTTGCTCCTGAAAGTGTGGAAGATATCTGGTAAGAGGTCATACCAGTTGAAGAAAAAAAAGTCCAGCATTTCATATAAAACCCCAACGTTGTGGGGGCGTAAGTCTGGCCGGCTTCGGATTCGGTGTCTGTCAATCAGACGGCGGACAGCAGTTCAAGCGGATGAAACACCTGCCGGGAAAACACATGCTGCAGCTGCATGCGGCAGGACAGGCAGTCGGTGATAATGGTCCGGTTGGATGCGGCGGCCAGCCGGTCAAACATGGGTCCGCCGATGGCAAGAGAATGGTCATGGAAATCGGTTTTAAATCCCAGATGGCCCCCCATCCCGCAGCAGTGCATCTCCCCGCCCACAGGGATGATGTCTGTGCCGGGCAAAGACTGGATCAGCTCCACATAGGGATGTCCGATGTTTTGTTCCCGCTGGTGGCAGGGGGCAAAATAGGCCAGGGGCTGGTCCGGTTCCTTCAGGGATATGGAAAGCTGCCCGGTTTTGTGACTGGTCAGCAGGTATTCTCCCAGATCCTGGACGTTCAGGGACAAATCAATGCGCTGCAACGGATCGATGCTGGAAAAATATCCGTCATCTTTTAAAAAAGTTTTGTAAATGCCCATGGGCACGGTGGTGAATTTTTGGTCCCTGGATCCTGTCGGTACCTGCATCCTGTTGCCGCCGGCATTGGCCCGGTGTTGAAACGCTTCTGAATAATACGCGGTTTCTTTCAGCAGTTTTTTGAAAAAATATCCGCAGGTGGGACAGGAGCAGACAATGTCGTATCCGTCCTGAACACAGGCACCAAGGGTTTCCAGGTTGGCCTGGATCCGTTTTTTTGCTGCCTGCTGGTTTCCTTCCATGATCAGGGGCATGCTGCAGCAGTGCTGGGAAGGGACAAACACCTGAATGTTGTTTTTTTCAAGAATTCTCACCGCTGCTTTGGCCACCGCAGGAAACAGATACCCGGCACTGCATCCGGCAAAATAGGCGACCCTGGGAGCTTCCCGTTCGGCGTGTTTCACAGGCGCGGTCAACCCTCTTTTTTTGGCCCACGTAAAAAAACTTTCTCCAGGAAAGGCGGGCAAGGATCTTTCAGGATGGATATCCAGGGCTTTTTTTGCCATTGCTGTGACAGGTTTCAGCTGGTTCAGGGGATTTAATACAGCGGAAAATGCCGTTCCACACCGGCCGGCCTGCTGGGCATCCGACAAAAGCCTTGCGGACAGCGGCGGTTTTTTGTCTTCAGCCCGGGCAGCCTTGGCTTTCAGCACCAGCATCCGGATATCCTGGCAGGGGCACAGCCCGCACAGGGTGCACAGATCCACCAGGGATGCCAGGTCCATCTCAGCCAGCGGGGTGCCGGTCTCCAGTGCCAGGTCGTGCAGGCGGTACATTTCAGGAAAAAACAGGCAGTCCTCTTCCATGTGTTCCCGGCACACCTCGCATCCGGAACGGCCGGCGCACTTTTTGAACATTTCCAACACCAGGGAGGTGAAATCGGTTTTCATTCCCATCTGCCGCCCTGGTTTTCCCCAAGGATTTCCATAACATCTCTGGCCTTTCTGATATACACCAACCCGGCCAGGCCCAGGGAGAAGATCAGAAACAAAATATCCCGTGCCAGGGTCAGCAAGGTGATGGGATCTTCATCCGGGGCTGCGGAAAAACACCCGCAGCTGATATCCAGGCCCCGGGCCAGGTTGAATAGGATCATCCCCAGAAACAAAGCCATTAACATGGCTGCCAGGGCGGATGCCCCGGCCATCCACCGGTTGATCAGCAGACAGGTACCCAGGGTCAGCTCCAGCCAGGGCAGTATCAGGGCGGTCAGGTTCACCAGGTATCCCGGCAACACCTGGTAGTTGTAGACCGCCTCAGAAAACAGGTCCGGGTGGATGATTTTGTCGATGCTGGCATAGATAAACACACCCGCCATTACCAGCCGGGTAAAATGATACCCTATGGTGAGTATGATATCATGAGATAATTTTTGTTGCGGCATGGTACCTCCGAACGATCAGGATGATGAGGTGGTAACGGGCAGATTGTGTTCCTTCCACAGGCTCCAGCCGTTGACCAGCACTTTGACCCGGGTGAATCCTAAGTCCTTGAGAAGCATTGCCAGGTCATGGCTCAACGGACAGGCCTCCCCGTCGCAGTAGGTGATGGTCGTTGTTTCCGGGTCCAGGGTCATGATGACGGTTTCAAAATAGTTGTCCACCTCATGCCAGGGCAGGTTGACAGCACCCTGGATGTGTCCCTGCGCATATTCGGCAGGTGTTCGGGCATCCAGGAAAACTGCGGCATTGTCTGCAAACAGGGCCGCAGCGTCTTCCAGAGGAATGGCCAGGGTCTCACCGTCTTCTGTAACCAGTTTGTCCGCCATGGACCAGGTTTCGACAAAAGGGATGCTGTCCGGCCGGATGAGGTTGACGGCCGCACCAAGAGCCACGGATATCAGTATGATGAAAATTGTCTGGCGGACAGTGTCTGTGAGATGCTGTCCGGTACGTGAAGATACTGTCATGGGGTTGGACTCCCTGGCTTACAGTTCAAGGTTGAACCGGCCCATATATTCGGTCAGGCGCCGGTGCTGTTCCGCATCAAGGGGAGGGCAGTCGTCAGAGCCTTTGGCCCCTTCCGCCACTTTGGCGGCAAACACCAGGCAGGTGGGCTGGCCGCATTCTTTGCAATTGGTTTTGGGCAGCAGCTTGAGAATCTCCATGATCCCGGGGCGGGGCATCCCGGTATAGCAGGGGGCTATCTCCTCTTTTTTCTCCCAGCCCGCATTGATTTCATTTTTGAGCCATGCTACGATTTTTTCGGCTTCTGCTTCATCTTTAAGGGCGTTCACCGCAATTTTTCTGCCGTGAACCGTGATCAGCTTGCCATGGGTTTTAAAGGTGACAGCCGGGGGGTCATTGAGGTACTCGAATCCCCCCAGCACGGCATTCAGAAAGGGAATGGCCTCTGTCACATCCTGGTCCAGGTGGGCAAAGCAGTGCACGCCTTCGGCATCTGCCTGGCATTTGGATTTGAATATTTCCAGAGAATAGCTCTTCAACAGCATGTCATACCTCCTCGGGTCGGGTGTGTTGCAGGCTTATACCGCCTGCATGGCCGGGAAAAAAGGATTGGCAATGAAATACAGGCCCAGCAGCATGATGGTGGCACCGGCCAGTTTTCTAAACCACATGCCGGCCCCGCTCCAGGCGCTGCTTTCCAGCAGTTTTTTCACCAGGGCGGTGGAGCTGCCGGCAATCACAATGGGCAGGCAGTGGCCGATACCGAACAGGACGATGAGAACGATGCCGGTCATCACTTTTTCCTGGATGGTGATCAACGCCAGAATAGGGGCGATGAATCCGAAGGTGCAGGAGCCGGACAACACCCCGTAGGCCAGCCCCAGCACAAAAGCCCCGGTCATGCCTTTGAGTTTCAGGCGGTGCAGCGGTCCCCCTGACAACGAACATTTTTCAACCCCGAGCATACCCAGAGCCACCCATACAAGAATAGCGCCCACCAGAATCTGCCAGTAGTTTCCCACATCACCCAGCATCCGGCCCAGCAGGGCGCAGATGATGCCGATAAGCGCAATGGTCAGAAACAGGCCGAAAGTGAATAGCGCGGAATAGATACCTGCCTGGCGGGGGTGGACCATTTTTTCCTGGCCCCCCACATAGCCGACGATTAAGGGGATGGAGGCAAGGTGGCAGGGGCTGAACAGCACACTGATCATGCCCCACAAAAATGATCCCACTGCGGCGACCATGATGCCGCCGGTCATCCACTGGTTCACGGTCAGAAAAAGCGAATCAAGCATCAAAAGCTCCTTGTCAATCTAAAGGGCGGGTTTTTCAACCCCCATGCGTGTTAATTGTTCCACGATAGCATCTTCACTCATGAAACCCTGGTGGCGGTATACTTCCTTTCCGTCAGGATCAAAAAAAATCTGGGTGGGGATGGCCCGGACACCGAACCGGGGAGCCTGGTCCCGGTGCTTCCATACATCGATGAACGCGATAACAGCCCGGTCCCGGTAGGCTGCTTCCAGTTTTTCCAGGATCGGGGCCATCATCTTGCAGGGAATGCATTCAGTAGCCCCTAAGTCGATCATGGTGACCATACCCTTTACCGGCAAATCATTGAAATCATAGCGGACATCTGATTTTGCTGTGCCGCTGGTACGCTCTGCAGTGGATTTGTTTTTAAACTGGAGATTATAAAGGGTGGCCGCGGCAACAATGGCGATGAAGATATAAACGAGGATACGGATCTGTTTCACCGGGCAACCCCCATTTTTTTCAGCTGTTTCATCACCTCTTCTTCCGCAAAAAATCCCGTGTGCCGGAATACCTCCTGTCCGTCTGCATCGAAAAACGCCTGGACCGGGATGGACTGGATGCCGTACCGGCCGGCCAGTACCTGATTTTCGCGTACATGAAGAAACACGATGTTCAGGGTGTCGGGAAATTTTTTCTTCAGCTTGTCCAGGATGGGCTGCATCATATCACAGGGAACACATCCGGTGGCACCGAATTCCACCATGCTGGGTTTTCCGGACAGCCTGGCCTTGTCCACCGGGTTGTCGGTCATCCGTTTATACTGGGCATCCATCCATTTTTCATTGATGCGGATCTGGTGGCGTTGTCCCAGATCATGGATATGGGTTCGGACAGCGGTCTGCTGTTTGTTGTTCAGCAGAAATTTTTTGATGCTGTCTTCCACCTGATCAAAGGGCATGCCCCCGACCATCTCCTTGTTTTCATCATAAAAGGTTTTTGCTTCCTTGTCGGAAACGGTCTGATCCCCCACTTTGGTTTGCAGGTAGGCGGTAATCTGTTCCTGGGTCACGGGTTTTTCGTCTGCCAGTCCGCTTTTTTTCACCTCCTCTTCCAGAATCAGGGTGAGGATCTCCTGTTCCGCAAGAAAGATCAGATTGTTTTCCAACTGGTCTTGCAATCGGGGATCCTGCTGATCCAGGGTTTTTTTCATTTGGGTCTGTGTCAGCACGATGCCGGTGTCGGTTTTCAGGATCAGGTCATCTTCCAAAGTGGTAAGCTTCGCGGATTTGATAAACCTGTCCGACAAAAGGGGATAAAGGTCTTTCACCGTTTTTGCATGGGCGGTCTGGGCCGCCGCCAAAAGGACCGCCAACCCTATAAGCAGGGCAGTCAGTGCGGTGATGCTCCATTGTTTCATACAGATGGTTCGGGTCATCAGGGACATGTCCTTTTTAAAGCTACGTGTTTTTGTTGTCTGCCTTTATATGAAAGCCATCAGCCATCAGCCGTCAGTACTCAGCTAAAAGCTAACAGCTAAAAGCTAACAGCTTTGTTGTGCCCGGCAGGACATGGCTGTTATTGGGTCAGCCAGGATTTGACATCCTCTTTTTTGGGAGTTTTTCCCACGCATTTGACATCCCCGTCAATGACCACGGCCGGGGTACCGAAAACTCCGTATCCGGCGATATCCATGACACCGGTCACCTTTTCCACAGTGGCTTCCACCCCGGTTTCGGACATGGCTTCCGCCACGATTTTACTGGTTTGTTCGCATTTGGGGCATCCAGGGCCCAGTATTTTGATTTCCATGATGTGACTCCTTTAAATGTAATGATATGTTTTGGGTTTTACACTATACAAC
>JAABUB010000061.1 GCA_011389575.1 Desulfotignum sp. | reverse complement strand
ATAGTTGTCCAGGACAATGGCAAGGGGATGGGGTACATGCTGCGAAAACAGGTTGAAAAACCGGTTTGTGAAAAGGGAACTTTTTGGAAAGAATTCCTGGGTAAAAAGAGGTAGAGAAGAAGAGGGGTCAGAGGAGATTTCTTTCCAGGCCTTGCCCATATAATAAAAAAAAGAGGCAATATCCGTATCTGTCTGGTCAATACCATACCAGATGCCGGGAATGCCGGCTGTATCGAGGAAACTGTTGACCAGTGTGGTTTTGCCTGAGCCCGCAGGTCCGCAGACCCATAAAGCACAGTTACCCACAGATTGTGACATAATGGCAAACAGACGGGTTCTGGGATAGGTCGGTTGTAATTTGGGGCGTGAGAGCTTTGCCGGAACGTTTTTTTGATGAACCGATTGAATGTTCATTAGCTTTCTTTTAAAACCATTGTATCTGACTTCCCCGGATTGAGAGATTCAGCTTCACAAAAAAAGAACATTGTGCAAAAATTTACCCGGCGAATGATAGTATTTGTATAATTTGAAGACTTATGCGAGACCTTTGTCTGCGTGCATCGTATTGTTCATTATTACCTTCTCACAGATATGGTGTCAATAATTTTTCAAATCGGGCAAGCCGCTGGCTCATCTGAAATCCACAACCCATGCATCTCCGACATCTTCCAGTTTTTCCTGGGAGGCAATCTGGCTGCTTCCGGATACACGGTCAATTCCTTCCTGGGTACCGAAATAAGTGACGTCCAGACAGGCGGCCAGGCCGATATTTTCGGAAATAAAGACCAAGCCTTTGGACAGACTGTTCCGGGAACGATCCGGCAGTTTCCAGCCGTTGTCATCTTCGAATTTGAGCAGATGAGTCCAGTAGATGTAGGGTTCCACCTGGAGATTGTATCCCAGAGACCCGGCCATATCATATTTTACGCCCAGTTCAATCCCCTGAATTTCAGCGCAATCCACATTGTAATACCAATAATGTTTGCCATTGTAATGTTCATCTGCCCCCTTGTGGGTTTCATATCCGATCATGTCTTTGTAATCGCTGGTAAACCAGGTGCCAGATAAGAACAAAAAGTGCCAGTCCAGATCAAATCCGATATCAAAGTTATCACTTTTTTCCGGTTCCAGGTCCGGGTTGCCCACAAAGGGGGTTGACATCATAATGGTGTATCCGGTCAGCTGTGTAACAATGTTGTCAAGTCTTTTTCAATTACTGATGCGCAGAGGCAGAAAAAGATCACAGCCAGGATCTGGCGCCGGCATAATTTTTTTTGAAATAAGGGTTGCTCAGCCGGGAACCGGTTACCTGCCGTCCCTGTCCAGGGGCATGAATAAACCAGCTGCCGCCGGTAAAAATTCCCACATGGATGGATGTTTTTTTCTTTGGCACAGCAAAGAACACAAGATCTCCGGGTACAAGCTGGTGCTTAAGAACCTTTCTTCCCTGGCTGAACAGGGAAGCAGCAGTTCTGGGAACCTGGATTCCGGCAATCTGGTGGGTATAAAATACAAGACCGCTGCAGTCAAATCCCGGAGCAGGGGAGTGACCGCCCCAGTGATAGGGCGTGCCAATGCTTTCCATGGCTTTTGTTACGATAATTTTGCGGGTATCTGAAAGAAAGGACAAATCCGGTGCCGGTATTTTTGATTCTGGCAGGTCTGTTCCGGGATGGGGCTGCAGGGGTCTGCCTGGTCCTGCAGCTTTGTGGTCTGCACAGGCCAGACAGGTCAAAGCAAGGATCAGTAATAAATAATACCGGCTTTTGGGCTTCATTGGCTATCCCATCATATCAATGACCGTACCTATGGTGTCATCCCGGGTCTGAATGGTTTTGGCATTGGCATCAAATCCATGCTCTGCGGTCATCTGCTGGACCATTTCCCGGGCAATGTCTGTGTTGGACAATTCCTTGAGTGAGCCGTCGTTTTTAAGGGGGTCCTCCACCAGGGGGCCGGCGGAGGTATCCTTTGAAATAACTGTGGATACGCCCTGGGGTTTTGCCTCCACATTGTGGGCCCTGCTGGATTTGAATTCATCAGACAAGGCATTGGCGACATTATTGGCACTGGCCCTTATCTGATTGGAAAAGGCCTGCATTGCAGACGTATTATTGTGAATGGATGAAATCATTATTTTATGCCTCCCTGTTTTTTTTATCAATTCCTGTCAAAAAAGAAAACATGCAAAAAACATGCAGAAGGTTTGATTTTGTATTGAACCAGACGATACAGGCGTGTCCAAGGCAACTCCAGCGGGCATACAGAGGTGAAAGTACCAATTATTGCCAGACAACATGACAATAATTGTCATGTGTCATATATTAAAAAAACTTGTTTTTGTTGAAAACCTGTTACATAGTTTATCCGGCAGTTGCAAATTCTCATGCAATCATTTGACAAAGGAGGTTATCCATGTTTTCCACTGACAATACCGTCATGCTTCTGGTGGATGTCCAGGGTCAGTTGGCCCAGCTGATGTATGAAAAAGAAAAGCTGTTTCAATCTTTGGAAAGATTGATAAAGGGAATGCAGATTTTGGGGGTGCCGATCCTGTGGATGGAGCAGATACCTGGCAAACTCGGGCCGACAGTGGCGGATATTGCCCACCTGATGGCAAAAGAGACCCCTATTGAAAAGGATGTTTTTTCCTGTTGTCAGGAACCGGTATTCATGGAAAAATTTGATGCCCTGGGCAGAAACCAGATATTGATCACCGGCATTGAAACCCATATCTGCGTGTTTCAGACAGCCTATGACTTGCTCAACAAAGGATATGAAGTGCAGGTGGTTTCCGATTGCGTGTCCTCCAGAACCAAAGAAAACAAAGACATCGGACTTCGCAGAACAATACAGTCCGGGGCCCAGATAACCTGTGTGGAAATGGTTTTCTTTGAACTGATACAAAGGGCGAAAGGAGATGCATTCAGGCAGATTGTAAAATTGATCAAATAGGCAAAAAAAAGCCGGTGGAAAAGATGCTAAACAGACAAAGCAAAAGTATGGGTATCTGTTTCAGGCAGGTCATTGACCTTTATATAGGAACCGGAGGCATTTTTCATGTTGCCAAAGGCCCGGGATTCATTGGCGGAAGCCCGTTCTCTGGCCTGGAGGACCATCAGTTCTGATGCTGCTTTTGCAGCCAGAACAGTGGCCCGGGAAGCCACTTTCAGATCCTGGGCAGACGGGTTGGCCGGTGCAAGGGCGGCTGTTTTTACCTGCTGCATTTTCCGGATGGTGGCCCGGGGGTCTCCGGGCACCGGGGATGCGTCAATACTGACCTCTCCTGCAACCGCATAGTTCCGGCCGTCCGGTCCCCGTTTAAAAGCAAGTCTGGCACCGGAGGTAACCACACCCCCGCCCGCTGTCACATGGGCCATTTCATGCTGTCTGACCTGGGTATCGGTTTTTTTGAGTTCTGCCAGCAGCAACCGCTCTGCCGTGGTGAAGTTGCTGCTGGATGCCGCAGCAGTCGTTTTTGCAAAAGGTTTTGGATCCTGGTTATCTGGGGGGTGGGTTGTTTTCTGGTTTTTGGGGGTGTGTTCTGCCTGGCCGGTTCTGGAAACTTGCGGTGTGGGGGATGCATTTTTCGATGCCCCGAAACTATGGTTATATGGTGCGGGATATATATTGTTTGAAATCTGGTTGATGGCCATGGCTTTTATCCAGAGAAATATATTGTTTCTTAAATTAGTTAATATTAATGCAAAAATGTGTGACTTTCAAGTCATGAATTGGATTTCCCGAGACCTGTGCAATAAATAAATTGACAATTTGTGTATATTTGCGTAAAATTTGCGGATTCATTACAGCAACGTTTTGTGGTGTGACAGCGGCAGGCTGCTGATAAAAGCAGGTATCATTTATTTTCAAAGGGTATCTCATGGCGCGGGATGCAGGGGTTTCAAGAAAAACAAAAGAAACGCAGATCGAGATCCAAATGGATCTGGATGGATCAGGCAAAGCAGATATCACTACCGGCATTGCCTTTTTTGATCATATGCTCACAGCCTTCAGCACCCATGGCTTTTTTGATCTTAAAATCCTGGCCAAAGGTGATCTGGAAGTTGACTGGCACCACACAGTGGAAGATACCGGTCTTGTTTTGGGGCAGGTTTTTTTATCAGCCCTTGGAAACAAAAAAGGGATACAGCGGTTTGGTGATAATTGCGTGCCAATGGATGAAGCCCTTTCCAGTGTCACCATAGATATATCCAACAGACCGTACCTTGTATATAACTTTCCAAAAAATCTTAAATCAGGTACTGCGTTTGATGCGTTTCTTGCCAAGGAATTTTTTCAGGCATTCTGTACCGAAGGCAGGCTCAACCTGCATATCAATGCCCATTACGGTATCAATGAACACCACGTGCTGGAATCCATATTCAAAGCCATGGGGCGCTCTTTGCACCAGGCAACCCGGATTAATGACAAGATTGCAGGCGCACTTTCCAGCAAGGGCTGCCTGTGAGCAACGCATATTTGCCTGGATCCCATGACACCCGGCACAAAAAAGATATTACATTATGATTATAATTCCTGCAGTTGATATTAAACAGGGCAAATGTGTCCGTCTGCTCCAGGGGCGCATGGAAGATGCCACCCACTATTCAGACGACCCGGCCACTATGGCTGTAAAATGGGAAAAACAGGGGGCACAATTGATCCACGTGGTGGATCTGGACGGGGCTTTTGCCAAATCAGCAATAAATTTTGACAGCATTGCGCAGATCCTGGAGCAGGTTTCAGTTCCCATCCAGGTGGGCGGGGGAATCCGGGATATAAAGACCATTGAAAAATATATCAGCGCCGGTGTTTCCCGGGTTATCATTGGCAGTGAGGCAGTATATCGGCCGGAGTTTGTCAAACAGGCCTGTAAATCATTTCCAGGTAAAATTGTGGTGGGCATTGATGCCAGAAACGGGATGGTGGCGGTGGAAGGCTGGAGCCGTACCTCGGAAACCCGTGCAGTCGACCTGGCAAAACAATTTGCGTCCGCAGGGGTGGCTGCCTTCAATTTTACCGACATCCATCGGGACGGGATGCAGACCGGTCCCAATATTGAAGAGACCGCGGTCCTGGCCAGGGCGGTTTCCATACCCATTATCGCTTCCGGAGGGGTGGCCTGCATTGAAGATATTAAAAATCTGTGCCGGATTGCAGCTTTGGGGGTGACCGGTGTAATTACAGGAAAAGCGCTCTATGAGGGCACCCTTGATTTGGGTGAGGCCATACGAATTTCAGCAGCAGCATAATCATCTTTTCAGGTGATTGACAAGTCGTTTTATGTACTTAAGTTTAGGTACTGTTGCATAACCGTTTGAAATTTTGGAGTCATGACCTGAAGCGATGTTTATTCCTGAAGAAAAAATTTCAGAAATTTTAAACACCTCAGACATTGTTGATATCGTATCAGAATCTGTTATACTCAAGAAATCAGGCCAGAACTTTTTTGGTCTGTGTCCGTTTCATTCCGAGAAAACCCCTTCGTTTTCCGTGAATCCGGCAAAACAGATTTTTTATTGCTTTGGCTGCAGTGCCGGCGGGAACGCCATTTCCTATGTGATGAAATACCATGGGCTTTCATTTGTGGAAACAGTTAAGATGCTGGCCCGCAAATACAATGTTGTTGTTGAAACCCGGCAGCTTGATCCTTCTAAACGCAGAGAACTTGCATTAAAAGAATCATTGTTCACTCTCAACAAACAGGTTATGGCATATTATTACCGTCTTCTCAAACAAAACACCAAAGCGGCTGGTGCCAGGGACTACCTTGAAAAACGCGGCATTACCAAAGAAACCGTGGACCAGTTTCATCTCGGCTATGCCATGGACCAGTGGGATGGCGTGGTTACATTTTTTAAAAAAGAAAAAATTGGACGTCAGGCAGCGGTAAAGTCCGGGCTGGTTCTGCCCAGAAAGCAGAGCAGCGGATTTTATGACCGTTTCAGGAACCGTGTGATGTTCCCTATTTTTGATATCAATATGCAGGTAGCAGGATTTGGCGGCCGGGTCATGGATGACCAGATGCCCAAATACATGAATTCGCCTGAAACCCCTGTCTACAGCAAAAGCAGAATTTTATACGGATTGCATGCTGCAAAGCAGTATTGCCGAAAAACCGGAACCGTGCACATTGTGGAAGGGTATTTTGATTTTTTGTCGCTTTTCCAGAACGGGATTAAAAATACGGTGGCAAGCCTGGGAACCGCATTGACATCAGAACATGTACGGATACTCAAAGGCTATGCTTCCACCATGGTGCTGGTATTTGATTCAGATGCAGCCGGTATCAATGCGGCAAAACGCAGCATAAAAATTTTTATGAAAGAAGGGGTGGATACCCGCATACTGGTTCTGCCCGAGGGGGATGATCCTGATACCTATGTGGTGAACCACGGCCCTGAAGCTTTTTTGGACCTGGTGTCCCGGGCAAAATCAGTGATGCAGTTTTTGCTCAAGGTCGCCATGGACACACATGGATTGTCTGTGGAAGGACGGATACGGATTCTGGATGATATGAGACCCCATCTGGCTGATATCCAGGACAGTGCTTTGCGTTCTTTGCATATCAGAGAACTGGCTGAAACACTGAACATTGATGAACGGGCTGTCCTTGAAAAAGTCAAAGAACAGGTGGTTCAGGCGCAGCCCGGCCCGGGTTTTGTGCCCGATAACACCGATGATCAGCTTTTGGCATCCGATCCCAGGGAAAAACAGCTTATATCATTGATGCTTCACTGTCCTGATATCATACCGGAAGTGCAAAATTCCGGGGTGGTGGAATGTTTTTATTCACAGCGGCTTTGTGGTATTGCAAAAATCATTGCTGGAGCTGATCCTCACCAGAAGGCCTTTGTCAATCATATCATGGCAAAGATGGAACAAGACAAAGACAGGCAATTGATTGCATCCCTTGCCATGACAGAGGGACCTGGGGAAGAAACAGACCTGCGCAATACTGCTATATCCATAATAAACAGGATTATCCGAATAAAAAAAAGAAAAGAAAACACCTTGACAACAAAGATAATACGGGCGGAAAAGGGCTGTGAGGCTGATGTAATGGAACTGTTGAAATTGAAGCAGCAGGAGATTCGGCAATTACATGGTGGGCAATAACGTTTAGCCTTTGGGAGACATTTCATGGCAGATAAGACAAAGAAGTCAGAAGAAAATATAATGATCAGTGAAACACAATTAAAAATGCTCATTGAAAAGGGAAAGGAACATGGTGTTCTGTCTTTTTCCGAAATAAATGAAGCCATATCCGACGATGTAACATCTTTTGATCAGATCGAAGACATCGTGGTTCAGTTCCAGGAACTGGGAATCACACTTGTGGATCTTGAAAAAATCAAGAAAAAAAAATCCGGTGCCAGGGCAGGTACGGTGGTGTCTGGTAAATCAGGTATTAAAAAAGAAAAGATCAGACAGGAGTCCAAACACAAAAAAACAGATACAGGGGACAGAAAAGAGGGCCTGCTGTCTGTAAAAGAACGTCCGGATCTGGAGTTCGGAGCGGTCACCGATCCTGTTAAGATGTATCTTAAAGAAATGGGGATGGTCACCCTTTTGAGCCGGGAAGGTGAAATCGAAATTGCAAAAAAAATTGAAGTGGGAGAAAGAGATATTTTGCGCGCCATGCTGGATTGCCCTATTTCTCTGACCACCATTTTTTTGTATGGTGATAAAATGGAGAAAAAATCCATGCGGCCCAAACACGTTTTGCGTGATGTGGACGAAGGGGACGGTGTAGTGGATGAAGTCTCAAAACAGGAAAAATTTCTCGAATCTCTGGCCTTTATCAAACGTATCCATGAGAGCAACCAGGCCAAACGGGATCAGCTTCACGACCTGAGAAAATCAACCAAAAAATACCAGAACCTGATGGAAGAGATTACCCGGGACACGGAGCAAATCTTTGAGGAGCTCAAGCGCTGGCGGTTTGAATCCAATGTCATTGATACCATTGAAAAGAGCATCCGCAGTACCATCGTCTGGTTTGACACAGTGGACAATCTGCTGGAAAGATGTGCCAAGACCTTTAACGTGATGAAAGACACCATGCTCAAACAGGCATCTGATCAGGAAAAATTTGTACAATGGGCCACAGCCCGAACAGATCTTGGTGCAGACAGAGCTATTCTCCTGCACAAAGATATCCAGGCCATCATGGATCAGGTGGCACTGCGCAAGGAGCTGATAAAAGGCGATGCAGATGATCTCCGGGCCATAATCCAGGGTGTTGATAAAGGCCGAAAAGATGCTGATTCTGCCAAACGTGAACTGGTAAGGGCCAATTTGCGGCTGGTTGTCAGCATTGCCAAAAAATATACCAACCGCGGGCTGCAGTTTCTGGATCTGATTCAGGAAGGCAATATCGGTTTGATGAAAGCGGTGGACAAATTTGAATACAGGCGGGGCTACAAGTTTTCCACCTATGCCACGTGGTGGATCCGCCAGGCCATCACCCGGGCCATCGCAGACCAGGCAAGAACCATACGTATTCCCGTGCATATGATTGAAACCATCAACAAACTTATCAGAACCTCCAGGTATCTGGTACAGGAAATGGGTAAAGAACCCTCTCCCGAGGAAATTGCTGAAAAAATGGAAATCCCCATAGACAAGGTCAGGCGGGTTTTAAAAATCGCAAAAGAACCCATTTCTCTGGAAACCCCCATTGGAGAAGAAGAAGACAGCCATCTCGGGGATTTTATTGAAGACAAGAAATTTTCAATTCCTTCGGAAGCTGCCATTGACTTCAGCCTGGCGGAACAGACGCGTAAAATTCTTGCCACCCTTACTCCCAGAGAAGAAAAGGTATTGCGCATGCGCTTTGGTATTGGTGAAAAATCAGATCATACCCTGGAAGAGGTGGGCAAGGATTTTACCGTGACAAGGGAACGTATCCGCCAGATCGAGGCCAAGGCCTTGAGAAAATTGCGCCACCCCACAAGGAGCAAGAAGCTTAAGACATTTATAGAAAATTAGATGTTGACTTGGATACGGGTTTGCTATATATAATTAAAGTTTGTTTGGGTGCCAACGGTAAAGGGCCTATAGCTCAGTTTGGCAGAGCCACCGGCTCATAACCGGTCGGTCCCTGGTTCGAATCCAGGTGGGCCCACCATGCGCCCGGACAGACAACGATTGTGAATGGAAAAAAGATAAGGATGGTCAGGCCATATATGAATATGCCTGTAAAAAAGCAATACCGGGATGAATCTTCAAAGCGTGGCATTTCACCACGCTTTTTTTATTGGGGCTGATGGGTCATGGCACCAACCGTAAAGCAGATCATAGATATAATCGATGAGATCGCCCCTCACAGTCTGGCCGAATCCTGGGATAACTGCGGTCTTTGTGTCGGTGATTTCACATGGCCGGTAAAAAAAATCCTGGTGGGTCTCGACCCTTGTATGCAGGTGATGCAGGCAGCCGGAAAATGGGAAGCAGATATGGTACTTACCCACCACCCTTTGTTTATCACCACGGAAAAAACCATTGATTTTCAGCACATGCCCGGATCAGCCATTGCTCTTGCGGCCAGAGAAAAAATTGCCATTGTCTGTGCACATACAAATCTGGACAAAGCCCGAAACGGGCTGAATGATTTTTTTGCTGACCGCATCGGGGTTGTATGCACCCACCCACTTGTGCCGGATCACGGCATTTCAGATGAAGACTTTGGCAGAACCGGTATCGGAAGAATCGGACACATAGCATCTGCCATTACCCTGGCAGAAATGGTGTCAAAAATCAAAAAGCAACTGGGGGTCAGTCAGGTTCGGGTGGTGGGGGATATGAATTTACTGGTGGAAAAAATTGCCGTATGCACAGGATCCGGCGGATCGTTGATACAGGATTTTTTAACATCAGGGGCAGACCTGTATGTCACCGGCGATATAAAATACCACGATGCCCGCCTGATTGAAGCCCGGGGCAGGGCATTAATTGATGTGGGGCATTTTGCCTCGGAAATCATTGCAAAGGACCTGTTGGCCCGCAGGATGCGCCAGGCGGCCTCTCATGCGGGGCATGACCTGGAAATAATCGATTTTGATCAGGAAGCAGATCCATTTGCCATAGTGTAAGGACAGCTTATGAACCAGACTTTAAAACAAGATATTGAAACCCTTGTGAGGCTCCAGCAGATTGAATCTGAAATTTACAGGCTTCAATCGGTTATCCAGAAAGTGGAAAAAGAAAAACAAGTACTGGCCTCCAGACGTAAGGAATTTGAATCTGCTTTAAATGCAAACAAGCTGGAGTTGGAAGAAATTCAGCAAAAATGTAATGATGCAGAGCAGGAAATCAAAACCGTGGATGACCGGATCATAAAAAGCAATGAAACCCTGAGAATGGTAAAGACCAACAAAGAGTACCAGGTATTGCTCCGGGAAGTGGATGACAATAAAAAACGCAAGGATGCCTTGGAAAACCAGCTGCTGGAATTTTATGACCAGAAAGAAGCTGCACAAATACGGGTTGAGGAAAGCGAACAACAGTTTTTGCAGCTGGCAGAACAGATCAAGGCGGAGCAGGCGGAAATTGACAAAAAAACTGTGGATGACAGGGAATTGCTTGAAGAATCTTTGGCCCAGCAGAAAAAGATCGGACAGGACCTGGACCCGTCTTTGATGACCCGGTTCAGAAAAGTGTCCAGAATGAACCAGGGCCAGGCTGTTGCCCAGGTGAGAAATGAGTCCTGTATGGGCTGTTTTATGAATGTTCCCCCGCAGTTATGTATTGAGGTGCAGCGGGGCAATCAATTGATTTCATGCCCCCAGTGCAGCCGGATTCTTTACCATGTAAATGATGATCCATTGTCAGGGGAATAATTTTTTGATTTCGGTCTGACCGGACTGAACGATCGCTGGGTCAAAGACCTGGAGGAAAGTCCGAACACCACAGGACAGGACGCTCCATAACGTGGAGTCGCGGTGACGTGAAGGAAAGTGCAGCAGAAAGCAGACCGCCTTTTGCGGGTTGGTTCCAACCTCAAGAAGGTAAGGGTGAAACGGTGCGGTAAGAGCGCACCAGTTTCCCGGGTGACCGGGAAAGCTTGGTAAACCCCGTCCGGTGCAAGACCAAATAGGGAAACGCTTGAGGGCTGTCCGTCCGAAGTTTCCGGGTAGGTTGCTTGAGGTGTGCGGCAACGTACATCCCAGATGAATGATCGTTGACCTGTTTTTTTCCGGGTAACCGGGACAGGTAACAGAATTCGGCTTACTGGCCGGTCAGACCGAAATTTACCTTCACCGGGAAAATCCAGATGAATAACAGCTGTGATATTTCATTCAAAGAAAAAGCCAATATTTTTTCTTTTGAATTTTTAAAATGCATCCATTTTATCACCACCATTGAAGATGATACCTATCTATTCACCAAAAAGCTGTTTTCCAAGCTGATCATCAATTCCCATATTCTGGAAGATTTTCTGGATTTTCATGGGGCCAAGAAAAATTCAGAGTGGCTTTTTTACCGGGAACTGGGTGCCCTGGTAAGGCATATGGCCCTGGCCTGCTATTCCCAGCGCCACATTCTGAACCGTCTTACATTCTATCAGCTTGAATATGCCGGACATGATCTTTTCAAACAGGAAGCCACTGATACCTTGAGAATTCTTCAGGATTCCTTGAAACTGGCTGCCCCGGTTATTCTGGCGGAGGCCAGGCGCCTGCAGATCACCATTCCCCGCTCCGGATATAATCTGAGTTATTTTCCCGGCATTTCATCCACCCAGCAGCTGGATCACAATATTGATGAATTTACAGCCAGAGATAACCAGAAAAAAAATCTGACCCGTATTTCCAGTGAATTCCTTGATGTGGTAAAGGCATTTGAATCCTTTTCTTTTTATGAACGGTATGATGTAAAAGATATTAAGCTGCTGGTGCCTGAAAAAATCAATGAAGTCAATATCCGCAGTTTTGAAATGAAAGTCCATAATATTCAATCCTCTTTTGATTCCTATGTGGTGAAAACCCACTCCTCGGAAGAAAACATGCTTTTAGATCAGCTGCGCAGCCATTTTTCCATTGTTTTTCATATTCTCCAGGTCATGGGGCGGCTGCTGCATTTTTATGAACGCCATCTGTATGATGTGGGATTCAAAGATGTTTACATGCGTGTCAGGCAATCTCTGGCCCAATTGATCGATCCGGATGTCCTTTTGGACCGGGCGGTAAATTTTTGTCTGTTTTATGCCTGGAGGTTTTTGTCATCCGGAAAGCAGGTGGCCTCTCATATTTTGAACAAAAATATGGAAACCTCCTCTGTTGAGGTGTCCATCCCCATGGACAGAGGGTTTCACAGCCGCCCCAGCCTTCTGGTGGCAAAAATTGTCCAGCATTACGGCGGAGAAGTGATTCTGCGGGTGGGCGCTGACCATTTTGATGCTTCTTCGGTTCTGGATATCCAGTGGGCAGGGGGAAAGATAAAGAAAGAAAATGTTGAAACCGTCGTATTTACAGGAGATTCCAGGGCATTGCACGACCTGGTCATTCTGGCTGGTGTAAACTATGGGGAAGACCATATGGGAAAAGGAACCCCGCTGCCCAGACAATTGTCCTACCTGAGTTAAACCATGGATTTTATCAGGCGAATACCTGTTATTGTGGCAGCGGGGAAAGGGTGCCGCATGGGCGGTTCCATAAAAAAGCAATACCTGGTTTTCGATAAAATCCCGGTTTTGACCAGGACATTGATGGTATTTGACCGCCACAACCTTCTGGATGATATCATTCTGGTGGTCCCCGAAGAAGACCGGACCTATTGCCGAAAAATTATTATCCAGCCCTATGCATTTTCACAAAAGATCCATGTGATTGCAGGGGGAAAGACTCGGCAGGAATCTGTTTTCAACGGGCTCGATAAGGCAAAACAGATTACTGATACCCCGGACAGCACACTGGTGCTTATCCATGACGGGGTCCGGCCTTTTGTAAGTCCTGAATTGATCAACCGCCTTATGGCTGTTGCGGCCCGGAAGGGAGGATGCATCCCGGTGCTGGCGGTTAATGACACTCTCAAACTGATTGACCGCAACCAGCAGGTGGAAAAAACCCTGGACCGGGATCAGATATACAGGGCCCAGACTCCCCAGGTATTTTGCCTTGATTTGATTCTGAAGGCATTTGCATATGCCGGGATCACCAATTTTACGGGAACAGATGATGCGTCCATTATGGAACATGCAGGTTTCAGCGTTTATACCACCCGGGGTGAGGTTGCGAATATAAAATTGACAACACCGGAAGATTTGATCCTGGCCCGTCATTTCAAAGAAAAGATGCAGCTGGTTTTAAAATAACCATGCGGCCCGGTCAGACAGTTTATTATTGACTTTGAAATACAGTTAAGCATAATAGGAAAGATTGTCTTAATCCATGATTATATTCTGGAGGTACCTTGATGGCGGAAAAACCGGCAATAAAAATTGGATATCTGAAAATTACCGACCACCTTATTTTGGGGGTGACCAAGCTCAAACTTGAAAAAGGTATGGAAACCTTTACCCATTGTTCCCTTGAGACGGTTGTCAAAAACGGATGGAATGAGGTTGCAGATGCCATTGCCACCAAGTCGCTGGATGGTGCCCTGATCCTGGCCCCTACTGCCATGGATCTGTACAAATCCGGAATTGATTTAAAATTGCTGCTGCTCACCCATAAATCCGGCAGTGTTCTGGTTAAGAGCAAAAACGCCCACATAGAAAAAATCGAAGATTTTGCCGGAAAGACTGTTCTGATTCCCTATCAGTTGTCCATTCACAACATGCTGTTTCACAAACTTTTGTCGGAAAAAGGGCTGACCCCTGGCCGGGCCAGCGAACCCAATGTGGATGTCATACTGGAAGTTGTGGCCCCGTTTCAGATGCCTGAAGCCATCCAGCTGGATGAAGAAGGAGAAATCGGCGGCTTTATTGTGGCCGAACCTTTCGGCTCCCAGGTCATTGCCCAGGGAGATGGAGAAGAATTTTACCTGTCCAAGGATTTATGGCCAAAGCACCCCTGCTGTGTGTTTGTCATGCGCACCGAAATCATGGAAAAATACCCTGAAGCCATCCAGGAAATCTGCACCAGTTTTGTGAGATCCGGTCTTGCCATTGATGCACAGCCGGATCCGGCATCTGTTATTGGCGGAGACTTTCTGTCCCAGCAAAAAGAGGTGATTCACCGGGTATTGACCCGGCCGCCGGATCGCATACTCACCGGTGAACTGCTTCCGGTAATAGAGGATCTGGAAACCATTCAAAAATATATGATGGACAAAATGAAGATCATGACCAGTCTGGTTGATATGGAAAAGTTTGTGGATACCCGGTTTGCAAAAAAAGCAGGTGCCAGGTAAAGCGGTCTCAACTGGCCGCGTCAATGAATGAATAAATTTGTGAAATCGCTTTTACCGTCCAGTCGGGCTTTCCTGAAATAGTTTCCACTTTGTCCTGGTTCAACCGCCGGGCTGCTTCTTCAGCAGTAACTCCCCGGGTCTTTAATGACATGATGATTTTCATCACTGCGGCTTTGTATTTTTCCAGGCCCTGATCACGGGAAATATCAGGTTTCAGGGAAGGTTCCGTATTCACCAGTGCTGCCAGATCATCAAGGGGTGCATCGTTTTGGTCAGTCTGTCTGCCGAGGTTGTCCCCCGGTTCATTTTCAGCAGGTATCAATCGGGAAAGATCATCCAGGTCATCTGTTTCAGACGGCTGCACCAGCAAAGACAAATCATCCAGATCCACAGATGCTTCGTTTTCAGACCCATCTGTGATCAATATACCCAGGTCATCCAGATCATCCAGGTCTTTTGCAGTATCGGTTTTTTGGGGGACATCCACCAGTTGGGTCAGATCATCCAGATCGTTTTTGTCCGGCTGGTCAGAGGATGCAGAATCAATTACATCTGCCAGATCATCCAGATCTTTTGCATCGGGCAAACGGATATCCAGCAGCTGGGTTAAATCATCTTCTGCCTGGATGGTCCGGACCGCTTCATGGGTTATCGCCTGAATTGCAGGATCCTGACTGCCCTGTGTGATCATCTGCTGGAGCGCTGCGGCAATATTGCCCATGGCCGCAGCTTTTTTCTCTTCTGCCGCAGCTCTTTTTTCAAGAGCCGCAGCTTTTCTTTCTTCTACTGCCGCTCTTTTTTCCTGGGCCAGGGCAATTTTTTTCTGGTTATCTTCCATATTGTTAAAAAGTGACCTGATAAGCTGAAATCCATCTTTGCCGATCCGTATATCTTCACCAGCCTGTTCAAAGGACAGGGCTTTATTAACATCGCTGGTATCTTTGTGGTGATTTTTGTGCAGGTCCGGATCAGCGTCAAGTGTTTTTTCTATTTCTTCTGGTAGTCTGCCGGATTCCAGAGCCTGCTTGATCCAAAGCATCAGAGGAAGATCTTTTTTTGCATACCAGGGACGTCCTTTTACCATCTCCACACAAAACCTGCTGCCAAATCGCTTCAATACAAACCTGGTGAGAGCGATTCCGGCATCTATCTCCCGAGTGATATCATGAACAGATAATGAATTTTCTCCAACCGGATATTTTTGTGTATTCGTATTATCCACTGTTTGCATGTCTCCTTTACAAACCGCTGGTTTGGCTCAGATCGCATACTATCATAGTTTTTCAAACCGAAAAAGAAATTTCCTTCAAAAGCAAATGAATCAAACCGTTTGACAGAAAATAAGCTGGTTGGTATATTTTTACATATTCGCCTTTTTTTTAAACAACCCAAATTTTTAAACAACCCAAAAAATACCAATATCCGCAATCAACGGAGGACAGTGGTGTATGGGATCTGCTTCCGGCTGAAACAAGACCAATTTTAATGCGAACGCGTCTTTTTTTGTAACCCAGGAGGGAGAACAACATGGCCGTGAAAACAAAAGCAACTACCGCAAAAGCCAATTCATTGCTGGAACATGTGGATGCAGTCAAAAAAGGGAAAAAAGTATTTGAAGATGCTTTTCAGGGCGTTTCCCGAATGATTCTGGATGCCGGTATTCAGAAAATCACTGTAAAAGGAAAATCCACCTACCAGTTCGACCTTTTCACCCGGGGCAAAAAACACCTGGTGGGCATGTATGATGAGATCAACTCGTTTGTTTCCTTTGTCAAGGATGCCTCTGAAGGCGGCTCTTCCAGGGAGATGGCCTTTGTTCTGGTGGGAGAACCCGGAAACGGCAAAACCTTTTTTGTGGATTATCTGTGCGACCGCTACAGAGAATTTTTATCAATTCCCGAGAACAAGAAATATACTTTCAGATTCCTCAAGCTGGATACCCTCGGGGGATATGGACAAATTCGGTTCATTGAATCCCAGACTTATGAGGATCCCATGATCCTGGCCATGAGCATTGAAGCATCCAAAGACCGGTCCATGGAATACCTGGCGAAAAAATTCAGATTCACTGATCTGCAGATTGAAAATATTTATGCAAAATACCGGCCCCTTGGTGCCTGTTCCGCCTATATCTGGAACCATATCAGAGAATATTGTGACAATGATATCGACAAAATGCTGTCATTTGTGGAAATCGTACCAGTGCCGCTCATTGAAAGCCTGGGCACCATCACCGGAAAATATCCGGCCAAGGACAAGATCACTTCATCTGCCGTGGATCTTATGGGAGAAGAATCCATTCAGCGGCTGCTTCACATAACCGATACCAACAATCCTTACCGGTTCGACCTGCGGCGCGGTGCCCTGGCCCGGGTGGCAGGCGGTGGAATCCATTTTTCCGATGAAATTTATAAAAACAAAAAAGATTTGGTCCAGGTCTATCTTGGGGTCATCCAGAACAGGATGATCGAACTGGACGGGTTCAAGTGGCCCATCGACACCCTGATCATTGCCACCAGCAACAATTCAGAGTTTGACACCTTTCTTTCTGAAAGAGAAGAAGCCCCTATTGTTGACCGCTGCCGGATCTGCTATGTCGCGCATAACACCGATTACAAGATCCAGAAAACATTGACTGAATATGCCATCGGCAAAGATGTCAAGCGTTCACTGGCCCATGAGATCCTTCACCAGGACCCCAACCTGAACTATGCTGCATCGGTTGCCGTTGTTTTGACCCGGCTGCCAAGATCTGAAAAATTGACACCAGTGGAAACCATGAAGCTGGCAGCCGGGGAAGTGGCCGGAGAAAAAAGCCTGAAAACCCTGGCGGAACTCATTGATACCTTAAACCAGGATACGGATATCACCAAACGTTTCGGCCAGAAAGGGCTGGGGCAGCGGAACCTGGGAAGGGCGGTACAGCTGCTGCTGGAGTCTTCTGAAACCAATGAGGGCAAGTGCATGTTTGCCCTGGATATTTTCACGTCTCTGGAACGGGTCGTGCTGGATTATGTTCATGAACCCGCTGACCGGGCCAAATTCATGGAAGATCTGAAAATCGCCAAGGGCCTATACAGGGAGCGCATCATGACAGAGATGTTCAACGCCTATATGGATGAACCCCTTGCCATTAAAAAGGATGTGCGCAATTATGTGAACATGATCATCGGTGTTGATGCCGAACACCTGGGACCGGACATGATGTGGAAATACAAGGATCCCCAGACCGGTGAATTGAGAGCCTTGAAAATAGATGAACGGTATATCAAAAACGTGGAGGAACGCCTGGGGCTGAAAACAGAAGAACAGCGGGCATCTTTCCGCAATTCCATCCGCAAGATCTACGGCCAGAAACTGTCGGTGGATCCCAACTATGATTTTATGGATAACCTGGAACTGGTCAAGGCCATCACCGATGTCCGGCTTAAATCAGATATTGCCGGTGCCGGATCTTTGATCGGAGCCCTGGCCAACAGAACCAATGAAGAAAACCAGAAACTGTATGACCGCATGATCACCACCATGAATGGCAAACTCGGGTACTGCCGCACCTGTGCCCAGAAGACTATTGAGTATTTCTGCAGCCAGGAGGATGACAATTAAAAAGGGGGTGCAGCATGATAACCCTTGATGAACTCCTTGAAAGGGATAAAAAAAGAGAAGAAGACGGATTTAAACGCAAGATCCGTATCGGACGGATTGTGAAACCCGGGTCCGGCAATAAAGAAAAAATCATTGTGGTGCCCACCACAGTGGAAGAAAAATTTGTGCATGATGATATCATTGCGGAACAGGAACAAGGAGAGACTGAGCCCACAGGGGGTACAGGTGAAGGCCAGGAGGGAGATGTCATCGGCGAACAGCCCATTCGGCCAGAAGAAGGCGAAGGAGAAGGCGAGGGCGAAGGCCCTGGTGAGGGCAAAGGCGGTGAGCACGAAATCGAGGCCAATGCCTATGAACTGGGAAAAATACTGTCCCAGGATTTTGAACTGCCCAATTTAAAAGACAAGGGCAAAAAAAAAGTTCTGGCCAGATATGTGTATGATCTCACCGACAAAAACCAGGGTGTCGGACAGGTGCTGGACAAGAAGGCCACCTTGAAAAAAATTGTTGAAACAAACATCTCTTTAGGCAAGATCCCGGATGTGTCAAACATTGACACCACCGGTTTCATTGTTTCTCCCCAGGATCTGATCTACCGGATTCTTTCCAGAGAAAAAGAATATGAATCCCAGGCCCTGGTGTTTTTTTTGCGGGACTATTCCGGTTCCATGGGGGGAAAGGTCACCCAGACCGTGGTATCCCAGCATGTGATGCTCTATTCCTGGCTGGTGTACCAGTATGAAAAACAGGTGGAGACCCGGTTTGTTCTCCATGACACCGAAGCCAGGGAAGTCTCTGATTTTCAAAAATATTATTCCTATAAAGTGGCCGGCGGCACAAAAGTGTATACCGCCTTTAAACTGGTGAATGATATTGTGGAAAAAGAAAACCTTGCCCGGGACTATAATATTTACGTGTTCCACGGAACAGACGGGGATGACTGGGACAAGGACGGCAAACAGACCCTGGCGGAAATAGAAAAAATGCTGGCCTATGCAGCCAGGATCGGGATAACCATAGTGGAACATGCTTATGTGGGGTCCAAACATACGGAAGTGGAAAAATACATACAATCTTCAGGCCTGCTGACCAGTCACCACCATCTTATCAAACTGGATGTCATGGCGGAAAATGTGGATGATTCCCGGATTATCCAGGGCATCAAGACCCTGATTTCCTGAGAAATGGTTGTGCAGGCCTGACCGAAAGTGAGCAGTGCATGGAACTTGTCAGTCAACATGTCAAAGGCATTATGGAAGAGTGCAAAATCCGGGCCCGGGATGCAGGGTTGCGGTTTGATGACGAAACCCTGGAGTACATTGTCACCAACAGAGATTTGATTGAGTTGTCCCCCAAAATGATGATTCCCACCCTTTATGATTACTGGGTGCATGATGTCAGGGTGCTGTCGGGCAAAGGCATGTATGAGGCATATCCGTCAAACCCTTTTGAAACGGTTGTCAATACCCGGCCGGCCATCTCCTATTACAATGACAACAACCCGGACTGGCTCAATGTCATGATTTTTTATCATGTTCTGGCCCATATTGATTTTTTCCAGAACAACCTGTTTTACAAAAACACCTGGGATATTGATCTGGCAGGCCAGGCCCTGGCAGACAAACGCCTCATTGCCAGACTCCGGAGCGAAAAAGGCAGGTGGGTGGATTATGTTATTGAGTTTGCCAGGGGAATGGACAACCTGACAGGTTTTCACAGGGACCTGAACCGCACCTTTTTAAAAACCGGTTCCAAAAAACTTACCAGGACAGATTTTTATTTTGATGTGTTTTTGCAAAAGATCATATCCGTGCCCCAGCATGAATATGTAAAAGAAATATCCCGGTACAATCAGTGCCAAAAAGACAATGTGGATTTTTTCAGCCAGGTAACAGGTAAATATCCGGAATTCAATGAACTCTTTCGAAAGGAAACTGCTCAGAAATCTCCGCCCCAGATGGATATCATGGAATATATTCTCCGGTATTCCCCTTTTTTGCGAAAAGAAGAAAATGAATGGATGAAGTCTGTGATCCATATTGTCAGAACCACTTCTTTGTATTTTCAGCCCCAGATCCGTACCAAAATCATGAATGAGGGATGGGCATCGTTCTGGCATGAAAAATTGTTCATGGCCGATGACAGAATCAGCGGGCATGAAACCGATTATGCAAAAGTCAATGCCTCCGTGACTGCCATGCCCAAGGTCGGCCTCAATCCTTACGCTTTAGGCATGCGCCTGTTTGAGCATATTCATGAAATGGAGGATAAGGGACGGTATTCTTTTGCATATTTTCTTCTCAAGGACGCGGTTCTCAAAAAAAAATACGACCAGCACAAAAATACCGGTCAATCTTTTATCTTCAAAGTCAGAGAGGACATGAATGATTTTACCTTCATCAATTGTTTTTTGGAACAGGCATTTGTGGACAGGCACAAATTGTTTGTTGCCGGCAAACGGATCAACAACCAGAACATGACCTGGCAGTACTATATTCAGTCCAAAAAGGCTGATGATTATAAACAGATGGTCATCAATACCCTGTACCATCCACCTGATATCCGTATTGATGCTGAAAAAACCAAAGACGGTATCCTGTATCTGGGCCACCGGTTTGAAAACAAGCCGTTGAAGCAGGATTTTATAGAAAATACCATGATCGGCATTGAATTCTTATGGGGGGGACCGGTGCATCTGGAAACCAGTGAACCCAAATCCGCAAACCAGCTGGATCCCAGGTATACCAATTTCTGGGACCCTTCTGCACAAGGTCCCTTTCCTGATACGACAGCGCCTCCCATTGAATGGCAACGGGTGCGGTATATAATCAAGGACCGGAAACTGCACAAGCAGGAGTTATAATATATGATGGATGACAACGCAGCCTCAACAGAATCTGTTGACCAGGCCCTGGAACTTCTGGAAAAAAATATTCAGGACTATCAGCGGCTGCATCCTGTCTCTTTTGAGGTGTTTTTAAATATTTTAAAGGCCCGGCCTTCCCGGATTTTAAGAAATATATTCCAGTCGTTTCACGATATGGTCAAAGCCCATGTGGATGAATACAAAGATCCTGTGATCGGTGAGCAGGATAACCTGGCGTTTACCCATTATGACTGTACCAGGCTTTTTGTGGAAGGATCTGACAATCCCTATTTTCCGGACATGCTTTTTGCCAACCGGTTCATGAAACAAATGGAATACCTGCGCCATGGTGCCCAGCAGAACCGCATCTATATCTTCTATGGCCCCCATGGGTGCGGAAAAAGTACTTTTTTAAACAACCTGCTCAAAAAATTTGAAAGCTATGCCAATACTGATGAAGGACTCAGGTATGAGATTGTCTGGCGTCTGAACATCAAAAAACTGCATGACCAGGACCATTCTCTTTCCTTGTCTGCCTTTGAGCGCCTGATCCAGTATGTTGAAAAAGAAAATGAGGCATCAGGCAATAAACCTGAAGAACTGTCACTGGCGATCCATGAGCGTGATTATATCGAAGTCCCCTGCCTG
>JAABUB010000060.1 GCA_011389575.1 Desulfotignum sp. | reverse complement strand
ATCCACAGGGTTCAAGATTCTCAAAAATCTGGAACAGATCGCAGATCACTGTACCATCTGTCACCGGTGCAGGGACAGGTGTCCGGTGAACATAGATTCCGGCAATATCTGCATTGAAGAAAGAACCATTCTCAAATCCATGCAGTTTACCCGTACCCCTGTATCCACCCGCATGACCCTGGCATACCTGGCCGAAAAGCGGCCTCTTGCCAACCGCCTGATCAGGCCGGCTCTGCTGGGGGCGGGTGCATTTTTACAGCGCAATGCTGCCGGGCTTTTGTCATCGGTGGCCGGAACCCGGATTTTTTCCCGGACCAGAGGCATGCAGCTGCTGCGCTCAAAAATGGCCAGGCCCGATGCCCAAACCCTGCGGTGTGTGCTGCCTGTGACCCAGAAAAACCAGGCCCTGCTGCTGGAGCCTGCCGGCTCTGCCATATCCACGGTTTTTTATTTTCCCGGCTGCGGCAGTGAACGCATTTTTTCACGCATCTCCATGGCCGCCATCTTTGTTTTGCTGCATCAGAACCACCGGGTCATACTACCGCCGCCTTTTTTGTGCTGCGGATACCCATTTCAGGCCAATGCCCGGACACAACAATTTCATCGGATATTTTTAAAAAACATGATCATCTTGACCCAGATCCGGGATATGTTCCATGATCTGGATTTTGATGCCTGCCTTGTATCCTGCGGCACATGCATGGAATCTCTGGTGCAGCTGGATGTGGAACAGATTTTTGGCTGTCCTGTCACAGATATTGCAGGATACGTGCTCAACCATCTGAAAGCACCCATACAGGGGTATCAGGCATGTCTGTACCATGCCCCATGTCACGATTCTCTGAAAGATGCTGCCCCCTCTCTGCTGAAGACACATGGCATCACTGTGACACAGGTTCCCTTCTGCTGCTCTGAAGCCGGCACCATGGCCCTTTCCACACCGAATATCAGCCATTCCATGCTGGTGCGCAAACAAAAGGCCCTGGACCATGTTCCCGGAGACGGGCATACCAGGATTTTGACCAACTGTCCTTCCTGCCTCCAGGGCCTGGGCCGCCATCCGTTTCTTAGGCCGGTCCATCTGGCAGAGGAACTGGCAATGCTTTTAGGAAATATCCAATGGCGGGAAACCCTGAAGGACCAGGCAGGTGCCTGTGAAACTGTTACCTTCTGACCATGAACCTGATACTGCTCACCTTTAACGATTTCACCGGTTCTGACCGGGTCAGCCTCACAGGCAGGCGCCATGTCCATATCAAAAATGTGCTCAAGGCCGGACCCGGGGACCGGGTGGTCTGCGGTATGCTCAACGCAAACATGGGATTTGCCGTCATTCTCCATATTGATGATAAAAAGGTGGACATGGCGGTGACCCTTAACCAGGCACCACCGGCACCATTGCCTGCAACCCTGGTTCTGGCACTGCCCCGGCCCAAGATGCTCAAACGCATCATCCAGAGTGTTACCAGTCTCGGTGTAAAAAATATTTATCTGGTCAATTCCTGGCGGGTGGAAAAAAGCTTCTGGCAGAGCCCGGTACTCACAGATGAAAAACTTTGTGAATATGCACTGCTGGGACTGGAACAGGCAAAGGATACCAAAATGCCCGGTATTCATAAAAAGCGGTTTTTTGCCGGATTTGTAAAACAGGAACTGCCGAAGATTGCAAAGGGCTGCCGGTGCATCATGGCCCATCCCAAAACACACAATCCTTGTCCCGGCGGGGTGAATCAGCAGGTTGTTCTGGCTGTCGGGCCTGAGGGTGGCTGGATTGACCTGGAGGTGAAAACATTTGAAGATACCGGGTTTGTTCCATACAGCATCGGTTCCCGGATATTGACAGTGGAAACCGCTGTCACCTTTTTATTGTCACGTCTTTTCATGTAACCAAATTATGCAAAACAGATAAATCATGGATGAAAATGGATAAAAAAGCAAAAAAAGAACGGCAGGCGGCATTTGACAGCCTTCCCCAGGCCATCAAAGAAAACCTGACCCCGGAAGAAAAACAATTGTTTTTAACAGCCGATATCTGGCCGGAAACGCTCTTTGAAAAACTGGAGGAATTTCTCATCAAAGAATGAGTGTTTATTTTTCAGCATCAGCTTTTTTTTCTTCCAGGATCTGCCATCTGGTGTATAGATCCTGGACCTGTTTTTCAGCCTGTTCCAGTTCTTTACACGCCCTGGTCATCTGTGCCACCTGTGCTGCAAAATCAGGATCCTGGATTTTGGCATGCAGGGTTTCCACACGGGCTTCTGCCGCCAGAATGTTTTCTTCCATATGTTCCAGCTCATACTTGTCCTTATAGGAAAAACCAGGTTTGGGACCAGAAGGCTTTTTTGGTGGCGGTTTGACAGAAGAACCAGAAGAGGCCTGTTTTCCCAAAGGCTGTTTCTGCAGGTGTCTGGCTTTGAGAATCTGGTTGAAATCCTTGTAAAATGCCGCACCTGCCATAGGATCCAGATACAGTATCCGGTGACAGACCCGGTCCATGAGATACCGGTCATGGGAGACAATCACCACAGCACCGGCAAATTCCTGGATGCTTTGTTCCAAAACTTCCAAAGACAAAATATCCAGGTCATTGGTGGGTTCATCCAGAAGCAGGACATCAGCAGGCTGCAGCATCAGACCGGCCAGAATGATCCTGGCTTTTTCTCCGCCGGACAGGCGCTTGACCGGCATATCCAGCTGATCCGGCATGAACAGAAACCGTTTGGCCCAGGTCACCACATGCACGCTTTTCCCCAGGTAGTTGACCGAATCTCCGCCGGCTGGATTCAGTGCATCCCGCAGCAGGGTTTCAGGGTCCAGCTGTGTTCTGTCCTGGTCGTATACGGCAATTTTCAAACCTTCCGCCCATTTGACCGTACCAAGATCCGGCACCGTCTTTTTTTCCAGCAAAGATAGAAACGTGGATTTGCCGGAGCCGTTTTCACCCACCACCCCAAGACAGACCCCAGGCCCCAGTTCAAAGGTAATACCGGAAAAAAGGCAGTTTTTTTCAAATCCTTTGGTGAGGTTATGCACCTGTATCAGTTTTCGGGTCTGGCGGCCAGTGGTGGTGAAATCAATATCCACTGTGGCAATGTGGCGGTTTCTTTGTTTGAGTGCACCCAGATCCTGGCGCAGTTTATCTGCCTGGTCAATGCGGAACCGGGCCTTGGATGTTCTGGCCTTGGGTCCTTGTCTGAGCCACTGGTCTTCTCTGCGCATTTTACTGGCCAAAGATGCCTGCTGTTTTTTCTGGGCTGCCAGAAATTTTTGGCGTTCTTTTTCAAAAACCTGGTAGGATCCCTGAATTTTAAAATATCCCCGGGCGTAAAATTTGCCCATTTCCATGATACTTTTGCACACATTTTCCAGAAAAGCCCGGTCGTGGCTCACCATAATATAGGAAAACGGCGCAGATACAAGGACCTGCTCCAGCCACAGAATGCCGCTGATGTCCAGATGGTTGGTGGGCTCGTCCAGCAGCAGAAGATCCGGGTTCATGCACAGGGACCTGGTGATGGACAGGCGTTTTTTCCACCCCCCGGACAAATGTTTCACCAGGATGTTTGTATCTGCAAATCTGCCTTTTCCTGTGGCCTGGTTTATCCGCCGGTGGCGTTCCTTGTCATCCATGGGAAAAGATGACAAACTGTTGTACAGCGTTTGTTCAACGGTTTGATCCGGATCCAGGACGTCTTCCTGGGCAAGATAGACGATACGCTGTCCTTTTTGCACTGCCACCTCACCGCTGTCAGGAAGCACCATGCCGGCAATGATCTTGAGCAAAGTGGATTTGCCGCTGCCGTTGCTGCCGATGAGCCCCAGATGTTCGCCTTTTTTTACATCAAAGCTCAGATCTGAAAAAAGGGAGTCATCGCCAAATGTTTTGGAGATTTCAGTGGTGGAAAAGAGAACTGACATGAAGAAAAATGCCTGATATCAGATGTTGTTCTGGATCCGAATGAACACCCGGACCATTTTGATGACAAATGTGAATACCAGGGTGGTACTGATAAGCAGGATAAAGTTGGCGGCAAAAAAGGTCATGATAAAACTGAAAGGGTCTTCAAGACCATAGGATGCCATGAGCAGGTCAAATCCGAAAAAACAGAAAAAAACAGAAATCAGCATCAGCACAATCTGTAAAATCCACCAGGTATATTTCATGAAACAGGTCGGTTTCCTTGATTTATAATAATAGAGGTAAAATTTTGAGACTACACTACCGGTTTTGTCAAAAAAAATCAAATCAATATTGATTATCCACAGGGGGGTCATATAATAATGAAATGATCCAGAATATCATTACAAGAAATGTCCGGCAAAAAATCATTTTGGAGAATACACGTTCATGAGGGTGCTGCTGGTGGAAGATGATCAAAAAATCGCCGGGTTTGTGGAAAAAGGACTGCGGGCTTCCGGATTTGCCATGGATACCGCATCCACAGGAATTCTGGGATTTGAAAAAGCGTTTGAAAAATCTTATGACACCCTGATCATTGATATTATGCTGCCGGAACTGGATGGATTTTCTCTGATAGGTAAAATCCGGGCACATGATAACAATACCCCTATTATTGTGCTGAGCGCAAGGGACCGGGTGGAAGACCGTGTCAGGGGTCTTGAGGCTGGTGCAGATGATTATTTGACCAAACCCTTTGCTTTTTCCGAGCTGCTGGCCCGGATCCAGGCATTGATCAGAAGGGGCGGCAATATGACAGATCCGGTCATCCTTTCTTATGAAGATCTGTTTTTGGATATTGTGAAACGCCAGGTCAAAAGAGGGAACAATGCCATCGATCTGCAGCCTTTGGAATTTTCTCTGCTGGAATACCTGCTGCGCAACCGGGAACGGGTGGTGTCCAAAACCATGATCATGGAACATGTGTGGAATTATAATTTTGATCCCATGACAAATGTGGTGGAGGCAAGAATCTGCCGGTTACGGGAAAAAATCGACAAAGATTATCCTGTAAAACTGATTCACACGGTAAGGGGTGCCGGATATGTATTAAGGATACAGGATGCCTGATCTGTTCAGGACCATCAGTTTTCGTCTCACCCTCTGGTATACCGGGATTTTTTCCATATCCGCCTGTGTGGCATTTGTGCTTTTTTATTATCTGGCCGTGTCCACCCTTCAGGACCAGACCGACCAGGAACTGCTGGAAAAAGCCAGCCAGTTTTCCGCAGTTATTCAACAGAGCGGACTGCCGGGGGCCAGTAACCTGGCGGTTATAGAAGCCCAGGCAGCCGGAGAAAAACTGATATTTTTCAGACTGCTTTATCCCAATGGAGAGGTGTTTGCATCCTCCCACATGTCTTATTGGAAGGATATCAAAGTGAACCAGCAACTGCTGGACCTGCTGGTGAAAAAAAAATCCCATGTATTCGACACCCGTACTGTGGACAATACCCAAAAGGCACGCATTCTGTATGCCTTTGTTGCACGCAATGTAATTTTGCAAACCGGTACTGCCATGGACGTACAAGCCAAATTTCTCAATGCCTTTAAACTGGTATTTGTGGTGGCCATGGCATTTATCATCGGTTTTTCCGCTCTCTCCGGCTGGTTTCTGGTGCGCAAGGCATTGCTGGGGGTGGATACCATTACCCGAACCGCCAAGCAGATTACAGGTTCAAATCTTCAGAAACGCGTGCCTGAAACCGGCAGCAAAGATGAACTGGATCATCTGGCCAATACCTTTAACCAGATGCTGGATCGTATCCAGACCCTGGTTAACAGTGTCCGGGAAATGGGGGACAATATAGCCCATGATTTGAAAAGTCCGGTTACACGGATTCGGGGAATGGCGGAAATGGCCATGATACAGGGTGATACCATGGATGATTTTTATGCTGTGGCTGCGGATACTATTGAGGAATCCGACCGGCTTTTAGATATGATCAATACCATGCTGGTTATTTCCCGAACAGAGGCAGGAGAAAGCGGATTTCACTTTCAGCAGGTGAACATAACCCGGATGATCCAGCAAGCCTGTGATCTGTTTGTACCGGTTGCAGAGGACAGGCAGATTCAATTTACCTGCAGTGTTGCACATACTTTTTATGTAAATGCAGATATTAAAATGCTCCAGCGCGCATTTTCCAATCTTGTGGACAATGCCCTGAAATATACGGACAAAGGTGGACAGGTTAGGGTTCAGGCCAGGCAAAAACCCGGTGAATACCTTGCTATTCAGGTGATTGACTCCGGACCGGGAATTGAACCACGCTTTCAGGAGCGCATTTTTGAACGGTTTTTCCGGGCTGAATCATCCAGAAACAGTCCGGGCACAGGACTGGGACTGCCTCTGGCCAGAACCATTGCACAGGCCCATGGGGGAGATGTCCGGGTAAAAAGCACACCCGGCAGGGGATCTGTTTTTACCCTTACATTACCGTATTGTAATTTTCAGGTCATTTAAACATCATATTTCGGTATTATAATAGCAGGAATAGAATAAATCATGGTTTGGTATATATTTTTGAACCTATTGAAAAGGAGAAGACCCATGAAACACATCAATAAAATCAGTGCAGTCTTTCTGGTTATGTTCGTCAGCCTTGTGATGCTGCCGGTGCCGACCCTGGCAGCGAAAAATTTCCAGATGATTCCGGCCAGTTTTTCCGAGCTTGCCCGGGAAGTCAAACCTGCAGTGGTCAATATTCAGACCGTTAAAACCATCCAGGGAGGGGGCAGGGTGTTTCAGCATTTTTTTGGTCAACCCTTTGGTAACAGAGAAGGTCTGGAAGAGTTTTTTTCCCCCTTTTTCAACCAGCAGCCCCGGGACCGCAAGGAACAGAGCCTGGGATCCGGATTTATCATCAGCAAAGACGGATATATTGTCACCAATAACCATGTGATAAAGGATGCGGATGAAATAAAGGTTATCCTCCATGACAAAGAGGAATATGACGGCAAAATTGTGGGAACCGACCCCATGACCGACCTGGCCCTTATCAAGGTGGATGCAAAAGATCTGCAGCCGCTGAAATTCGGCAGATCCAAAGATGCACAAATAGGATCCTGGGTGGTGGCCATCGGCAGCCCCTTTGGACTTGAACAGACCGTCACAGCAGGTATTATATCGGCCAAGGGACGGATTCTGGGCTCCGGCCCTTATGATGATTTTATTCAGACCGATGCCTCCATTAACCCGGGTAACAGCGGCGGGCCTTTGCTCAACCTGGACGGTGAAGTTATCGGTATCAATACCGCCATTGTCCGCTCAGGCCAGGGAATCGGGTTTGCCATTCCTTCTGATCTGGCCACGAACATAATTGATCAGCTTATCGAAACCCAGCAGGTGTCCAGGGGATGGATGGGGGTGGCAATCCAGAATGTTACCCCGGAACTTGCAGAGTATTACGGCATCAAAGATACCGGGGGTGTGTATGTGGCCAAGGTTTATGAGGACAATCCCGCATATGAAGCCGGCATCGAGCCCGGGGATGTCATCGTTGCCATCAATGGCAAACAGATCGATACCTCCAGGGATCTGACCATCACCATAGCCAATTTAAAGGTCAACCAAACCATTGATGTGACCCTTGTAAGAGAGGGAAAAGAAAAAATTGTCAAGGTGACCCTTGGGGAACGGCCGGACCAGGATCCCGAGACCTTGGCATCCAGTGATGCATTTGACGGGTTTGGCTTCAAATTCAAGCCTGTGGATGAGAATATTGCAAGACGTCTGGGATATCCTGCGGATATTAAAGGCCTTGTTGTAACGGAAATAAAACCCCGCACTCCGGCAGAAAAATCTGGGGTCCGGCCCGGTGATCTGCTCATGGAACTAAACCGCCAGCAGCTCACCAGTATTGAAGAATATTTGTCCCTGCTTGAGCGGATTGAAAAAGGGCGGATTGCCCAGCTGTTGTTCAGAAGGGGCAACAGCCATGTGTTTGTTGTCCGGTTTGAAAAATAACAGTGATCAGCCCGGGGTAATTTTTGCATGTTGACAACTGAGGTAAGCTTTATCTTCTGTTGCCCTGTAAATACCCCGGGCTTGCCTTGTCATCCCATGACAGAAATAAACCATGTAAAAAAGAACTATATGCGTATAAACACCATTTGCCTGGATATTAAACTCAGTATCCAGCATGAAAACAGGAGGAAATTGTCATGGATACCATCATTGAAAGCCGTACTTTGCAGATCAAACTTGCGGATGGGACCCAGATCAAAGGAGAAGTTAATTTGAATCGCGGTAATGGATATGACAGGTTAAGCGATCTTGTAGGGGATTATCATGAAAATTTTTTAACCGTTTTCAATGCCACCCTGCACCAGGTACATCAGACCGCATCTGACAGTTACCAGACAATTCTGATCAATAAAAACCATATACTTTATGCCACACCCGTAGATGATATGGATTAGTTGATTTATCCCTGGAAAACAAGACTTGGTGGAGCTGAGGGGGATCGAACCCCTGACCTTACGGCTGCCAGCCGTACGCTCTCCCAGCTGAGCTACAGCCCCACATCGAAGAAGATGCTGATTAATAATCGAAACACAGACATGTGTCAATACAAAAATTACAATTTTTTAAAAATAATAATAATTCCCGGTGTGGAACAGGTGATGGACCGGGAAGAAAATATTGACACAAGGCACCACGAAAGGATAGAATGGAGTGTTTTATTAATTTTCAATCATCGGGTGTATGAAGGAGAAATCAATGCTGCGTTATCTGCGGGAAAATACTGGCAACTGGATCATCAAAATTTTTCTTGGAATTATTGTGGTGGTGTTTGTGTTTTTGGGTGTGGGTTCCATGAATTCAGACCGAAACAATTCAGTGGCCTCTGTGAATGATGAACCAATTACCGTCAACGAATTCCAGGATGCTTACCGGAATCTGGTGGAACGAATGCGGGCGCAGTTTCAAGACAATCTCACCGATGATCTGTTAAAGGCTTTAAATGTGAAACAGCAGGCCCTTAACTCCCTGATCGAACAAAAGCTGGTGTCTGCCCAGGCTGAAAAACTCAATGTCATGGTGTCAGACCAGGAACTTGAAGCGGTTATTCTGGATATTGATGCATTTCATAAAGACGGGGTCTTTGACATGGACCGGTATAAGCGTGTATTGGCCCTCAATTCACTGAGCCCTGAAATGTTTGAACAACTCCAGCGCGATGCCCTGAAGCAGCAGAAAATCCAGGATATGGTTCTGGGCAGTGTTTTTGTGTCAGACCTGGAAGCAGAACGCTTTTACCTGCATCAAAACACCCGGGTGGCAGTGCATTACCTAAAGGTTGATCCTGCTGAATTTACAGATATTACCCCTGGCCCGAAGCAGGTCCAGGAGCATTACCAGAAAAATATGGACCAGTATAAATCTGAACCCAAACGCAAAGCGGTATATTTACAATTTTCTCCCCAAGATTACCGCAGCCAGGTAACGATTACCCGGGCACAAGTCCAGGACTATTATGAACAGCACCCAGAAGAGTTTACAATACCGGAAAAAGTTGAAGCCCGCCATATTTTGATCAAAGTGGATGATACTGCCGATGAAAAAGCAGTGGAAGCAGCTGAAAAAAAAGCCAGAGCAGTTTATCAGCGGGCTGTTTCCGGAGAGGATTTTGCCGCACTGGCCAAAGAAACATCTGAAGGACCTTCCAGTGAGGACGGCGGATATCTGGGTATATTTGACAAGGACAGCATGATCAAACCATTTGCGGACAAAGCTTTTTTAATGAAACCCGGTGAAATCTCAGAACCGGTCAGAACCCAGTTCGGCTGGCATGTGATAAAGGCTATGAACAGGTTTGAGCCACAAGTAAAATCTGTGGAACAGGCAGCTGAGCAGATTAAAATCCGTCTGGCAGAACAGGAAATGCAGAATATAGCCTATTATAAGGCAGGAGAAGCTTTTGATGCTGTCATTGACGGAGATACTTTGGAACAGATAGCCCTGCTTACAGAAAAACAGGTCAAAACCACTGATGGTTTCGACCAAAACGGTAACGGACTTGATATGGAACAGGCAGCTGGTTTTGCCGATGCCGCCTTTACCCTTGAAGAACAGCAGATCAGCGATGTCAAGCAGATCGGCAATACATATTTTCTTATCAAAGTAGTGGAAACCATCGACCCTGTGCAGTTGCCCCTGGAGATGGTACAAGAAGCAATCATTGATACCCTGGGGCAAAAACTTCGCAGGGCAGCTGCAGAAAAAAAAGCACAAGAACTGCTTGCTGCAGCACAATCTGCTGAAAATCTTGCGGCAGTTGCCCAAAAAAATAATATGACACTTTCTTCCACCGGGTTGTTTGCCCGCAATGATTCTATTCAAGGGGTCGGCAGATCTGCAGCGTTTACCGGTGCTGCTTTTGATCTGACTCCAAAAAACCGGTTATGTCCAAAAGTTTTGGAAACAGACCAGGGATTTTTTGTTGTTGCTTTCAAGGAAAAACAGGTGCCCACATCTGATGAAATCAAGCAGAACCTTGTGGGTATAAGGCGGCAGCTTTTGCAGACCAAGCAGGGACAGTATTACCAGGCATGGATTAATGAGCTGAAAGAAAACAGCAAAATTGAAATTGATCCCCAGTTCATAAACTAGGACCGGATCAGTGAAAAAATACTTCAGTTTCATATTACTGGTCCTGATGGGGGCTGCTTTTGTTTCCTGTGCGCCAAAACAGACTCTGCCTTTTGCCTCCCAAAACCTGCCTGCTGATCCTGCTCTGGTTCACGGGGTGCTGCCCAATGGATTCCAGTATGTTCTTTTGCAAAACCATACCCCCAAAGACCGGGTCAGTATGCATCTGAATGTATTTGCAGGATCGGTTCATGAAACAGGTGAGCAGCAGGGAATAGCCCATTTTCTGGAACATATGCTGTTTAACGGAACACAACATTTCAAGCCCGGGGAACTGGTGACCTATTTTCAGTCCATAGGCATGGATTTTGGTGCAGATGCCAACGCCAGCACTTCTTTTTTTCACACGGTTTATGATTTAAGCCTTCCCAAAGGCGATCAAGCCCATCTTGAAGATGCCCTGCTGGTTATTGCGGATTATGCCAAAGGGGCCTTGCTTTTAGAAGATGAAATTGAAAAGGAACGCGGTATTGTTCTGGCTGAAAAACAGGAACGTGATTCTGTTTCCTATCAAACCTTTAAACAGAGCCTTGCTTTTGAACTTCCCGGATCTATTCTTCCCAAAAGATTTCCCATAGGCATTGTACCGGTAATTCAGGCAGCTGACAGAAATTTGATAAAAAATTTTTATGATTCCTGGTACAGACCGGATAATATGGTGCTGGTCATGGTGGGAGATATGGATATCCAGACAGCACAGGCACTCATACAAAAGCGGTTTGCATCCTTTTTTCCGCGCGCTTCAAGCAAAAGCCCTGCACCATCTGACATGCAATGGATCCCGCATAAAGGCATAAAACCCTTTTACTTTTATGAACCAGAGGCTGCAAAGACCAAAGTCACCATAGAGCGTATTACATACACGGATGTTGCTTTTGAAACCACAAAGCAACTTAAACAGGATCTGGTCAGAAAGATTGCAGATACTATTTTCCAAAACCGGCTGTCACATATGATCAGTCAGCAGACGGTGGGGTTTTCATCTGGGTCTGCGTATTCCGGGATTTTTTTACACCACATTTCCATGGCAGCCGTCACAGCTGACTGCAGGCCTGAAAACTGGGAAACCACCCTGGTCCAGTTGGAAAAGATGTTGCGCCAGGCCCTGGAATCGGGTTTTACCCAAAAAGAACTGGACCTTGCAAAAACAGTGTTTACTTCCAAATTGGAGGCAGAAGTCAAACAGGATGAGACCAGAAAAACCGCCCGGCTTGCACGATCACTTTTGCAATCCATTCAAGCCAAAAAACTGTTTTTATCTCCCGGGCAGAGAAAAGAACTGCTGCTGCCCCATATGGAAAAATTGTCCTTGAACGAGGTGAACCAGGCATTTAAAGATTCCTGGAAAGCTGATCACAGACTGGTCCTGGTCACCGGTAATGCACAGATTGGTTCCCGGCCCTCTTTTTCTGCTGAAGACAGGATCAGCAAAATATTTGTGGAAAGCCGTCGCGAACCTGCTGACCTGTTTGTGCCTGTTGTATCGCAAAAATTTCCCTATCTGCCGATGCCGGATACACCGGCCCAAATTACACATCAGCAGAAAAATGAAAACAATCTGGGCATTTCCCGGGTTGATCTGGATAACAATATCCGCCTTAATCTTAAACAGACAGATTTTCAAAAAAATACATTTTTATTTAAGGTGGTTTTCGGCAAGGGCAGGGCTTGCCAGCCACTGGATACTCCCGGTCTTGCCCATATCAGCCAGCAGGCCATCCGTCTGAGCGGGCTGGGTGCCATGGATCTTGATCAGCTCAAACAGGCGCTGGCCGGAAGGAATGTGGACATTTCCTTTACTGTGGGGGAATCATATTTTTCTCTGGAAGGAACGGCTGATCCCGAAGAGATAAAACTGGTTTTTCAGCTTATTTATGCCTACCTTGCTGATCCGGGTTTCAGACCTGAAGCACTTGCGCTTGCCAAAACCCGCTACCGTCAGATGTATGACACTTTGAAGCGGACACCTGACGGGATCATGCGTATCCATGGGAACCGGTTTCTGGCAAAACAAAATCCATTGTTCGGGATGGCCCGTCCTGATGAGGTGGATCAGATCAACATCAAGGATATCCAATCCTGGCTCTCTCCCTTTTTGTTTGAAAATGAACTTGAAATCTCCATTGCAGGCGATTTTGATCCAGATGCGGCAATCTTTCATGCCCGCACCGTTATGGGGGGACATGAACCAAAAAATAACGGTCCGCCAGCATGCAGCCGGGAACCGGTAAAGTTTCCCAAAGGGGAACAACTGGATTTGACCCTGGACACCAAAATAGAAAAGGGTGTGGTAAGAATGGCTTTTCTTACAGATGATTTCTGGAATATTCAGCAGACGCGTCAACTGTCCATATTGTCACGGGTGGTTTCCGACCGCTTAAGAAAAATCATTCGGGAAAAACTGGGAGAAGTCTATTCTGCATATGTTTTTAACCAGCCCTCCATGGTCCATGAAGGATATGGCATTATGCAGATGGTTGTGCCGGTGTCCTGGAAAAACAAAGAACTGGTTGAACACACCATGAAGGATATCGTCAAAGATATTGTTATGAACGGTATTACGCATGAAGAAGTGGAGCTGGCATTGAATCCGGTACTCAGCCAGTTGGCGGACCTCAGACAGACCAACACCTACTGGTTGAATTCAGTGATGGCTGATTCGAAAAATCATCCGGAAAAACTGCAATGGGCAAAAAATATTGTTGCCGGGTATGCATCCATCAATGCTGATGATCTGGATGAACTGGCAAATAAATACCTTGATCTGCAAACGGTTGCTCTTATCCGGATTATGTCGGAAAAATGAACAAAAATATCGGATGGGGTATTCATGACTGGTATTGCTGAGGGGGGCTGTCCACCGGCTCGCTGACATTGTTGCGCAGATAATAATCCAGGTCAAATAATTGTTTGAAACTCAAATCTTTAAACTGCACATGACGTTTTCGTACCTTCATGGAACTGAAAGACGGTGTATTGGTTACTTCATAATCATCAATGGTTTTAAACGGCAGATCCCCTACATAATATCCCATACTGCTTAAAAAAACAGTTTCTTCCGGCAATTGTTCATCCTGATCATCTGCACTGCTGGTGTCAATATATTTAAAACACAGGCCCCCCATACTGATGTCGATAATCTGACCCAGTTTTCGGGATTTGGGACTTATGGCGGCATACGCTCCTTCCGTTGCTTTATACCGCTTGTTTTTCCTTCTTTCAACTGTTCTCTTTCTGCCAACCATAAGAAGGTTCCTTGTGGATTCAGGTTAATTATTGTGGGTTGCCATCTTTTTTGTATATATGCAAAAAATATACCCTTGTCAAGTTCGTGAGATCTCCAAAAAGTGATCATTTGCGGCATAGCCCGTTAATCGGATGATAAAAACAGATCCAATAACCTGACTGCTGTTCTGTGTGATATACATGCAAATGCAGCAATTGGAAAATAAAGTAATAATAATCGGTATATTTTTCCCCAATATTGGGTATATTTTTTCCTTATTTCGTGTGGTCGTTTTGTGACCCAATTCCCTCCATATCTCCCAGAAAATGCTGCCATGCAGCCATGCATACGTCATAACCAAACCCCCTGTACCGGAGATAATTCAGGGCTTTTTTCTTTTTTTTTTCCAGATCAAGATGCTGCCATTGCCCCAGTTTGGAACCAAGGGCTTTTATGGCCATATGATTGTCTTTATAGTCTTTGAGCACAGTTTCCCGTATATCGGAAGATATTCCTTTTTGTTTCAATTCATATCCCAGGGCAAATTTTGACTTGGGGTTCCGCCTTTTTCGGCTTTCAACAAACAGCCTGGCAAAAGTCTCATCATTGAGATAATCATGGCGTTTCAGCAGGGCAATAATTTTTGAAATGATTTTTTTATCATATTGTTTTTTTTTCAGATAATCATTGACTTCCTGTTCGCTGCGGGGCCTGTACCCAAGGTACCTGACAGCCAAATGCAGGGTTTTTTCCATATCAGGATGCAATGAATCAAACAGGCCCATGGGATATCTTTTTCCAGATGAGGGTGAGACATGCCAGTTTTGTGCCGCTTGCTTCATGAAAAATGGCATGGCATGTTTTCATATATTTATTTTTGTTGCACAGCTTTGTTCTGACAATAATTTTATCCGGATAAAAAGATTCCTTATGATAGGAGACAACCAGGGAGTGGGGTGTGTATCTGAACCACCAGGATATGGGCAGCGTTTCCATGGCCCAGGTAACATAAACGGTATTGTTCACATGCTGGTTCATATCCAGATCATGTATCCGGACGCAAAATTTTTTTTCATGATCAAACCCGGACAAATCCGGATCGTTTGTCCATAAATCCGGGGCAGGGGCGGTTTGGGTCATCAAAACTGCCGGCATATGCGGTGTAAGGCGCACAGGTTTAGAATTTTGGGCCCGAACCATGACCCAGACCCCCAATGCTGAGATAACAGGGATGTCACTGGTGTTTACAATGGTGAACTGCCGCAGTTCATACAGATTCTTCCAGGGCAGCCGCCAGGTTTTCAAAACAAACGGCTGGCCCAGCTGCAGCCTATCATGTACCTGGATCTGATATCTGGAAATAAACCATTTTAATCCGATTTTTTCCAGATCATATCCACTGATTCCCAATTCAAGGGCATGCAAGGCTGCAGTATCCTGAAAAAGGGTGAGTATCCGGTCCAGACGTATGTGATTGTTGGCAGCCATGACTGAGTAGGGCAATGTCATTTGCTGGGTAAATATCTGTTCTTTGTTCATATCAGGGGATTTCTTCCAGCAGCCTGCCAGGCGTTTTTATGATGTTGATAAACATGTTCATGATTCCTTCACCCACAGCAGAAGGGTGCAGCGGGGTGATCATGGGATCATTGATGGCACCGGTGGCCTTGGCTGGAAAAGACACCAGAGGTCCGCTGAGAATGGTGTTTACCATGGGAATATACTTGATGATGGTATCAATGGTTTTAAAAGGGGCCACAAGACAGGTCAGGTTCAGCTTGTTTTCAAAGGGAAATACCTGACCAGAGAAAACAAGGGCCATGTTTTCTGCATCAATCACCGCTTTTTCCAGATGAATAACCCCTTTTTTTGCCCGGGCTTCCACCAGAATACTGCGGTACTTGAATCCTTCCTGGGTAATATCGGGCAGTTTCAGAATATTGAGCACAGACAAAAGCCGTGACAGCAAGGTCATTTTATGGATCCGGCCGTTACGGGATGTAAAGGAGATATCTCCGTTAACATTGTTCTTAAAGGTGTTTATGAACCCTTTACCGCTCAGGTCGGCCACAAAGGAATATTCCCCATCCATCAGGTTCAGATCCGGGAAAAGACAGGAGAGTACAGGCTGAATATCTTGTTTTTCTGCAGCCTGGATGGTGATATCAAAAGTTGGTTCAGACGCGGGCTGTCTTTCCATATAACCTGAAATATCAAGTCCGCATAAATCAGCGGAATCCAACTGGATGTGGCTTACATGCCGATCGTATACAATACCCGCCTTCAGGTTGGAAAATGTATAATCACGGTATACCAGACGATCTGCTTTTAACCGAATATTTTTCTGGGCGGGTACAAGCAGGAACGAAGGTGTTTCCGGGCGGGGCATGACAGGTGCCACAGGTTCCAGATATAGTTGCGGAGTGTCAACATGCAGCACGGAATGGTCGTCTGTAAAAATCTTCATTGAAGCCCCACCGGTAAGCGCAATGATCTGTTTATGCAATGGCGAATTTTCTGTCACCATGGCCAAAAGGGTGTCTGCATGCAGTTTTCCTTCAAACCGGACAAGGGGCGGATCTGAATCCCAATCAAACATGACCATGGCATCTGTCAATGCACCGTGTTTGAGCATCACCATACGGGGTTTCAGCTCCTGGCGGTTTTTCCCTGCCATTTTCATGGAAAACCGCATCTTTTTGGCAAATTTGAGATATCCGTCAACAGAAGCGCTGGTTCCGGTAATATGTATTTTTCCTTCTTCCAGAAAGAGGGGCACGGTAATACTGGCTGCCACATCAGGTCCCAGAACAGGGGACAACCCGTTCAAATCTGAAAAAACCGCTGTAATATTTTCCGCAGAAACCGCTTTTTCAGATATTTTAAATTCACCGGACATTTGCTTTATTTCTCTGGTGGCCGGCGTAAATCCGGCCTGGATATCCCGGCCTGATCCGGACAGTTCCCAGGTCCATTGGTCTGGTTCAAAAGCAGGGCCTTTAAAATCAATGTGGTCAAATACCAGCCGCCCCTGCACATGTTTCACCGGTCCCAACCGTTTTTTGATTTCAGGAAGCAATTGCTTCCAGGACAGCATATCTTTGATGTTGAGACCAAAAGTCTTGGCGGATAAGGTTATCAGCGCATTTTGTGAAAGATTTACCTGTGCTGTAAGGCCTGTGAAAGGATTGGTACCGATACGGCCTGAAAAATCAGTGAAAAGCACCTGGTTTTCTTCATATTGAAACAAGCCTTTGGAAATGGTTACGGGAAAAGGGATGCGGTCATAATATCCTGTACCTGAAAAGGGATCAGCTGAAACAGAGACTGACATCTCTTTTTGCCCGATTTCCATATCAAGGCCCAGGCGGGTATCCACCCGTCCCTGCACCTGACTTACATGCGCCAGTTCTCTGGCAAGCAGGGTATGGGGCAGAAGCGTAATCAAAATGCCGGGCACCTGTGCAAGATCCACATCCAGGTCAAATTCGGCGTTAAACGGGATATCCTGGTGGTTCATTAAATCAATGACAAGCTGTCCGGTGCGGATATGGCTGTTTTTTACCTGTCCTCTGATGGCAGTGATTTCAAGCACCCCCTGTGTAAGGCGGGCACTGCCGCTCACATCTTCAGCCATAAGTGTGGTTTGCGGAATTTTTACCACTGCATTTTCCGCACTGCCTTTCAGAATCATTTTTTTTCCGTCAAACAATGAATCTGCCGACGGGCCGTGAAATGCCACAGATATGTCAGATACCGTTCCCTGGTGCAGAATATCAAACACTTGTGAAACTGCCTGGTTTTCCGGGGCTATTGCCAGGGTGGCCTCTCTGGCCTGTGCTATGTCAATGGTATTTCCCGAAAATGTCAGTGCGGTTTTTTTTCTGGATCTGTCATCTGAAAATTTTATGGATACCACAGCATCCGGATAATCCATGTGCACAGGGGCAAGGTCGAAAAAAAGAAGGTCCCGGGAAAAACCAAATTCACACAAAAGATTGCTGCCGGTAATTGTTTTGTCCGGAAGCTGATCTGATGTGATCAAAAATTGTTCCATTGTCAGGTTGCCGGTAAAGCCTGATCGGGCATCCAGCCGGATCTGCAGTTGTGCGCCTGGAGATTCCAGCATATCCAAAGGAAAATTTTCATATGAGATTAACAACGGAATGTCTTTTTTTTTGATGTGTAAATCTCGGATTCTGGTATTGAACGCCATGGTCTGGTCGGATTTGGAAATTTCAAGGGTTCCGTCAAGTGAATGGAAAAATGCGGTTTTTTCGTTTTTTAAAACAAGCGTAATATTTTTCTGGTTATCAGCAAACAGGGCAAACAACTGGTTCACCTGTTTCTGGGGAAATTGAAAAACAAAAGCGTTCTGGAAGGTGTTTTGGGTCTCTTTTGTATCAGGGGTAAACCAGATATCCATCTCTTCGAGTAAAATTTTGGAAACCATTACCCTGCCGCGCAGAATTTGCCCCATATCCAGCTGTATCTGCATGGCATTGATATGGATGCCCATGGCCGGAGTCAGAGGCAGATCAGCTGCCTGCAGGTGCATCCCCGGGTGGGGGAATACGGTGAATGCCATCTGGTCAGGCGCAAGGACCACACCGGTTTTTTTTTCAATGTGTTTTGCAATCTGAAATTTGACATAACGGGAATTGAGGGCGGGCTCAAGCAAAAAAACAGCTCCCAGGAACAGGGCAACGAAGCAGGCAGCAGCAAATATGGCAGCCCGCTTTTTTACCATGCATAGCCCTGTTTTCTGGCCATCCCGACAAAATCTGTCATGATCCACTGGGCCTGTTTCAAAAGGATATCCTTGTATCCATTGATTTTGGCATCTTTTGCTTCAAGGGTATCAATGGGTTCTTTGCCTGAGGCTACCAGGTATTCATTTTCAATCTCAAGTTCTGCTTGTTCCTGCAAACGCCTTTTATTCCGCCTTTTGTCAATATTCAAAGACAGGTCTGTCTGTTTGCCCAGTCTTGTTGTAAGTTCCAGTTGCCTTTTAAGATAGACCATGCCGGGATCATGGGTTATCCGCTGCTTATATTGTTTGAAAAGAGGATCATACAGCGGTTCCAATGGCGCATAGGCCTGATATTGTATGCCGGGTATGGCATCCCAGAGAAGGGCACCGTCCAGAGAACTTTCACCGGTATCTTCAAGATTGTAAATCCGGGGTAAGGAAATATCGGGTATCACCCCCCGGTGCTGGGTGCTTTCCCCTGATACCCGGTAGAATTTGGCGGAGGTGAGTTTGAGTTTGCCATCTCCCAAAGGCTTTAGTTCCTGTACCGTGCCTTTGCCAAAACTTCTGGTGCCTACAACCAGCCCCCGGTGGTAATCTTTGATGGCACCGGCAAAAATTTCTGAAGCAGAGGCACTCATGCGGTTTATCAACACCATCAGCGGTCCGGTATACTGGATGGAAGGATCTTCATCGTAAAGCCGGGTCATTTGATTTTTGGTGCGTATCTGCACCGTGGGTCCTGATGTAAGAAACAGGCCGGTCAAATCATTTGCTTCTTTTAAAGATCCGCCGCCATTATCTCTCAGATCAACGATCAGGCCGTCAATATTTTCTTCCTTGAGTTCAAGCAGCAGTTTTTTTACGTCCATGGTGGTACTTTTATAATCTTTTTCTCCCCTGTGGTATGCGGCAAAATCGATATAAAAATTGGGGATTTCAATGATGCCTATTTTATAATTTTGGTTTTTGTGCAAAATGGTGGTGATCTGCTTTTTTGCAGACTGTTCTTCCAGTTTGACCTTGTCGCGCCTGATACTGATGGTGGCTGTGGAATCGGTTTTTTTGGCCGGAATTATTTTCAGGCGGACATAGGTGTTTTTGGGTCCCCGGATCAATTTGACCACTTCATCAATGCGCTGGCCAATGGTATCTTTTATTTCTCCGTTTTTTCCCTGTCCCACGCCGATGATCTTGTCGCCGGGCATCAGCAGATTGGATTTATCAGCCGGACCTTTCGGGATCAGGCGCAGCACTTTGGTGTATTCATATTCGGTCTGCAGAACCGCACCGATCCCTTCCAAAGAAAGGCTCATATGAATATCAAAATCTTCCGAAACCCGGGGGGGGAAATACTGGGTATGGGGGTCAAAGCTTTCTGTCACACTGTTCATGAACAATTGGAACACATCATTGGTATTGGTCTGGGACAGCCTTGCTATCCGGCTGCCATAGATTTTTTCAAGCGTGTCAGTGATATCGGAAGCCTTCTGGTTGTCCAGCTTTAAGGTGATGATATGGTTTGTCAGTTCTTTTTCCCATAACCTTTGCAGGTTCTCAAAAGAGTTGCGCCAGGACCGCTGCGTATTGTCAATAACCAGAGAATCCTGTGAGTGCAGATCCAGGTCTTCCTCCCATGTTTTTATCGCATTTCGGATATATTCCAGCCGCTGGGTGGCACGAAGATGATACAGGTTGTAGATGTCATAAGCAAAGGAGAGATGCCCCTTTTTAAGGTCTTTTTCAAACCGGTGCCGGGATGAATTGAGCTGGTCCATATCCTTTTGGGTGAACAGGTGTCTGGATGGATCCAAAAGGGTAATATACCGGTCAAAAATCTTTGCGGACAGGGTTTTATCCAGCTGTTTTCCCAGGTAATGGTTACGTTCCAAAGCTGCCACAATTTTGACACATTGGATTTTATGGATTGTTTCAGGCGCGAGAATGGCCGCGTTTGAAAATACAGTGGCAGATAAAATAAACAAGAGCGCCAATATGCTTAGTATAAGATAACGCCCCACTCTGGAATGGTTTTTGTTTTTACAAAGAAGGTACATATTCACTATTATTTTCCTCGTCATTGGGTGATTCAAAGCTGATTCTGCCGATTTTTCCGGATCTGAGATCCCGTATCAGCATTTCACCTGTTTTTTGATAATTGATTCGGCCGCCGGTTTTCAGGCACCCCCTGCCGGCACCGATTTGTTCGATCAGTTCATTTTCATCGCTGGGCAGTTGATCCAGAAAGGGATACCGTGCCAGGAGCAACTTTGGATATCGCTGCATGAGAAATCCGGCTGCAAAAAATGCAATATCCTGATAATCAACCGCTGTATCGGAAATGGCACCGCTTACAGCAAGTGCATAGGCCCTTTGTCTGGGTTCAATAACCGGCCAGAGAATACCCGGGGTATCATAGATATCGATATTGTTTTTCAGGCTGGTTCTCTGCTGGTGACGGGTTATGGCTGGAATATTGCCGGTTCTGGCGATTTTTTTGCCGGCCAGGGTGTTCAAAAGGGTCGATTTTCCCGTATTGGGAATTCCCACCACCAGAAGTTTACGTTTTCGGGCCCGGTTACGCTGGATTTGATGCGCGCAATAGTCCAGAACGCCTGCAGCAAGGGATTTATCTGTCGCATTTATGGCAAGGGCATGGATGTTCTGGCTTTTTTGAAAATAATCCACCCATTGGGCAGTAACCACAGGATCTGCCAGATCTATTTTGTTGAGAATTTTTACCCGGGTCTTGTTTCGGCATAGTTTGTCCACCAGCGGGTTTTCACTGGCCTTTGGAATCCTGGCATCCAGAATTTCCAGAACAGCATCTACTTTTGCAGCAGATTTTTGTAATAATTTTTGTGTTTCCAGCATATGGCCGGGGAACCATTGTATATTCATGGGAGGATACTTTTTACCTGTCGAAAAAAGCCATCAGTTCAACTGTTCCATAAGCATGGGAGCCAGTGTATGATTGGCTGCAATAATGCCGTTGTCAGGGTAGTGTTTTTTTCCGCTGAAATCAGACACTATCCCCCCGGCCTCTGTGACCAGCAATATGCCGGCAGCCACATCATAAATATTGAGATTCATTTCCCAGAAACCATCCAGCTTTCCGCAGGCCACATAGGCAAGAT
>JAABUB010000059.1 GCA_011389575.1 Desulfotignum sp. | reverse complement strand
ATACAAAGGGTATTATTCCTCACCGTTTGCCCGGTGGCAGGGCAGCTTTGCCAACCAGCACGCCATTGAGCTGGGGGCGGCCACGGCCAGGTCCTGGCTCGCATCCCGGGATATCGGTCCAGACCAGTTTGACTACCTCATTCTGGGGGCCACGGTGGGACAGCCCCATATTTTTTACGGCGGTCCCTGGGCTGCGGCCCTGGTGGGAGCGGACACCATCTCCGGTGCCTGGTTGTCCCAGGCCTGCTCCACCTCCACCACAGCCGTGTTCCAGGCGGCCATGGGGGTCGAAACCGGGTGTTATGCCTGTGTGTTCACCCTGATGACGGACCGGTGCTCCAACGGGCCCCACACGGTCTGGCCCAATCCCAACGGCCCCGGGGGCCAGGTGATCAGTGAAAACTGGGTCATGGACCAGTTCAACCATGACCCCTGGGCCAAAAACGCCATGATCCAGACCGCTGAAAATGTGGCAAAGGAAGCCGGCATCACCAGAGAACAATGCGATGAGGTGGCCCTGATGCGGTATGCCCAGTACCAGGATGCCCTGGCCCGTGATCGGGAATTCCAGAAACTGTACATGTTTCCGGTAACCCTGCAGATATCCAGAAAGAAAACCATCACTGTGGAAGCTGATGAAGGCATCATGCCCACCACCCGGGAGGGACTGGACCGGCTCAAACCGGTGCTGCCGGACGGAGTGCACACCTTCGGGTCCCAGACCCACCCTGCCGACGGCAGCTGCGGCCTTATCGTAACCACAAAGGCGCAGGCTGCCCGGTTGAGCCATAACCCGGACCTGGATGCCCGGGTGGTGTCCTATGGATACAGTCGGGCCAAAAAGGGGTTCATGGCCATGGCTGTGGTGCCGGCTGCCCGGATGGCCCTGGACAAGGCGGGCATAGCGATTGAAGATGTGGCGGTGATCAAGACCCACAACCCGTTTGCAGCCAATGATATTTTTATGGCGGACCAGATGGGGATCGGGCTTTCCGCCATGAACAACTTTGGGTCATCCCTGGTGTTCGGCCATCCCCAGGCTCCCACAGCCGGGCGCCTGATCATTGAAGGCATCGAGGAACTGGCAGCCAGGGGCGGTGGATATCTGCTGTTCACCGGCTGTGCTGCCGGCGATACCGGAGCAGCCCTGGTGATTAAAATTTAAATACATATAGGGCCGCAGGCGGGCATACGTGGAGTCAGGCTTGGCTGATGCTTATTGAGGTGAAAAATCAATAAGCTTATAAGCCTGGTCTGATTCCACGCCGCCGGTCCCAAACGAGGAGGAATTTACATGCGTGCATTGATTATCGGCGGTGTCGGCGGAATGGGGCAGGGGGTTGCCCGGGATCTTGTGAAACAGGACAAGGTTACACAGATTGTCCTGGCAGACCTGTACCCTGACCCGGAACGTCTGTCAAAAAAGTTGCGGGAAAGTGAAAAAACCACGCTGGCAAAAATGGATGTCAATGACCATGACGCTATGGTCAAAGCATTCAAAAATACCGATGTGGTGATCAACACCGCCGGCCCCTTTTATAAGACCGCTGTGCCCGTGGCAAAGGCGGCAGTGGCAGCGAAAAAAAATTATATCGATATCTGTGACGATTATGAAGGCACCCAGATCCTGTTTGAGTCGGAAATCGATTCACTGGCCAAAGACGCCGGCATCACCGTGCTCACCGGCATGGGATCGGATCCCGGCACCAACAATGTTCTGGTGAAGTGGTATGCCGACCGCCTGGATACAGTGGATGATATTTACCTGTACTGGGTGGTGAGCATTGCCGAACTGGCCGGGGCTGCCTGGGACCACTCCCTGCACATGACCCTGGGAAAAATTCCCCAGTACATCGACGGTCGGCTGGTGCACGTGGAAGGGGGCACCGAAGCGGCGGCGGAACAGTTCCTTGATCCCCTGGGGGTCTGCCATGTCCGGTATGTAGGCCATCCCCAGCCGTTGACCCTGCCCCGGTACATCAAGGGTGTGAAAAACGTGATCATCAAAGGCGCTTTGATCCCGCTGTGGGTGGATGAACTCATTGCCGAACAGAAAGCCACCGGTTTGTTGAGCACCGAACCGGTGGACATCAGGGGAGTCCAGGTCTCCCCCTATGACCTGGCATTGAAACTGTGGGAGACAATTCCCGAAGGCCGGGACAACGGCCCCCAGTCCTCGGGCCTGAAAGTGATTGTCAAGGGCGGGCGGGGGGATCATCGTGTTACCTATACCGCAGACATGGTGGGCCGCATGGCACCGGGAACGGGCTTGCCGGCTTCCATTGCCGCATTGATGATGGATGACGGCCATGTCACGGCCAAGGGCGTGGTGGCACCGGAAGGCTGCATCGATCCGGATATCTTTTTACAGATTTTTCTGGGCCGGGGGGCCAAAATCCACCAGAGCGAGAAGATCGAATCCATGTTTACACCGGACAAACAGTGATCTCACCTCTCACAGGCGATATGATCACAGGAGATATGTCATGAAAGAAACACCCAGGCTGAATATTGCCAAAAGTCTTGAACTCTTTGAACAGGCCTGCACACTGGTGCCGGGCGGGGTCCTGGGGGCCAGAAAACCCACAGACTTCATCAACGGGGAATATCCCATTTTTCTGGAATCCGGCAAAGGATGCCGCCTCACAGATGTGGACGGCAACGAGTTTGTCGATTTTCTGTGCGGATACGGTCCCATCATCTTAGGGTACCGGGAAGAAGAAGTGGACCGGGCCGTATATGACCAGATCAGCGGCAAAGGGTTCTGCTTCACCCTGACCCAGCAGTTTCAGAACCGGCTGGCAGAAAAAATCCATGAACTGGTGCCTTCCGCCGAGATGAGCATTTTTCTGAAAACCGGGTCGGACGCCACCACCGCCAGCATCCGCATCGCCCGGGCACACACCGGCAAACTCAAGGTGATGCGGTGCGGGTACCATGGATGGCATGACTGGTGCGTGGAGATGAAGGGCGGGATCCCGGCCAAGTTCTTTGAGGATGTGTTCGAGTTTCAGTATAACCGTCTGGACCAGCTGGAACAGCTCATGGCCGAGCACGGATCAGACACCGCCGCCATTATCATGACCCCCTTCGGCCACCCCAACCACCAGGAGATGCAGATCCCTGAGCCCGGATTCCTGGAAGGGGTCAAAGATATTGCCCATAAATACGGCGCAGTCCTGATTTATGACGAGATTCGTACCGGATTCCGGGTGTCCATGGGCGGTGCCCAGAAGTACTACGGGGTCACCCCGGACATCAGCGTGCTGGGCAAGGCCATTGCCAACGGCTACCCCATCTCCGTGGTCACTGGCAAAAAAGAGATCATGATGGCCGCATCTCACAAACTGTTCATCTCCTCCACATTTTTTCCCAACAGCGATGCCTTCGTGGCTGCCCTGAAAACCATTGAGATCCTGGAGCGGGATAAGGTCCTGGAAGATATCTGGCAAAAAGGGAAAGCGTTCATGGCACAGATCCAGCAAGCCATCGATACCCATGGTGTAGGGGCAAAACTCACCGGGATCCCGCCCATGTTCTACATCACCTTTGACAAGGATCCGGAGGGCACCTACAAGGCAAAACGCACCGATTTCTACACCCAGCTCATCCGAAAAAGGTTTTTTTTCACCCCGTTTCACCACGCCTACATCTCCTTGCGCCACACCCGGGCGGACCTGGATCTGGCCATGACTGCCATCGAGGAATCTCTGGCGTTCCTCAAGGCCAAATATCAGGGATAGTTTGAGGTGACAATTTAAGAAATTATATGAGGAGAGAACGAAATGATCCATGTCATCGCGTCAATACAGATAAAGCAAGGACAGGTATCCAGATTTCTGGAAATTTTTACATCCAATATGCCGGCAGTGCTAAAAGAAAAGGGGTGTATCGAATATGTCCCGACCGTCGACGTTCCGACAGATCTGCCTCCCCAGGAGAAAAATGATCATGTTGTCACGGTCATCGAAAAGTGGAACAGTTTGGGGGATTTGACGGCACATATGTCCGCACCCCATATGCTTGCATACAAGGAAAAAACAAAGACACTTGTTGAAAGAACATCTGTCAAAATTTTGAAACAGGTATAGCATAAAAAGCCATATGCAGCATGTGAAAAAATCCTTCAGGAGGGCAATTGAACCGGAAATCCCAGATGCATGAACACCTGTATGAGATCCATGGGAATGATCCATGGACAATGACCTGCCATCTGCTGGAATATCTGCAGCCTTTTAAACATCTGCCGGCCCATGCGGTCATCGGGATCAAGCCCAATCTGGTCACGGCCACTCCGGCCGGCCATGGTGCCACCACCCATCCTCAGATTGTGGAAGCGGTAGTGGCCTTTCTTCAGGCCGGCGGGTTTTCCCGGATCAAAATTATTGAAAGTGCCTGGGTGGGGGAGAGCACTGCAAAGGCGTTTGAAATTTGCGGCTACACTGCCTTGTCAAAAAAATACGGCATTCCTCTGAAGGATCTGAAGCAGGATAAAGTCGTGGAAAAACAGGTCCCCGGCATGGATATTCAGGTCTGCCGGCAGATGGAAACCATCGACTATCTAATCAATGTGCCGTTGATCAAAGGCCATTGCCAGACCCGACTCACCTGTGCCCTCAAGAACCTCAAGGGGGTCATTCCTGATGCGGAAAAGCGTCGGTTTCACCGACTGGGGCTGCATCGACCTATCGCCCTGCTCAATACCGTGGTGACCCAGCACCTGATCATTGCCGACGGTATCTGCCCGGATCCTTTTTTTGAGGAAGGGGGGCGGCCTTCAAGTCTGCAGTGCATTGCCGCCGGGTTCGATCCGGTTTTGATGGATTCCTGGGCTGCAGGTGTCCTGGAGCTGGATGCGGCCGACATTCCCTACATCCGGATGGCGGCTGAAGCCGGTGTGGGGCAATCTATGCAATCCATTGACCAGGTCGTTTCCCTGAATACCGGCTCCCGGCTGCCCCGGGCACATATGCCGGACCATGACCCGCTGGCGGGGGATATCCTGCATGAATCCCAGGCCTGTTCTGCCTGCCGCAGCAGTCTGGTCAACGCCCTGAACCGCCTGAAGGAGAATGGAAAGACCCTGATTCCAGTGGAGCGCATCGCCATGGGCCAGGGCCATCAGGGCAGCACAGGTGCCCCGGATCTGTTGGGAATCGGTGACTGCACTGCGGATTTTGTCTGCCATCTGCCGGGCTGTCCTCCGTCACCGGAAGATATATCTGCTTTTTTACGTCACTGCAACACCGGTTGAACCCGAAATCTTTAAAATGATAATCAAACCACTGGACAGGATATGAAAATCACAAATGCAATTGAACGGCTCGATGCGCTGGGAGGCGATAAATGGGCCGTATATAAAATGGCCAGACAGATGATGGAAGATGGCCAGGATGTTATTGAAATGGCAATTGGAGAGCCTGACGTACCAACGCCGGATTATTTGATCGACGCAGCCATGGCAGCGCTGCGCTCGGGACGTACGGGATATGCATCAAGTGCGGGTGAAAACAATCTGCGGCACGTCCTGGCTGAACGTTATACCCGTCAGGCAGACAGAGAGATCCTGCCGGAACAGGTGTTGTGTTTTCCCGGTACCCAGACAGCACTTTACGCGGTTATCAGCGCCGTTGCCGCATCCGGTGATGAGGTGGTTCTGGGAGATCCCATGTATGCCACCTATGCCTCTGTGATGGCGTCAACCGGGGCTAAGATGGTGCCTGTCCCATTACAGGCGGAAAATGGCTTCCGCATTCAGGCAACAGATATTGAAGACCGGATTACGCCAGGAACCACACTGATTTTTCTGAATACCCCCCATAACCCCACCGGTGCCGTGTTGACAGAACAGGATATTACAGACATTGGTGCGGTGGCAAAAAAATATGATCTCTGGCTGCTGGTGGATGAGGTATATGATGAAATGGTGTTCAACAATGCACCGTTTTTCACACCGCTTTCCCATCCGGATCTGGCGGATCGTGTGATCGTTGTCAGTTCCATATCAAAATCACATGCAGCTCCGGGGTTTCGCAGCGGCTGGTGTGTCGGCCCTGCTGATTTTTGTTCCAGACTGCTGCCCATGTCGGAAGCGATGCTTTTCGGCAATCAGCCGTTCATCGCAGATGCAACGGCTGCAGCTGTCAGCAGGCCTTCGCCGGTTGCCCGCGGAATGTGTGACCGGTTTTTGAAACGTGCACAGCGACTGGAAAAAATCCTGCACAGCCGGACGCGGTTGACAGTTCAGAAACCGGAAGCCGGTATGTTTGCCCTGGTCAATGTTTCCTGTACCTGCATGAACAGCCGGGACTATGCCATGGATCTGTTGCTGAACGGAGGCGTGGGGGTGATGCCGGGAAGTGCTTTTGGAGAGTCTTTGCGCGACTGGGTCCGAATTGCACTGACCAAACCTGATGATATCTTCGATGAAGGTTGCAAAAGGATCGCTGCCCATGCAAATGCAAACAGCAGATACTCCGCAGGGGTGTAAACGCGTCTCTCTGGGCAAAGCCCTGGTGCAGTACCTGGAAAGCCGCGGCATATCCGTTGTTTTTGGTATCCCTGGTGTTCATACGCTTGAATTGTACCGCGGACTCGGGGAATCACACATCCGCCATGTCACCCCGCGCCATGAACAGGGCGCGGGCTTCATGGCTGACGGCTATTCCCGGGCTTCGGGCAAACCGGGTGTGGCCTTTGTCATTACAGGGCCCGGGATCACAAATATTTTAACAGCCATGGGCCAGGCCCTTGCCGACAGGATTCCCATGCTGGTGGTATCCAGTGTCAATACCTTGCGCAGTCTTGGAAAAGAGTTGGGGCATTTGCATGAACTGCCGGATCAGCAGGGAATTTGCAGCAAAATGTCCCTCCGGTCGGAACATATCACTACAGCGCAGGACCTGATACCGGCATTGCATGCCATATTCAGGGATCTGGCCGGCAGCCGTCCCGGTCCCATGCATATCCAGGTGCCGTTGGATGTGCTTGAACAGGAAGTCGTTCTGCCGGTGGGGGAACCGGAAATCATTGTTCCGTCCTTGCCTGACCATCAGGCTCTCTCAGCAGCCAGGGCAAAACTGGCGCAGGCAAAACATCCTGTCATAATTGCCGGAGGCGGCAGCCTTGCGGCGGCGGATCAGGTCGAAATCCTGGCAGAAATACTGCAGGCCCCTGTGGTGCAGACCATCAATGCCCGGGGCCAGATGCACCAACATCCTTTGCGGGTGCCGGCCAGTCCGAGCCTGCGGGCGGTCAAACAATTGCTGGCAGTGTCGGATGCAGTTCTTGCCGTCGGCAGCCAGCTGGGGCCCACAGATTTTGATATTTACAGTACAGGGGATTCTGCATCCCTGGAACATCTGATCCGGGTGGATATCGATCCCCAGCAGGTGCGGCGGCATCCAGCAGAAATAGGCCTGCAGGGGCGGGCCCAGGATATATTGCCGCTTCTGATAGAGGGACTGTCACCGCTCTCCGAAATCGGGACCCGGGGAGAACACAAAGCAAAAGCAGTATGTACCGCAGCACGGGCTGAACTGCCGCCCGGGTATGCGCATATGGTTGACATGGTGGAAACCATCCGGGATACGCTTCCCGGCTCCATTATCGTGGGCGATTCAACACAGCCTGTCTACGCGGCAAACCTGTACTATGGTCATGATAATCCCAGAGGATGGTTCAACGCTTCCAAGGGGTTCGGCACGCTGGGGTATGCTATACCGGCTGCCATCGGGGCTTGTCTGGCAGAACCGGCCCGCCGGGTTGTCTGCATTACAGGAGATGGCGGAGCCCAGTTCACATATCCGGAAATGATGACAGCTAAGGATGAAAACCTGCCGGTTATCTTTTTGATATGGAATAATTTCGGTTTTCAGGAAATTGCAGATGCAATGACTGATGCGGATATTACCCCTATCGGCTGCCATCCCCGGCCGCCGAAGTTTCAGGATATAGCCCGGGCCCATGACATGCCGTACGCAAGATGTCACAATGGTGTATCAGATCTTGAAAAAACATTGAGAGCCCATGCTGATCTGCAACAGCCTGTGTTGATTGAAATTCAAACCAGATAGAAGGCCAAAAGCATAAGACATGCTTGGTAAAAAATTGACAGGCGCTGAGGAGCGCTTTATAGTGGAATTCAGGCAGACGAATTAAGGGGTGGGCACGGTATTTCCAAAAAATATTGTAAAGGGAAAAAATATCAATGACGGTAAATATACATATTCATCTGGTGCACCGGCAGCACACTGACGGCAAAAAAGTCATCACGGCCCAGGGGGATACCGTGGGCCGAGCCTTGGCGGATCTGGTCCGACAGTATCCGGCCATGGAAAAGGAACTGTTCAAAAAAGAGGGCCAGCTGCACGGCCATATCGAAATCTATCTGAATGCGGAAAGCGCGTTTCCCGGGGAACTGGAAAAACCGGTGAAGTCCGGGGATGATATCCAGATCGTCACCTTTTTGGCCGGGGGGTGATCCTTTTGGCGGGCATCAAAATCCCAGCAGGTTTCCCAGCCGCAGCATGGGCCAGGTGTGAACCGCACCGCCTCGGGGAGTTGTGCGCATTTTGGCGGCAATTTCCATAAAGTCATCTTTGCGCCACATGGCGCCGATGAGCAAGCCTAAACCGTCGGCAAAGGTGCCGATGGCCTGACCTCCCACGACCTGATTGTTCAGCAGCATCACCCGCAGGTAATTGTCTTTGTCTTCTCTTTCAATGACCCGCTTGTCTCCCAGGATACAGTCGGTGGCCCGCTGGGTTTTGCCGAAGGTGGCGGCATGGGTGGAAAAGAAATGGGCCCTGGCAAAGGCATATGCTCCCAGATATCGGGTTTTTTCTCCAACTATGTGCCTGGCAGCCACCTGGCCTTGTTCAATGGCGTTGTGTTTGAGCTGAAACATGGCGGTTTCACCGGTACATGCGTCAATGGTTTCCACACAGTCACCGCAGGCATAGATGTCGGGCACACTGGTCTGCATCTGCCGGTTCACCGGGATGCCCCGGCCGGTGTCGATGCCCGCGGTCCGGGCCAGGGCCGTTCCCGGCACCACACCGGTGGCTACCACCACGGTGTCGCAGGCAATGGTGCGCCGGTCCGTTACCACGGCGGTAACCTGCCCCGTGCCCTTGATTTCCAGCACCTTTTCTCCGGTGAACACATGGATCCCATAACCTTTCAACGCGGTTTCCAGACGTCTGGCCGTGGGTTCGTCAAACAGGGAGGGCAGAATCCAGTCCATCAGCTCGACAACATGGACCGCATACCCTTTGCGTTTTAATGCTTCAGCCGCTTCAATGCCAATGGCACCCGATCCGATGACCACGGCGCTGCGGCCGTTATGGGCTGCCAGCTTTTCGGTTTCTGCCAGCTGTTTGCAGGAAAATACGCCGGGGTTGTGAATGCCGGGGATGGGGGGGGTAAACAGGTCTCCTCCATGGGCCAGCACGAGTTTGTCATAACTGACCTGCCCCCCGGCATGGGGGGTGATGGTTTTTGCATCCGGGTCTATGGACACCACCCGGCTGTCATACACCAGGTCAATGTTATGGGTGGTATAATCCTCCGGCGTTTTCCGAAACACATCGGTTCTGCCGCACTCGCCCCCGAGAAAATAGGGCAGAGAGCAGGGATCGTATTCCGGGACGGTTTCTGCAGAAAAAATGGTGATGCGGGCGTGTCTGTCTTTTTTGCGGACGTCAAACGCCACCTGGTTGCCGGCAATGCCGTTTCCAATGATGACCAGTTTCATGGGATACTGCCTTTCTATAGGTGTTATATAATCAGGTCTGTATACATCCTGTTCACTTTACCTTCAGCTGACAAGGCTCTCCGCCTCTGGGCGCATGCTGCATCCGGACTGAGATCCATATACTTTGACAGCCCGGGCCCAGCATTTTGCCGGGGGCCGGTTCAGTAATGTCTGGGAGAGCCGGCCCGGGAACGGGCGGCAGCGCGCCGTGCCGCAGGTTTTGATGCGGCGCCTTCGGTGCACAGTGTCAATGCCCTTTCCTGGCGGCAGGCTGCCACGCACCAGGGTTCGGATTCATCCGCGCACAGGTTGCAGGTCATGGTCTGGCCGGTGGCAGGATTGATGCGCGGGCTGCCCACCGGGCAGATGTAAACACAGGCCCGGCACCCGATGCAGACCTCTGTATTTGTGACCACAGTACCGTTGGCCTGCCGGATCCTTGCGTTCATGGGACACACCTTGATGCAGGGAGCGGTTTCACATGCCAGGCAGATCACCGGCATCTCCAGATCCTGTGATGCAAACCGGATCACCTCCACGCAGGAAAAATCCGGGTCGATGCGGTTGTGGTGCTTCATGGCACAGGCAATCATGCACCGCCGGCACCCTGTGCATTTTTCCGGATCAATGGATAAATGGTCTCTCCGAAGTTTCATATGCTGCCTCTTTTTGGTTCTAGGTGGTCTGAATTGTTCAACATGGTGAACAAATTGTTTGTACATTATTTTTACCCCGAAACAGAGGATAAGTCAAACTAAAAAACAACTATCCAGATATATAAGGATAATTCATTTAAAAAAAACAGTTGACTTTTCATTATTCTTTGGTATAAAAATTCATTATAATGAACTAAAACAGCATGTATTGTTGTTAAGGATCTGGATAAAATTTTTCCCAACCATTTGTCAAGGAGTGTACCATGGCTGAACAACAAAGGGCTTCTTCCTCTGAATCGCTTCGCAGCACCCGCACCTTTGGTAAGGTGAGGTGCCACAACCCCAGCTGCATGGGCCGGCTGTCGCCGTCCCCAGGCAGCAAGGAGATCTCGTGTCCCACCTGCGGCATGACCTACCGCCTGTTCTGGGTTACGCCGGAACTGCCCAGGATCCGCGGACCTGTCTGGGATGTCAACCGTAAACTGGCCCAGGATACCCTGGCGAAAAAAATCGGAACGTCTGACAGCGATTCCAACTAATCAAGGAGGGAACAACACATGGCATTGGACCGTAAAATAGCCTATATCAATCTGTCTACCAGGGAAGTGGAGATCAAGCCCATTCCTCTGGAAATGCGAAAGAAATTCATCGGCGGCCGGGGAATGGACGCCTATCTGCTTTACAACCATGCGCCTGAAGGCTGCGATCCCCTGGGACCGGAAAATCCCTTGATTGTCAGCGGCGGGCTGCTCACCGCCACCTGTGCGTCTGCCACGGCAAGAACCCATGTGATGGCCAAGTCTCCGTTGACCAATCTTCTGGGCTCGTGCAACATGGGGGGATTCTTTGCCCCGGAACTGGCCTGGTCCGGATTCCACCACCTGGTGATCACGGGAAAATCGGACAAGCCCGTGTACCTGTGGGTTCACAATGGTGAAATTGAAATCAGGGATGCAGAATATCTGTGGGGAAAAAACAGTACCGATACCCAGTGGGCCATCCGGGACGAACTGGATGACCAGGAGATCAAAAGCATGGTCATCGGCCAGGCCGGTGAAAACCAGGTGACCTATGCCTGTGTCATGACCGGTATCAAGAATGCCGGGGGCCGTACCGGCATGGGATGTGTCATGGGGTCCAAAAACCTCAAGGCTGTGGCGGTGCGTGGTACTATGGATGTGAAGATCGCCCACCCAATGGATGCCCTGGAACATAATAAAAAATTCATCGACCAGATCACCAGCGCCAAGGTCAACCAGATCCAGGGCGCCCTGGGAACCCCCTTTATCTGGGGCGCCACCAACTGCTGGGGCGGGGTGCGTACCAGAAATTTCCAGTACAACCAGATGGAATATGCTGATGAGATCGAGCCGGAAGCCATTGACGACATTGCCACCGAAACCATTGGGCCCCATCACATGACCGGGTGTTTCGGATGCCAGGTGCACTGCCGGGCCCAGTACAAGATCCAGTCCGGCCTGTATGCGGGAAAATATGATGAAGGCCCGGAATACACCTCTTTGGGGGCGTTCGGTGCGGAACCGGACTGCAAGAGTGCGGAAACCGTGCTCACCGGCAACCATCTGGTGAACCAGTACGGGGTGGACAACCTGGAGATCGGCAGCATGATCGCCTGGGCCATGGAGCTGTATGAACTGGGCATTCTCACCCAGAAAGAAACCGAAGGCATCGACCTGCGTTTCGGCAATGACGAGGCGTTGCTCCAGATGGTGCACAATATCTGCACCCGTACCGGCTGGCTGGGCAATGTCCTGGCGGACGGCGGGATCCCGGCTGCTGAAAAGATCGGAAAAAATGCTTTTGACTACCTGATCCAGGTCAAGGGCATGAACAACCTGCACTCGGATGAACGGGCCACCCCGGGCCTGGCCCTGAACATTGCCACTGCATCCCGGGGTTCGGACCATCTGCGGTCCCGGCCGGCCATTGACCTGTACCACCTGCCGGAACCGGTACTGCGCAAGATCTACGGGTCCCCGGTTCCCTATGACGGACCATTGTCTTCCGAGCACACCGAATACATCGGCAAATCCTGGCAGGTGTTCTGGCAGGAAAATGTGTACATGGCTGTGGACTGTCTGGGCATCTGCAAATACCACACCGTGTTTCTGGGGGCTACCCTGCCCAATTTTGAGGACTGGCCCAAGGTGATCTACTACAATACCGGACTGGAATTTACGCCAAAGGAGATCTGGGATGCAGCAGAACGGTGCAACAACCTGGAGCGGCTGTTCAACCTCAGAGAAGGGCTGACCCGCAATGATCCCAAAAAAGGCGATACCCTGAACCACCGGTATTTTGACGAACCCTGCCGCAGGGGCGCCCCGGATGTCATCGGCAAAAAGATAGACAGAGACAAGTTCAATGTGATGATCGATGAGTTCTATGACCACCACGGCTGGGACAAAGAAGGGGTGCCGACGTCTGAAACCTTGCAGCGACTGGGTCTGGAAAATGAACCCACCCGTTTGCTCTAGAGATATACGAGGAGATAACAATGGAAAAATTTCTGACAGTTGATGCAGATAAATGCACGGGCTGCCGCCTGTGCGAACAGGTGTGTTCGGTGATGCACGAAGGGGTGTCCAATCCTGCCAAAAGCCGGATACAGGTAGTGAAATGGGAACAGGAAGGGGTGTATATCCCGGTGATCTGCAAGCAGTGTGAAGATGCACCCTGCATGAATGTGTGCCCGGTAAGGGCTATTTCCAGGGATCCGGACTTCGGTTTTATGAAAGTGGACCAGGAGGTGTGCATTGGATGCCGTTCCTGCGTGGGCATCTGCCCCTTTGGCGCCATGGGGTACAATCCCACCACCCGCCAGGTGTTCAAGTGCGACCTGTGTGGCGGGGACCCCCAGTGTGTGCGGTTTTGTGAAGTCAATGCCGTGGAATTTGTGCCTGTGGACCGGGTCAGCACCCAGAAGAAACGCCGGGGCGCCGCCAGGCAGTCAGCCGCTGAAAGACAGGCAACGGCCCTGGGATAAAGCGCTGCATCAATTAACCACTTTAATCAGATAAAACATAATCAAGGCCTGGCTTCCAAAACCAGGCCTTGATTTTTTTATCACATTGGCAGATAGCCATATCCTGGCCATTGTGCCCAAGGTCCAGTCCCAACGTAATCGTATATAAAGGTCATCATAAGATAACATTGAACCGGTTGGCATGTATGCCGCCCCCGGTGGTGCCTTCCTGCCGGCCTGAGATCCTTGGGGGCTCTGACAGTCCTGCAGGAAGGCACCACCGGGGGCTCACGCCTTGCAAAAGACCGCCAGCTTTATTTCCTCGGCTGTCATCGAACTTTGTCAACGGCTAGTGGGGGGCGGTGCTGGTTGCTCGAATCCCATTCTGGCACGGTTGTTACAGGGTGTGGGCATGCACAGCGTTAAGAACGGCAAACTGTGTGAGGACATACCTGCCCGCAGTTTTTGCCGTTTAGCTGTGCCAAGCCCTACAGCCTGTCAACCGGGACAGACGGGTGAGGGCAACCAGCACTGGCCCCCACGGGTCTAAACCAGAGTACAGAGGGACCAGGACACCTGCATGGGATTATTTCAGGCCCAGGGAATGAACAATGCCGGCAGGTTACATGAATCCGTTGAAACGGCGAGGCTCCAGGGCATTAAATACATAATTGGTCATGGTGATGTAATCAAACACCGGCAGGCCCGTAGCCTGGTGCACGGCCCGGGCATAGGGGGGCAACACGCTGCATTCCAGCAGGATGGCGCCCACACCCCGGCTGCCCAAGGCTAGGGCAGCTGCCGTTACCTCATCCTGGATTTTATCCGCATCCAGGCTTCCTTTTTCCGCCAGAACGGCAGAGGCAAATTCCGGGCAGTTTTCCAGGCCCTTGATCACCAGGTCCGGGCCGGGGGATATCCCGATGGTTTCTATAAATGACGGGGTCAGGCTGGGGCTGCCGGCGGTGATAATGCCGATGCCGGAGCCGGCCGGTACCAGGTGTCGGATAAAGGGGATCTGGAGCAGGGAAGATAAAAACACCGGCAGCCCCAGATCCTGCTGCAATCGCTGCTGATGAAGGGCCATGAATCCACAGTCGCCTGTGACAGCCCGAACCCCGTTGGCAGCCAGGTCCCGGGCTGCCGTCAGAAGATCTCCATAAACGGTGTCATCTTTGCCCACGGCCCGGGCCACGCTGAACCCGGGTACTTTTTTGAACCGCACGGGAAAGTCATAGGTGGTGGCATTGGCCACATCCCCCGGAATAAACGGGATGACCGAGTCCAGTAGCAGTATGCCGATGGCTTCTCCATAGGATACCTGTCGGTTTCGGGTTACATATTTCATGGCATTACAAACGTGTCATGGTCTGTTTTGGCTTTTCCCGGCTATATGACCATAACCGGGCATTTGGCAAGGCCCGTCACCTTATGGGACACCCCGCCCAGCAGGTATCCGGTCAAATCACCATTTCCTGTGGAACTGATGACGATCAGATCGATGTTGTGTTTTTTGGCAAATTCCAGGATCTTTTTACTGGGTGATCCCATTTTGACAAATCCTTTGACATTTTGAATGCCTTGCTCCTGTAGCATGTTTTTTCCCCGGGATACGACCTCTTTGGCATAGGCGCTCAGGACATCATTCAGATTTTGCGGCTCCCTGGGTCTGACCATGGAGAGCGCGCTTTCGATATGGCTGTGGTGTCTGAAAACCGACAACACATTGACTTGTGAATCGAATTTTTTGGCCAGGTTGGCTGCATATGTCAATGTTGCGTACGCATTTTCCGAACCATCCAGCGGAACCAGTATATTCTGAAACATCTTTCTCCTTTATCTAAAGGCCAGATCTCTCAGGAAAAGAGCAATTTCCGGAAAGAAGATCATGGCAACGGCAACACTTAAAAGAATGATCATGAATGGGGGGGTCCCTTTGACGACCTCGAAATAAGGGCGTTTGAATACGGCGATAGCGGTAAAAATATCACAGCCGAACGGCGGGGTTGCAGACCCGATGGCCACCTGGAGCGTGATAATCGTACCCACCAGAACCGGATCAAGCCCCACATTGTTCACCACAGGGGAAAAAATCGGTACCAGGACCAGAATCACCACAATGGGATCCACAAACATGCATCCCACAAAAAAGGCAATAGAGATGACAAAGAGTACACCATATCTGCCCATCTCGGAAATGCCGATCATTTCCAGAAGCTGCTGGGGCACCTGTGCATAGGATAATACCCAGGCAAACGCGGCCCCGGCACCCACGAGGATAAAGACAACGGCGGTTACCAGCCCGGTGGATTTGGCGGTGGCGTAAAAGTCGGCAGGCTTCATGGTTTTGAACACAAAGCCTTCCAGCACAATGGCATAGGCCACGCTCACGGCGGCGGCTTCCGTGGGGCTGAAGATCCCGCCGAATATCCCGCCGATAATAATCACCGGGAATCCCAAAGGCCACAACGCATGATACAATGCCTTTCCCCGTTCCTGCCACGAGGCTTTGGGTTCGGTGGGAATATCGTTCACATACGCATAGATAACGCTGTAGATCGAGAACAGAAACAGGATCAGCAGCCCGGGACCGATGCCTGCGATAAACAGTTCCGGTATGGAGGTTTTTGCAACAATGCCATAGATGATCATGCCGATACTGGGGGGAATCAGAAAAGCGATGTCACTGGAATTGACAATGAGTGCCATAATGAAAGAATCTTTGTATCCCCCTTGCTGAAGCCGGGGACGAAGGGGGGTTCCAATCGCCACAACCGTGGCCTGGGTGGAACCGGAAACAGCACCGAACATCGTACATGCGCCGGCAGTACTGACAGCCAGACCGCCTTTGATGTGTCTGACAAACGCCATCACCAGATCGATCAGTTTTTCCGCGGATTTCCCCCGGGTCATGATATCGGCGGACAGGATGAACATGGGCACGGCAATGAGTGCTGCAGGGCGGATGCCTGCCATCATCTGCTGAATCACAAACTGCATCTGTGACAGATCGCCATTGTACAGCAGATACACCCCCAGGGTCGCACCGGCAATCAAGGGGATTTTCATGGGAAACCCCAGCAGCAGCAACACGACCATCAGCAGAAAAATGGACCCGGCAAAATGCTGGTTCAAAAACGCTGCAAAGCTGAAGCTGGTATCCAGAACAGCCGTTGCAGCGGCTTGAGCCATTGTTTTTCCCGTGTCATCTTTCAGCATTGCGGTAATGGTGATGGTGCCGTCACTGAGAGTGCCGATATCCACCCCTTCAACCCCCCAGTTGCCGAATTTGTTGATTTTTGCGTCCAGTTCAATCCCTTGGTCGTTCTTGTCATTCAGGGTGACACTTACTTTTTGCCGGCTGTCCACACCTTCGGCATAGCCGTACACAAAAAAGGTTGTTTTCTCCGCGATGACCGTTTCTTCAATGACCACAGTCACAGGATTGGATGCCAGCAGAGGGGAAGCCAGCAGGCAGCTGAGAACAATCAGCAGGATTGTTTTTTTTATCTGACGTTTCATCACCATACCTTACACCTCAACATCATTGTCTGTGTCCGCATATCCGTCTTTGACAGAGGTCGAAAGATAGATATCGCTTTGTGTCAGATTTTTCACCACTGTAAACGCATACTGCAATCCTGTCACAACAAACCCGACGGGAACCCACAAATAGATATAAAATACCGGCAGCCCCAGGGCCGGTAAGATCCGCCCGCTCTGGTATACCTCGACAATATAGTTGTAGGCATAAAACGACAGAAAGAACATGAACGCTGAGGTTACCGCAGTCATTCCAATCATCAAGGCTTTGCGGATTTTTACAGGCATTACGTCGTATATGGCAGACATCCTGATATGCCGCCCATTGCGTGCGGCATAACTCAATCCTGCAAATGTCACCACAACGATAAATATCATGTTCAGCTCGTCGGTGAATGTGATGGCACTGTTGAAAACATACCGGCTGATCACTGCGGCAATGGTATTGACCGTCATGGCGATCACCCCGATCGCCAGCATGACCCCTTCAAACCTGCTGAGCAGTCCATCGATAAAATCAAGCGTTTTCAGTAACGGGTTGTGGCTTTTTCCTTCAGGTTCATCCATCTTTTCTCCTGAACTGCAAAATAGAGGGCGCATCCAAAGCCCGGGTAATTTTGCTGTCCTCTCCATTTTCAAAACTGTCTGCTGCTCCAAGAGCAGCAGACAGTCGTTTGCGGTATTATTCCGCGTTTTCTTCCGCTTCTTTGAGATCGGCCATCATTTGACCCAGAATTTTTTTGTTTGAATCGCTCTTTGATGCAAACAAAGCCTGTACCTCTTTTGCCGCTTCTTTGAATGGCACACGCTCTTCTTTGGTGAGTGTGACAATCGTAAAGTCCGGGTTGGTTCTGACAATACGGCCTAAGCCGTACGCATCCAGCTTCTGCGCTTCGCTCAGGATTACTTTGTGTGCATGCTCGGCTGCGGCGAGAACCAGTTTTTTGTCTCTTTCACTGAGTCCGTCAAAAAATGCCTTGTTCGCTGATGCAGATGCATTGAAGTGTCCGTGTCCGGTATACGTCAATACGTTTGTCAAATGATCCAGACCATAGGCTTCGATCCATACCGTGGGATTTTCCTGGCCATCCACCATATTGGTCTTGAGTGCACCGATCAGATCCCCCCAGGTCATGGGTACGGGCGATGCACCAAACGCTTGATAGGTTTCAACCAGGATGGGGGACCCCGGCATGACCCGCATCTTTTTCCCCTCCAGATCCGCTGGTGAATGAAATGGCTCAAATGTCGTCACCGCCATTTCCCCTTCCGGGAAGATGGAGAGCAGCTCCAGTCCGTGCTGGTTGAAAATCGGCGGCAGCATGTCATTGATGACCTTGGAGTTTTTGAAAAAATAATCAAGCTGTTTGGTGTCCGTGGGCATGACATAGGGCAGCGTGAACAGGTCCATCTCAGGAATGGTTCCCCCCATATAACCGGTGGACTGCCCTAAAAACTGCAGGATTCCGGCTTTGGTCTGTTCCAGCATGTCGGCCTCTTCCCCAAGGCTTCCAACGGGATAGATTTTGATGGTATGTCTGGAGTTTTCTTGAATAAAGTCCTTGAACGCCGTGGCATAGATCCCCTGGGGATCACTCTCCCCCTCTCCCATGGCATATTTCCACTCCGCTGCATACACGCTGATACTTGTCGCTGCGATGAGCAGACACCCTGTCAGTAATGCGTTTAGTTTTTTCAAGCTCATAAAGTGTTTCATTGTCCAACTCCTTTTTTTGGGGTTAATATACAGGTTTTCCGGTTGCGCCGGTTTTTACCGGACCTTTTTCACAGGACCGGGTTTCACCAGCTCACCGTATCACTTGAGGGTTGCGTTAAAAATGACAATCGGTCCGCCTTTTCAAAAAAATGGTGTGCCCCCCGGACAAACATCTCCACGCCCTTTGGAAGAATCGACTCATCGATATCAAATTCAGGATGGTGGTGGGACAGATTCGTCCCGGTATCGCTGTTTCCCGCACCAAGGAAAATAAATACCCCCGGCACTTTTGCGCTGAATTCTGAAAAATCCTCACTGGCAATGGTTTGGTTGTCAATAATCTCAGTGCCGCCGGAAAAAACATCACCGGCGGTTTCCCTGGCCAGGTCGGTCATTTCCTTGTGATTGATCAACGGGATGTTTTCATGGGTGATATCGATGTCACAGAAGCACCGATGGGTGGCGCATACCTGCTCAACGATCCGGATGAACCGCTGTGTGGGTTTCTCTTCACTGTCCGGCCCCCCGGGGTAGAGAAATCGGATGGATCCTTCCAATTCCACTTTTTCCGGTATGATATTGCTTTTGGTGCCGCCGGTGATTTTTCCGAACATGATGACGGTGGCCTTCAGGTTGCTGATCTCCCGGGTCTGGATGATCTGTGCGGTCTGGATCAGATTGGCCGCGGCAATGACCGGATCGACGGCGTCTTCCGGGACACCGGTATGACCGCCTTTGCCGTGGATGGTGATCTTGAAGACATCCAGCCCCCCCATGACCGGTCCGGGAGTGATGGCGATTTTTCCTGAATCCACCGGTGTCCAGACATGGATACCCATCACGGCATCGACGCTGGGATTTTCCAGGACCCCGTCTTCGATCATATGGATGGCGCCGGCAATTTCCTCGTTGGGTTGAAAAACAAATTTGATTGTACCATTCAGATATGATTTGTTTTCCCTCAGCACCCTGGCAGCCACCAGAAGCATGGCCATGTGTGCATCATGACCGCAGGCATGCATCACCCCGTCATTTCGGGATTTGTACGCCACATTGCTGGTTTCCGTGATGGGCAGCGCATCCATGTCTGCCCGCAGCATCAGTACCGGCCCGGGTCTGCCGCTGTCAAGCATGGCCACCACCCCTGTTTGGGTCATCCGGATGGTTTCATATCCAAGATTCTGAAGATAGGTTTCAATCTTGTTCGCAGTCTCAAACTCCTGGAATCCTAGCTCCGGGTGCATGTGGAAATGTCGCCGGAGTTCTGTGATTTCATCGGTCAGTTCCCGGATGCGTTTTTTGACAGGGTCCATAAATCAGGTCCGCCTTTCTCTAAGCAATGACAAAAAGCTTGCGGTCAAAATCGGCAAACGGTTTTGCCCCGGTGTTCGTGACCTGGAATGATTCAGAGCATTCAAATCCGAAATTGTCCATCCACATGCCCAATATCATGTGAAAGGTCATGTTGGGGGCCAGAACGGTTTTGTCCCCGGGCCGCAGGCTGGCGGTGTGCTCCCCCCAGTCCGGCGGATAGTTCAGGCCCATGGAATAGCCGATGCGTGATTCTTTTTCAAACCCTTTTTTTGCGATGTGCTCCCGCCACACCCGTTCGACATCTTCGCCGGTCATGCCCGGTGTGATGGTGTCCAGGGTCAGGTTCAAACCCTCCACAGTGATGTCTGCCAGATCCGACAGTTTCTGCGGCGGGCGGGATCCCAGAAACGCGGTACGGGCAATGGGGCAGTGGTACCGGTGCCGGCAACCGGCCAGCTCCAGGTTCACTGCCTGGTTGGCCTGGTAGGGATCATCGGTCCAGGTCAGGTGGGGGGCCGAGGTTTTCTCTCCCGTGGGCATCATTGGCACGATGGCCGGATAATCCCCGCCGAATTCGGAAGTTCCTGCTGCCTGGGCCTGGAACACCGCTGCCACGGCATCACATTCTCTTTTGCCGGGCACCAGGTTTTTTAGGGCCGTGGCCATCACCTTTTCTGCAATTTTGCCGGCCTGCTGCATCAGGGTGATTTCAGCATCGGACTTGATGATGCGCACCCAGTTCACCAGCAGATTCGCATCTGCCAGTGTGTCTTTTCCCAGGGTTTTTTTCAGTTCCGCATCACTTCTGGCGGTGTAGTAATAGGCATCGGTTTCCACACCAATGGTTTTTTTATCCCAGCCCTTTTGTTTGATAAAGTCCGCCACAAAGTTCATGGGGTGCTTGACAGGGGACTGGACATAGTCATCCGGGTACCCGATCATGTTTTCTTTTTTAATAAACGCGGTATGCACCGCCCCGTTGACATCCATGTTCCGGCCGATCCACAAAGGTTCCTCCTGGTCATCGATCACCAGGACCGCCTGGGGCACATAAAAGGACCAGCCGTCATATCCGGTGAGATAGTTCATGTTGGCCGGATCACACACCACCAGAAGCCCAATGCCCCGGTCTGCCATGGCTGTCTTGGTCCTTGTGATGCGGTCCATATATTCGGTGCGGGAAAACAGGGTCATTTTGCCACTCCTTTTTCTATACGTTTTAAGGCTTCCTGGAGATTTTCGGAGCTGGTGGCAAAGGAAATTCTCACAAATCCTTCGCCGTTTTCACCGAAAATGGATCCCGGCACCATGGCCACCTTGTGGTTTTCCACCATATGCCGGGCAAACTCCCAGGAGGACATGCCAAAAGAGGAGATGTTGGCAAAGGCGTAGAACGTGGATTCCGGTTTGATGCAGGAGATGCCCTTGATGCTGTTCAATCCGTCGACCACAAGATCTCTGCGTTTGGCATACCTTTCCACCATCTGTTTTACACACGCCTGGGATCCTTCGATAGCGGCCAGGGCCGCCCGCTGGGCAACGCTGGTCACCCCTGATACCATGTGCTCCATGAGTTTTTCCATCTCCGCGATAATGGCTTTATGGGCCGCCACATACCCCACCCGCCACCCGGTCATGGCATAGGATTTGGACAGGGTGTAGATGGAAACCGTCAGATCCTGCATTCCGTCCAGGCTGCCGATGGATACATGGTTGTTGCCGTCAAACAGGATGTGCTCATAAGGCTCGTCGGAAATGACAATAACGCCATGCTTCTGGCATATGGCTGCTACTTTTTCCAGGATGTCCCT
>JAABUB010000058.1 GCA_011389575.1 Desulfotignum sp. | reverse complement strand
CGATTTTTCCCAGTTCCGTTTGCAGGTCGGTGTTTGTAACCACGGCATGCCCGCGCCCCTAAGTGACCACCATACCCATATAGATCATGTTTTTCCGGTTAGCCAGAGCATGATTGTCCCCTTCAAGCCTGCGGGAACGTTTATCCACCGATTCCATCTTTTTTCCTCCAGCAAACCCTACCTCACCTTTTTCTCCATCTCTTTTCTGGAATGTACTGCTTTGCTCAGCGTTTGGCAATGATCCAGACCGCGTGCACAATGCCGGGTATGTAGCCCAAAAGGGTCAGAAGTATATTCAGCCAGAAGGCGCCGCCAAAACCTACCTGAAGAAAAACGCCTAAAGGGGGGAGCAGTATCGCAATAATTATTCTTACCAGATCCATGAGTCATTTCCTCCTAAAGTTCTTACGTTCAAAGACACCGGTAAAACGCCTGATGCATCTTGCCTTTTGCTTTGTCTTTTGTGCTTGATTTCATGGCCTTCCCCTGTTTCATTTTTGGTTGAGCAAACTTTATATATTCAATTACTCAATTTTTGTGCCAGACTTTCAACACGCAGTGCTATATGATCTCTCATTTTGATTTTTAACATGTTCATTACTTTTCACTATTATCATTTTCTATTGCATGTTCTTTTACCTCCTTAAAAACCAGGAGAGTGAGAAAATTCAAGGCAGAGAGAATTATGGCAATTTCAAATCGATCGAAAGCAACGGCAACTCCAATTGCTCCAGTATTCCAAATCGTGGCCGCAGCGGCGGTGCCTTTGACTTTATCACTGCTGGTCAGAATAGAGCCGCCGCCGATAAATCCTATACCCGTGATAATACCCTGAAAAACACGGGCCTCACCACCTGTGTTGTCGATAACAGAAATACCAATCATCATAAATCCGCAAGTAACCACAGCGACCAGGGGAAATGTGCGCAGACCAAAGTTCCTGCTGCTTTTTTCCCTGTCCCAGCCAAGCGGAAGTGCCAGGAGGAAAGCCGCTAAAAGATGATAAGAGTGAAACCAGATAAGCTGCCAGTCAAACTGCAATATTTCCATTTGTTCAGACTTTAAATATTTTCATCAACAAGGTTTCCGGCAAGACGTCTCCGTCATGGGATTCATCCTCTATCAAAATCATTTTCTCGTCTTTTTCAACCATACCGGCCTGGATCAGAAAGCGGATCGCCATATCGGAAAAGGTATTTGTTTCATCCTCAAGGCTGACAGGATAAACCCCGTAAGACAGGGCCGAAAAGTTGTTTGTTTTACCATCACCGCCAAAGGAAAGTATCCAGCAGTCCGGCTTGAATCTGGAGATGAAACATGCGGTGTCCTTGCTTTGGGTGTGGGCCAGGATATAGCGCACATGTAACGCGTTGGCGGATTCAACGGTATTCAGGGAAAAGAGGTCCTGGACACGGACACTCTCGGAACCCGCACCTGTCCTGAAATATGCAGGCAAATCAGCCAGGGCCTGGACAGAATTGCGTTCCCGCTCGGCAGATGTTGCTATTTTGGCTATCATTTCAACAGTCTCCACAGGATATTTTCCTATGGCTGTCTCTTCGGACAGCATTACCGCGTCTGTCCCGTCAAAAATCGCATTGGCCACATCAGATACCTCGGCACGGGTCGGCCGGATATTCTCTGTCATGGACAACAGCATTTGTGTCGCTGTTATCACGGGCCGGCCCAGAAGATTGGCCTTGTTGATCAGTTTTTTCTGAACGGCAGGCACATCCTGTATCGGGATCTGAACCCCCAGGTCGCCGCGTGCAATCATGATGGCATCTGCCGCAGTGACAATTTCTTCAAAATTGGCAATGGCTTCGGCCCGTTCGATTTTGGCAACCACATACGCGGACTGCCCCTCTTTTTGTGCAAAGGCTTTTACCTTGCGGATGTCGTCGGCTGACTCTGCAAATGAAACCCCGAAGGCATCCACCCCCTCCTCCAGGGCAAAGGCGACAAATTCGAGGTCCACATCCGACACCGCATCAGCGAATATCTTTACCCCGGGAAGGTGTAATCCCTTGTAGGAAAGAAGCGGACCGCCGATAACCGTCCCACAGAACACCTTATCTCCTGAGACCTTCTCCACCTGCAGCTGAATGAAACCGTCATTAAGGAAAATCAGGCTGCCGGGATTCACGCTCTCGGGCAGCCTCTTATATTCGACGGGTATGTGATCGGCCGTGCCCACAGCATCCTGGACGGTCAATATGACCTTATTGCCTTTTTCCAGCAGCAGCGGTTCATTCATGAGTTTGCCGATGCGTATTTTGGGACCGGGAAGATCCGCCATGATCATGCAGGAACGTTCAGTCCTTGCCGCCACGGCACGTATGCGGCGGATATCTTCCCTGTGCCCCTCCACGGTTCCATGGGCAAAGTTGAGCCGCGCCACATTCATCCCCTGGAGAATTAACTGTTCCAGCACTGCCTCTGATCGGGAGGCCGGGCCTATGGTGCAGACAATTTTGGTTTTATGGGCCGGCAATCTCACAGCACAGCAATCCCTGCGCCCGCAAAACATTCCAGGCCCCATGTTTCCATGAATTTAATCTTTTTCATGCCAACCTCTTTTTCATAGCCCGCCTTGTCCGGCTAAGGTCCGGCGGGTTACACTCTTCTTCGTCCTTGAATCACCTGGATTACGACCACAATGATGGCGATCACCAGCAGGGCATGAATGATACCCCCCATCGTATAGCCGGTCAACAGTCCCAGCGCCCACAAAATTAATAGAATCACAAAAATGGTCCAAAGCATGATAACCTCCTGTTGAATAAGGGTTGCAGTTATGTTCCCGTACAAAAAATGGATCTTTTATTGTTTGTTATTCAATCTTTGTGCCAGGTATCTAATACGCGCTGTCAAGACACCCATGTTTCTGATATTTAAACGTATTTTAAAAAGACCGGCATTCCGGCACGGCCGTTGATAGTCATCTGAAAGGGTCACATGCAACCAGTGGTCACATATGACCTGTCAGGGGGGGCCTCTTGGATCTTGAACGAAGCGCGGCTGGCAAAGCAAGAATGCTGTATTTTTTCCGGTCATCTTCTACCTCAGGCAAAAGGGGAGCTGTGCCCACCTGTTATATCAAAGTGCGGTATTGTCTGCTGATAATCAGCGCAGCACTTTTTCCATGCCGTCATGTGCGATCTGCACTTTCACCCCTCTTTCTGCGGCCATTTTCCGCAGTTTGGCCCCCAGCTTTCTTTCATCGGATGCAACAATTTCCGAGCCGCAATGGGTGATGATCATTTCCGGCACCTGCTCTTTGCTGCACCAGGTCAGCTGGGTCTGGACCGGGGTATGTCCGATGAGGGTATCTTTGGGTTTGCGTACCATGGAGCGGGTGACGGTGGCACCGTCTCCGATGTACACGCGCACATGCTCCAATGCCTTGTTCCGGGATTCAATATACACCACATCAGGTGCGTAAAAGATGGTGACCCTTCCTGCAGTGATACGATACCCCACAGCAGGGGCCCGGGTGGAATGCAGCAGCGGGAAAGCCTCAAAAGTTATGCCTTTAATGGTTTTGGCACTTTCAGGAACAAGCGTTCTTTTGTCGATGTTCCTGAATGCCTCCTGATCTTTTACCTTGTCCCATCCCTGGCTTGTGGCATACACGGCACAGGGGGCCCCGTCGATTAATCCGCCGGCATGGTCCGGGTGAAAATGGGTCAGAACAATGGCATCCGGATCAACTTTTTCAATCTTTTTCTGCCAGGTGCTGCCGCAGTCCACCATGATCTGTCTGTCCAGATAGGACACCAGCAAAGAGGCATGCATCCGGTGCCGGCGGCTGCTGTGATCAATATACCCCTTTGTACCCAGAAAGGTCAGTTTCATACACCTTTCTCCAGTATTTTTTGAAATTTTTCTTCGTGAATAATCCTGATGGAATTATTATTTTTTGCCTGTTCCAGTTTTTTGCCCGGATCTTTTCCCGCCACCAGGTAATCTGTCTGGCTGCTGATGCTGGAAGTTGCCCTTGCTCCCTGTTCTTTCACTTTCTGCTCAGCCTCGGACCTGGTATATGCTTCAAGTTCTCCTGTAAAAACAAAAGTAACCCCTTTCAGGGGGCCCTCTTTGTTTTTGCGTACATCTGTAATTTCAATGCCTTTTTCAAAAAGGTGTTTCAGAACTTTTTGGTTGGTTTTGTCACAAAAAAAACCTGATACGCTTTCTGCGACCCGGGGACCGACTTCCGGCACCTTTTGCAGATCGGAACCGGATGCCTGCTGCAGTTTTTCAAGGCTGCCAAAGCTTTTGGCAAGGACCCGGGCCATGTGTATACCCACATGGCGGATCCCCAGCGCAAAAAGAAAACGGTCAAGTCCTGCTTTTTTTGATGATTGTATAGCGTCATAAAGCTGTTTGGCAGATTTATCGGCAAACCCTTCGAGTTTTTTTATATCATCGATCCCCAGTTCGTACAAATCACCGATATCCTTTACCATGTTTTTTTCCACCAATGCTCTGGCAGTCTTATTTCCCAGATGGGTGATATTCAGGGCCTGTCTGGAGGCATAATGAATAATGGCACCTTCCAGCTGGGCATGACAGGCCAGCCCCCCGGGGCAGAAATGGTAGGCTCCCTCTTGAAAAATGCCGGATCCGCATACCGGGCAGTTTTCAGGCATGGCAAAGGGTTCTGACCGGGGTCTTCCCTGCTCTTTCAACCGTTCCACCACCTCGGGTATGACATCACCGGCCCTTTCTATCCTGACCTTGTCCCCGGATCTTACATCCTTTTGCCGGACTTCGTCTGCATTGTGCAGTGTTGCCCGGCTCACTGTGACCCCGCCCACATCAACAGGCTCCAGAAGCGCCACTGGCGTGAGTTTTCCGGTTCTGCCCACCTGGACGACAATATCCGTAAGACGGGTGATTTCTTTTTTGTGTTCAAATTTCCATGCAATGGCCCATCTGGGAGACCGCTGCCGGGTACCCAGATCTTCTCTGATCCGGTAGTCATTTACTTTCATCACCACCCCGTCTATTTCAAATCCCAGCTTGTCTCTGGCCTCTTTCATGCGCTGGTGATACTGTTTCGCTTCTTCAAACGAAGAGACTTTTTTGTTTTTTTCTGACACTTTCAGTCCCCATTCCGGCAGTTTCTGAAGCAGGTCCCAGTGGCTTTCAGGCGCGGTTCCTTCTATTTCCAGCAGCTCGTAAAAAAAAAGGGTCAAAGGCTTGTCCTGGACTTTGGAAGGATCCAGCTGCCGAATGATACCGGCAGCGGCATTGCGGGGATTGGCAAAAGGTTCTTTACCGTTTTCCACCCGTTTTTTGTTAAGGGCTGAAAATCCCTCCATGGGCATGATAACCTCGGCCCGTAATGCCAGAAAAGAAGGCAGGTTCTTGTTTTTTTGAAGCCTGAGGGGCATTGCATTGATTGTCTTGAGATTGTGGCTGATATCTTCGCCGGTTTGTCCGTCACCGCGGGTGGCGCCGTACGCAAAAGATCCGTTGCGATAGACCACTTCCACGGAAAGGCCGTCAAACTTCGGCTCCATTACGTATTTGTCCTTTTCCGAGGAAAATCTGTCTGCCATCCGGTGGTGAAATTGTGCCACTTCATCTTCTTTGAGAACAGCATCCAGACTGAGCATGGCTGAAGCATGTTTTCTTTTTTTCAAGCTGTCCACCGGCGGTGCCCCCACCCTGCAGGTGGGAGAATCATCGGACTGCAGTTCTGGCCAGGCATTCTCCAGTTCCTGGAGCCGGGCAAAAAGGGCATCATAGGTCTCATCCGATATTTCAGGACGGTTTTTCACATAATATAGATAATCATGGTATGCAATGGCTTCTCTGAGCGCCTGGACCTGGTCTTCTGCCTCCTGTGAAGAAAGCGCTTCAGGATCTTTGAAATCTGTATCAGGATCATGTTTGAAATCCATTGTCTACCTGCCTTTTAAACATTTTCTTAATTGTTTCAGGCTGCGGGTATTGAGAACGTCTGCGGCCTCCAGCCATCCCCGTCTGGCCTGGGCCACGCCAAAGCCCATGTAGTGCATATGCGGGGTGCGATGGGCATCGGTATTGATAACCACACCAACTTTTTTTTTGGCAGCCTGTATACACGCAATATCTGTGAGATCCAGCCGGTCATAAAAAGCGTTGAGCTCCAGAAAACACCCGTTATCTTTTGCAGCTGAAAATATGTCATCCAGGTCCAGATCCATGGGTTCTCTCTGGTTGATCTTCCGGCCGGTGGGGTGTCCCAGAATCATGAAATAAGGATTTTCCATGGCAGTAACAATCCTGCGGGTCTGTTTTTTTCTGGACAGATTGAATTTATAATGCACAGATCCAATGACCACATCCAGTCTGGAAAGTATTTCATCGGGCAGATCCAGGCTGCCATCTTCCAGAATGTCGACTTCTGCGCCCGTGAGAATTTCAATATTGTCCATACGGCGGTTCACCTTTTCGATATCCTGGATATGTTTTTCCAGTTCTTCTGCATCCAGTCCCCCGGCCACGGTAACCCGTTTTGAATGTTCGGTTATGGCCAGGTATTCATATCCCAGTTTTTCCGCTTCTTTGGCCATTTCTTCAATGCTCTGGTAGCCGTCGGTTTTTTTGGTATGTACATGCAGATCACCTTTTATGTCCCTGCGCCGGACAAGATCGGGCAGGCTGTCTTTTTCCGCTGCTTCAATCTCCCCGCGGTCCTCTCTAAGCTCCGGCGGGATAAAGGAAAGGCCAATTTTTTTGTAGACCTGGTGTTCTGTTTTTCCGGCCACTTTCTTTTTGTCTTTGTACACACCATATTCATTGATTTTCAGCTCTCTTTTCACCCCGCGCTTCCTGAGCTTTATGCTATGGGCTTTGGAACCGGTAAAATACAACAGGGCTGATCCATAGCTGGCATGCGCTACAACCCGAAGGTCCACCTGAAGACCGGACCGCAGAACCACAGAGGTTTTTGTTTTCCCCTGCACAACCACTTTTTCGACATCTTCAAAATCCAGCAGATGCCCCATGGCATCTGTTCCTTTTTTGCAGGACAAAAGTATGTCCAGATCCCCCACAGTCTCTTTTTTCCGGCGCAGGCTTCCGGCAGCTTCCACTTTTTTCACACCTTCCAGCTTTTTCATGTAATCGAGGAGGGTTCGGGATATGTCCTGCGCATCCCGGAAAAGCATTCTGTCTTCATGGGCGTTGTTCTTTTTTATTTCCTCTAGAATTGTTTTCTGGGTTTTTTCGCCAAAGCCCTTCAGATCCCGCAAAAAATCTTGTTCTGCCGCTTTTTTCAGGCCCTGCATATCAGTTACCCCCAGCTCATCATAAATAACTTTCACCCCTCTGGGTCCAAGACCGGGAATACGCAAAAGATCTTTCAAAGAAGGCGGTATCTGCTCCTGCAGTTCTTTGAGCAGCGGCAGTGAACCGGTCTGTGCAATGGTTTTTATTTTTCCGGCAAGATCTTCACCAATACCGGACAACCGGGTTAAATCCTCGTCTTTGTCGATCATCTCGGTAACGCTTTCGGGCAGTGAATTTATGGTTTGCGCAGCCTGCCTGTAAGCCCGGGTTCTGAACTGATTTTCATTTTGGATATCCAGAAGATCTGCCACTGTTTCCAACACCCGTATAATATCCTTGTTGTGTACCGGCATAGCAATTGCCTGTCCTGTTTGAAAGTTGTTAGCTTTTGGCTGTTAGCTGAGTACTGATGGCTGATGGCTGACGGCTGACGGCTGACGGCTTCATATAACTCATTTGCGTTGCTGTTCGGTTTGGTGCCGGGCATTGCCCTGCCCGGGACACTGTAAATACCCTTTTATTTTTTCTTGTTTTCCTTAGAGCTGCAATCAGGTGAATCCTGTATTTTGGTATACGGATCCATGTAGAAAGCCTGAAAAGATCAAAAACAAAAACGTCCGGAACAATCAGGGATACATCATTTTCCCGGTACAAATAGAGAATTCACCTCATTTACACTGCAGGGGCCATGTGTGTACTTTGTTTTATCAGGTTACAGGTAATTTTCATGGATAAACTCAAAGAATAGATACAATAAAGAAAGGAGAATGAAATGCAGGATCCAGCCGCAACAAAAAATGTAGACAAAAGATTATGGTTTGCGATCATGACCGTGTTTTTTTTCCTGCTGGCAGGCAGCGGAGCAGGACTGGCCGCAGTGAATATGACAGACAAGGAAATTGAGATTGCTGTAGAAGAGGAACTGAGGCAGGATCAGGCTGTTGCCTCCTATCTTGTGGATATTGCGTGCACCAAAGGGATTGTTACCCTTACCGGCAGTGTTGACAACCTTTTGGCCAAAGACCGGGCACTTGCCATCGCTGAAACGGTCAAAGGGGTACGCTCGGTTATCAACCGCATCGCGGTGAATCCGCTGCAGGCAAAAAGTGATGAAGATATCCAGATGGATGTGGTGCAGTCATTGTTAACCGATCCTGTCACCGAATTATTTGAAATTGATGTCACTGTAGATGACAAAGTGGTTACCCTGAAAGGCAAGGCTGATTCCCATATTGAAAGACAACATACCGGCAGAGTCGCCAAAAGCGTCAACGGGGTGAAAGAAGTAAAAAACCGTATCATCCTGGATTACAAAACTTCCCGTTCAGATGAAGATCTGGCCAATGATATTGCACAGGCCCTTCGCTGGGATACACTGGTGGATGATGCATTGATCCGGATATCGGTAAACAATGGCAAGGTGGACCTTAAAGGAACCGTGGGCAGTGCTGCTGAAAAAAGACGGGCCGTAAACCATGCATGGCTGCCGGGTATAAAAGAAGTGGATGCACAAATGCTCACGGTGGGGCGCTGGGCCCGGGACAGGGATCTGCGGCATGAAAAATATGTGCCCAAGTCCGATGACCAGATCAAAGATGCAGTGGACAAAGCCATATTATATGATCCCCGTGTTCTTTCCACAAAAGTGGAGACACAGGTAGACAACGGAGAGGTTACCTTGACAGGCAGGGTGAACTACCTTTCAGCCAAAAAAGCTGCGGCACAGGATGCCAAAAATACGGTGGGGGTCATCCGGGTTAAAAACCAGATAAAAGTAACCCCTGTGCCTTCTGCAGAAAATGGATCGGAAGTGGAACAAAAAATACTGAACAAGTTCAGAAGAGACACCTATGTGGAGAATCTGGAAATCACGGTGACCGTCCTGTCCGGCATTGTGAACCTGTACGGCACAGTGGACACCTATTATGAAAAAACCCGGGCCGAAGACCTGGCTTCCGAGGTGGCCGGTGTTTATGCAGTGAATAACAGTATCAACGTGAATAAAGACTGGGAGCCTTTTGTGTATAAACCCTATGTGGATGAATCCTATGTCCCTGATTATGAGTGGTATTCTTACCAGCCCAGTGTGACAGCAAGAAAAAGTGATCGGGAAATAGCAGATAATATTGAAAACGAACTGTTCTGGAGCCCTTTTGTGGATTCAGACAGTGTGACCGTGATTGTGGATGACGGCAAAGCCACCCTCACCGGAAAGGTGGATTCCTGGTCTGAATATGATGCTGCCACACAAAACGCCCTGGAAGGCGGTGCTGTGGTTGTGGATAATGAACTTACCATATCCGGTCGTAACCAGTAACCTGCAACAGGCTTATAATTGTTCTGCGGGCTTTTGGTACCGGCATCCGGTACCAAAAGCCCGCAGGGCCCAGCAAAATATCAAGAAAGGAAATACACATGTTTATTGGTGATCTGCTTATTGCGATTATTCTTACCATACTGATAATGCTGCCCTTTTATTTTCTGGGAAGGGTCGGACCCTGGGAGGGCTGGATCTGGTTTGCCCTGCTTTTGTTTTTATTTACCTGGACAGGCGGGGCATGGGTTCGTCCTTACGGACCCACCATCTATGGATATTCTTGGGTGCCCTTTCTTTTTTTCGGATTGATTTTTGCTTTATTGATGGCAGCGGTCGTTCCTTCCAGACCGCCCCGGAACAGAAAGGAAGCCATTGAAAGGGCCAGGGCTGAAAATGAGGCCGAAGCCATCACAGCCGTAACCCTGGGGGTATTTTTCTGGATTGTGCTGATCGGACTGATCCTGGCCCTGATCCTGCGTTACACAACTTTGTGAATATCTGAACCAGCGCTTTAACCGCAGCATTAAGCAGGGTGTTCAGGGCAGGTCTGCTAAAGATTCGGTTTTCTCAAAAAAGGCCTGATAAAGATCAGTCTGCCTGACAAACCCTGCCGGTGTATTTTAACCGGCAGGGTTTTTTTAAACCAATTTGACAGTCCTGAGGGCAGAATAAATGGATTGGGGTTAGAATGAATTCACCGTGGATATTTGCCATAACCATTTGCTTTTGCCTTTTGTCTTTGCTATTTAATAATTGTTTGTTATAAATAATTACACGATTTTTGCATACATAAAAAAATTAACCAACTTCAGGGACATATGGATACCATGGAAAAAACACGTATTGTTATTGCAGAAGACAGCAAAATACTCAGAGAAGGATTGTGCCTGATGATTAATTCCGATGAAGCCCTGGAAGTTGTTGCCCAGGCGGCAGACGGGTTTGAAGCGATTGAACAGTGCCAGGCACACAATCCGGATATGACGGTGCTTGATTTATCCATGCCCAAACTCGACGGCCTGTCAGCCATCAAGGAAATCAAGCGGCAGAAACCGGATGTAAAAATTCTTGCCCTTACCATTCATGATGCAGATGAATATATTCTTGACTGTTTTAACGCCGGTGTTCAAGGCTATTGTCTTAAAGATGCCTCCCAGGATGAATTATTGAAAGCCATTCACCTGGTTTCCTCGGGAAAAACATACATCAGCCCCTCGATTGCCGGCAAAGTCATGGAAGGGTATCTGGAAGGAAAACAAAAGATTAGAACACAAACCGCATGGGACACCATCACCCAGCGGGAAAAAGAAGTTCTCAAACTGGTGGCTGAGGGCTACACCAGCAAAGAAATTGCAGACATGCTGTGCAACAGCCCCAAAACCATTGAACGGCACCGGGCCAATATCATGAACAAGCTGTCTGTTCACAATATCTCCCAGATGACCAAGGTGGCCATTGAAAAAGGATTGATAAAACAGTAAATTACAGCAGGTGGCCCGGACAGAACACCTCTCAAAATAACTTTTCTACAGCATTCATCCCCTGAAAATGGGGAAAACACTTTATTTCACCATAAAACAGATATTGTTATCTTCAATCTAAAAGATCTTCTGATGCAGAAATTGCATAACAATTATGTTTTCTCCATGTATATGGAAAAGGTCAAAAAAGATGAATAAAAAAAATCAGAAAAACAGGTTGATCATCGTATCCAACCGCCTTCCCATTGTTTTATCACAAACAGACACCGGCCAGTGGGATGTGAAGCAGGGATCGGGCGGACTGGTGACCGCACTGGCACCGGTATTGCGGGATCGGGGCGGACTGTGGATCGGATGGCCGGGCACCTCAGAGCTTATTGAAAAACAGGATCTGGAAACCATGTTTGAGCAGACAGTCAAAGATTTCGGATACACCTTTGAACCGGTTTTTCTGCCTGCAAACCTGGTGAATGACTATTATCTGGGATTTTCCAATCAGGTGTTGTGGCCGCTGTTTCATGATCTGCAGAGCAGGTGTGATTTTGCCCCTGCATACTGGGATGCCTACCAGGCGGTCAACAAAATATTTGCCCGGACCATTGCCCGGAATATCAAGGACGATGATGACCATATCTGGGTGCATGATTACCATTTAATGGGGGTGGGGCAGGAATTGCGGAAGATAAAAACCACAGCAAAAATCGGGTATTTTCTGCATATTCCGTTTCCTTCGCTGGATCTTTTTCTCAAGCTGCCCTGGCGGTTTCACATCCTGGAATCTCTTTTGTGCTATGATATGATCGGTTTTCAAACCCAGAGAGACCGGCGCAATTTTGTCCAGTGTGTGCATGCCATGCTGCCGGACATCAAAATACGCGGCAAAGGACGGGTGCTCTCCACCAAAGTCAACGACCATACGGTAAGGATGGGCAATTTTCCCATCAGTATAGATTATAATGAATTTGCACAAAAAGCTGCCACCAAAGAGGTTGAAAAAAGACTGGCCGAGATCAAAGAGGCGTTCCAGGCAGATCAGCTGATTCTGGGGGTGGACCGCCTGGACTACAGCAAAGGCATTCCTGAAAGACTGCTGGCATTTCGCAATGCCCTGGAAAGATATCCTGAGCTGGAAAAAAAAATAACCCTGTTTCAGATTGTGGTTCCCAGCCGGCAGCGCATTGAGCAATATGACAATCTCAAAAACGAGATCGAGCAGCTGGTCAGTGAAATCAACGGCAGATTCACCCGCCCCGGATGGGTGCCCATCCATTACATATACCAGAGCGTTGACAGAACCGAACTCCTTGCGCTGTACCGGGCGGCGGATATCGGCCTTGTCACCCCCCTCAAGGACGGCATGAACCTGGTGGCCAAAGAATACTGCGCCTCCCATATAGATGATAACGGGGTGCTGATATTAAGTGAATTTGCCGGTGCCGCCAGCCAGCTGCATAAACATGCTTTGCTGGTGAACCCCTACGATATTCAAGCCATTGCCGATGCCATATATTACGCCTGCCGCATGGGCACGAAAGAGCGGAAAACCCGTATGAAGGCATTGCGGAAGATTGTAAAAAAATCAGATATATACTGGTGGGTGGATGAATTTCTAACTGCTGTTTTTTCCCATAACCTGAATACGTTCAGACCCATGGTTGATTATATTCCTTCCCAGGATACCGTACAGGAATAATCAAGAGGGGGCAGACTTGCATTATTGCGTTTTTGGTTCTTGAAAATAACCAATTTTTGATAAAACACGATAAAACAAGCCTGAGTCCGTTCATCATCGCTGAAGTCCGAAAGTTGAGAACCTTATTTAATTTAAATTAACCGTAAAGACCAAAGGAGGTTTTAATGCTATTGTTTACGCTACATCCATGCAGCCATAAAAACAGGCGGGCCATTGCCGTCATGCTTATTTTGTGTCTGGTTGTTTTTGTTCCCGGTCTGTCAGCCCGGGAACTCACAGATACAAACATTGAAAATGCCGTGGAAAGACAACTGCTGTCAGACCAGGCAGTACCGGCTTACCGCATTACCGTGGAATCCGAAAACGGAATTGTCTCACTGGCAGGTACAGTGGGCAATATTCTGGCAAAAGAGCGTGCACGCAATGTGACGGAAGCCGTTAAAGGGGTCCGGTCGGTGGTCAACATGATCCAGGTGTCTCCTTATCAGGATAAAAGTCCTGTGCGCCTGAAAAAAGATGTTATCGAGGCTTTGCGGATGAATCCGGCAACCAGTATATTCGACATCAGTGTCAATGCAGAGGAAAATAAAGTTATCCTGGAAGGAACGGTTGCATCCTATAAGGAAAAGCAGCTGGCCGGTACCGTGGCCAAAGGTGTCAGCGGTGTCAAATCTCTGGAAAATAATATCAAAATATCTTATCCAGCACAGCGGTCCGACAAACAGATTCAAGATGAAATTGAACAGGGGCTGATGTGGGATGCCCTGGTGGATCATGCCTTGATAGAAGTTGCGGTTGAGAACGCCAAGGTCGCTTTGACAGGCACTGTGGGCAGTGCTGCTGAAAAAACCAGGGCCATGGGAGATGCCTGGGTTGCAGGGGTAAAACAAGTGGATGTATCCGGACTTGAAGTGGCGCGGTGGGCCCGTGATCCTGATCTCCGGGCCGACAAATATGTTCCCAAATCAGATGAAAAGATAAAACTCGCCATAATAACGGCGCTGACGGTTGATCCAAGGATTTCCAATGAAGCGGATATAACCGTAATGGTCGAAGGAGGCGTTGTGACCCTGAAAGGAACAGTGGATTACCTTCAGGCCAGGCGGGCTGCTGCCCGGGATGCCGGAAACACGGTGGGCGTTTTGCGGGTGAGAAACAATCTGAAGGTTGCGCCTTTGCCGGTTACCTTAAACGACACAGAGCTGGAAGAAAATATCAAGGATGCCCTTGACCGGGATGCCTATGTTGATGAATATGACATAGTGGTGAATGTGCGGTCCGGTGTTGCCGAATTATACGGAAATGTAAATTCCTATTATGAAAAAATGCGGGCTGAAAACGTGGCATCCACCCTTGCCGGCATTTATTTTGTAAATAATAATATTGTGGTAAGTAGAGAATGGGCACCGTATTACTATAATCCCTATCTGGACCAGGACGATTTCCCGCCCGAGGACTATGAATGGTACAATTTCACACCGTCCTTCCAAAAAAAAAATGACAGCCGGATCCTGGAAAACATCGAAGAGGAATTATGGTGGGATCCTTTTGTGAACAGTGATGAAGTTGAGGTACAGGTGGAAGATGGAGAAGCCACGCTCACCGGCACAGTGAATTCACAGCTGGAACATGATTCAGCCGTGGAAAATGCGTTGGAAGGCGGAGCTGTATCTGTAAATGACAAGCTGGAGATATCTCCTTTGATTCCCCCGGAAAAAAATTAAACATCTTTTGAAAAACGGGTGTATTCCGGCCGGAGACCAACATTCTCTGGCCGGAATACCCTTTCTGCCGGTTATTAAAGATTGTATTCCTGATTGAATTCTGGTAGTTACTTCAGGTGCCTGGCAATAATATTCACATGGGGCATAAGACCCCGAAGGACACCGGTAATGTGATGACTTCCCCAGAACCTGTATACCAGCAAATAGAGAATTTCGTATTCCATGCCGAAAAAATTCTGGCTGTCATCCGGCAGAACACGGCAGACGGTATTGCGGCAGACCACCACCTTGTCAAGCTGCTTAATTTACAGGACACTATTGATATGTTGCGCCATAACGACAAAAATTTCCGCGCCCTTGCTGATGCAAATCTGATAGGGGTGGGATTCGCTGATCCAAACGGCAATATAACCTATATCAACGATGAGATGCTGCGGATGACAGGGTATGCCCGGGCAGACTTTGAGACGGGACGTATCAACTGGGAAGAATGTCTGGCACCGGAGTTTCGTCCGGCAAAAGGAACCCTGACGCAACATCTGATGAAACAAGGGGTGATATCCACCCATAAATGGGCATTTATACGTCCGGACGGCGGCCGGACACCTTTTCTGGGTGCAGCTGCCCCAATGAAATCAGATGCAGACTCCCATGTGATAATCGCTTTGGACCTCACACAGGTGCGGGAGGCGGAAAACCGCAAATGGAAAAGTGACCAGCGGCTGCGCATGGCTGCCGATTCTCTGGATATCGGCGTATTTGAATGGAACCTGTCCAAAAATACGGCTTTCTGGGAAAATGAACAGATGTACGCAATTTTCGGGCGCACCCGGGAACAGGGTCCGCTGAACTTTTCGGATTTTGTGGAACAATCCTTGTATTACCGTGACCGATGCGATTTTCTCGAGGCTTTTTCAAAGGCACGACAACCGGGAAATATCTTTGGTTATTCCTGCCGGGTTCAGCAGCAGGGCAGACACAATCCTGTCTGGATAGAAATAACCGGAAAGTTTTATAACAACCATTTGGATTCATCTTTGTGCATGATCGGACTGGTAAAAGATATCTCACAACAAAAACAATATGAACACTCTATTGTTCAAATCAATGAAGTGCTTGAACAGCGGGCCCAGGAGCGGACAGCCAGAATCCGGAACCAGGCAGACCGGTTGCGCGTGCTTGCCAACAGACTCGGCCAGGTTGAACAAAAAGAACGAAAACGTCTGGCCGGTGTTCTCCACGACCATATTCAGCCCCTGGTTGTGGGGGCACGCATGCAGATATGGGAAATTCTGCGTAAAAATGAGATAGATGCGGCCCATGAAACAGCCCGTAAAATTGAAAATATCATGGCAGAAACCCTTGCTGAACTGCGCTCTCTTACGGTTGATCTGTCTCCTTCGGCAATTTTAAACGACGGACTCATGGGGGGTATGAACTGGCTGGGCAATTATATGGAAAATAAATTTAATTTCAAAGTGGAAGTATTTGCAAAAAATGAAATTGATCCGATCTCGGAAAACACCTGTTATCTGCTTTTCCAGTGCATAAAAGAACTGCTTTTGAATGCAGTGAAATATTCCGGAGAAGAGCATGCCAGAATAGCGATTGAACGGGCCAAAGACCATAAAATTTGCATAATTGTCTCTGACAACGGCAAGGGCTTTGATCTGGATCAGGTTACAGGCACACAACAGAACATGACCTCTCTGGGATTGTTCAGCATTGAGGAACGGTTAAAAGATATTGGCGGCCGGATGGTTATGGAGTCCGCCCCCGGGCAGGGAGCGACCTTCACCCTGATTGCACCGGCAGGAGAAAAACACGAAAACAATTATCCTTTCATGGACAGACGAAAAAGCGATAACAAACACATACCCCGTATTTCCACCCGCATCCCGAAAGACCGTATCGGCATTCTCATCGTTGACGACCACAAACTGCTGCGCGAAGGCCTTACCGGCCTGCTGCAGATGGAAACAGATTTCGAGGTGGTGGGGGAGGCTGCAGATGCCCCCACCGCAGTTGAACTGGCTGAAAATCTGCTGCCCGATGTGGTTATCATGGATGTGAACCTGGGTGAAACAAACGGTATGGAAGCCACCCGGCAGATTCTGTCCAAAGATCCAGACATCAAGATAATCGCACTTTCCATGCACAGTGACAAAAAAGTCATCAAGGAGATGTACAAAGCAGGTGCCAGCATTTTTCTGAACAAAAGCATTCCCTCGGACGATCTTGTAACCAAGATACGGGAAACTCTGTCTGCCGACTGAGCTTTATTTTTGGCCCGGTTTATTTTTGTTCCAGGGCTTCGAATCCTGAAACAATATCCAGCAGCTCTCCGGTAATAGACATCTGCCGAAGCTGGTTGTACTGGTTTTCAAGATCATCCATCAACTCTTCGATATTTTTCTGGGCACCCTGCATGGCTGCCAGGCGGGCTGCATTTTCACTGGCCAGAGATTCCACATAGGCCCTGAATATGGTCATAAAAAGATATTCCCTGATCAGGCTGGACAGCAGCCGGTTTGGTTCCATGGTAAACATGGGCAGGGATACAGAGTCCCAGGTACTGTATCGGTGCTGTTCGAGCCACTGGGCATCGATGGGCAGCAGATGGACAGTATGGGGGGTGTATCCGGCAGCAGATTTTTGCCGGGCATGAAACAAAAGGATATGATCCACCCCGGTTTGGGTCTGCCAGGTATCAATGGCCATCAGGATTTCTCCCACATGGGGCGTAATGGTGTTCACAGAACCGGGCAGTTCCCTGATATCCCGGCAGTTGACACCGGCATCCGCCATAATATCTGCCGCCCGTATTCCCGCACATACCACAGGGATCTCGTTCAGGTTTGAATCGGAACCATGCAATTCAGCCAGGGCATGGGATGTCACCTGTTCGTTGAGTGATCCACACATGCCCTGGTCAGAGCCGAATACCACGGCCCCGGGCTTTTTTCTGGCAGACTGTCTGGTATACAGCCGGGTATCTGGATCATGGCGCAGAACAATACCCAATGCCATCTCAAGGGTTTGTGCATATTCCACCAGAGAATGGGATGCCTGTTCATACTGGCGGATGTTTACCGCAGCCAGGGACTTCATGGTCCGCACCACTGTATGCAGGTCATCTGTACTGTCTAGCCTGCGCTTAAGCTGTGCCAGTGTCTGCATCAGATGATTCTTTTCTATAGGGTTTTACAGCTTTTTGTGCTGTCTGCACCAAGGCATCAATGGCTTTTTCCTCGATTTTTTTTCCTTGAACAATATTGTCCATCACCTCCTGATGATCTGCATTGGCTGCCTGACGGATTTTTTTCTGGGCTTCGGCCATATCAGACAAGGCAATATCATCGAATACACCATGGGTGAGGGCGATCAGCACTGCAATTTGATCAGCTGCAGGCAGGGGGGAATACCGGTATTGTTTTAAAATTTCGCGTATCCGCCGTCCCCGGGACAGTTTTTTCTGGGTTTCTTCGTCCAGGCGGGCCCCGAAGCGTGAAAATGATTCCAGTTCTTCAAACTGGGAATAGGTCAGCCGCAGGTCTCCGGCAACGGTCCGATAGGCCGGCAGCTGGGCTTTACCGCCCACACGGGATACGGATTTTCCCACATCCACGGCCGGCAGTATGCCTTTTCTGAAAAACATGGGAGACAGATAAATCTGGCCGTCGGTAATGGAAATAAGGTTGGTGGGAATGTATGCGGAAATATTCTGGGCTTCGGTTTCAATAATGGGCAGCGCTGTCAACGATCCCCCTCCCTTGTCTTTGGTCAGGCGGGTGGACCTTTCCAGCAGGCGGGCATGGATATAAAAAATATCTCCGGGGAACGCTTCTCTGCCCGGAGGTCTGCGCAAAAGCAAAGAAAGCTCCCGGTAGGCCCGGGCATGGCGGGTGAGGTCATCATAAACAATGAGCACATCCTGTCCCTGGTGCATGAAATGCTCAGCCATGGCAGTGGCGGTATAAGGGGCCATGAACTGCAGACCCGGGGGATCCTCCTCTGTGGAAACAACTGCAAAGGAATAGTCCATGGCATCATGGGCCTTGAGTTCGGCTATGACCTTGGCAAGGGCTGCCCCGCGCTTGCCGATACCGCAGTAGATGCAGATAACATTTTTGTTTTTTTGGTTGGCAATGGTGTCAAGGGTTATGGCGGTTTTTCCGGTCTGCCGGTCCCCGAGGATCAGCTCGCGCTGTCCCCGGCCGATGGGAATCAATGTGTCTATGACGGTTATGCCTGTCTGCAAAGGGATGCTTACCGGTGCACGGTCCATGATTTCCGGGGCCGGCTGTTCCACCGCCCGTAAGCTGGTATGAGAAAGGGGGCCTTCCCGGTCAAGGGGTTTTCCCCGGGCATCCACCACCCGGCCGATGAGTGCGTCACCCACAGGGACGGACATGACCCTGTGGGTCCGGTTAACCTCATCACCGGCACTGAGATTGTCGGTTTCATCCAGCATGATCACACCGATGACATCCGGATTCAGATCAAAAGCCATGCCATAGGCATCCGGGGTACAGACCAGCAATTCCTCGGACTGCACATCTGTGAGGCCCGAGACCGTTATAATGCCCGAACTGATGGAGGCAATGCGGCCGTAATCGCGTACCTCCACAACGGGTTCCTTTTTCTTCACTATATCTGCCATGGTGGATATAAATCCATCCATCACAGATGCCAATTCACCGGTTTCTGATTCATTGGTTTTCTGATTCATGGTCCCTGCTTTCAATGGCCTGGTCCAGCTCTTTTTCCAGCGCATCCAGATAGTTTTGTGCATGCCAGGTGATTTTTTTGCCGCCTGCGGCAAGGGCAAGGCCAAAAATCAATTCCGGTCTGACATCAAAGGCGATATCCTGTAAATCCGACCGCTTTTCCGACAGCGTTTTTTGAATGGATTTTTTCTGCTTTTCAGACAATTCAAATCCAGTGCTTATCCTGGGCGGTTCCTCAAGGGTTTCAGGCAATTTGTCTTTGTCCAGATCCTGGAACCGGGACAAAAATTTCTTAACTGCCTGGTCCTGGACATCGGTGTCAGCCAGAAAGGACAGATTTTTTTTCACTGTATCAAAAATCTGGTGAGCAGCCTGCTTTTGAAACCGCTCAAAAAAAGAGGATTTTTGCTTTTCCAGGGCATTCTGCCAGCTTTTTTTCAACCCGTCCACTTCCTGCCGGGCTTCTTTTACCAGGGCATTGCGCCGGTCTTTTGCTTCTTTTTCAGCTTCTTCCAATTTGGCATCCCATTTGTCTTCAAGCGCTTTGGATTTTTGGGTATAATTTTCGTATTCCTGTTCAGCTTCTTGCTTTTGTTTTTCCGCCTTATCAAAGCGCTCCTGGATATTTTTTTCCCGCTGGTCAATGGCGTTTTTGATTTTGTCAAACAAGAATATCTTTAACAGCACAAGCAGGATCAAAAAATTGATCACCTGGGCTGCCACTGTAAACCAGTCAATCAACATGGCATTTTCCTCACTTGGCTGCTGAAATCACATAATCCCAGAAAGGATTGGCAAACAACAGGATCATGGAAACAACAAAACAATAGATGGCGGTTGATTCAATCATTGCCAGTCCCACAAAAAGGGTGCGGGTGATGGTATTTTTTTCATCCGGCTGCTGGGCAATGGAACTTAAGGCGCTGGCCACGGCACGGCCTTCACCGATGGCAGGACCGATGGCCCCCACTGCAATGGCAAGCCCTGCTGTAATAACCGATGCCATGCCGATAAGACTTATACTGTTCATCTAATAACCTCCTTTATTCGTTGTTGTTTTTTTTAGTGTCCGTGTGTTCCTGGACCTGGGTGGCAGAAGCAATATACACCATGGCCAGAACAGCAAAGATATAGGCCTGAATCAGCCCGGTCAAAAGTCCCAGCAGCTGCATGACTACCGGAAATATAAAAGGAATGATGGCCAGAAGAATCGCCACAATTTTTGAACCGCTCATGAGATTGCCGAAAAGCCTTACTGCAAGGGCCAGTGTCCGGGACAATTCCCCCATTATATTGAAAGGCAGCATGAACACCGTGGGCTGGATATATTGTTTCAGATAGCCGATCACCCCTTTTCGGGCAATACCGAACAAGGGTACTGAGATAAACACACAAATGGCCAGCGCTGCTGTGGTGGAAAGCGAGGCTGTAGGCGATTCATATCCCGGCACCACAGTGAGCAGGTTGCAGGCGGCAATAAAAATAAACAGCGTGCCGATAAAAGGCATATATCTTTTTGCTTTCTGCTGACTGATTTCACTGATCTGGTCCTGGATCCCGGTTACCAGAATTTCCAGGATATTCTGCCAGGAACTGATTTTCGGCCCTGTGGACAGACGTCTTGTGACAAGCCAGGACCCGATCACCAGCAACGCCATTACTACCCAGGTAAATACAATGGTCAGGTTAAGTGAGATAAACTGGTATTGGAAAAATATCACCTGGTCCGGGCTGATCTGCTTGATATCCATGAAATTCATATGTGTGATCCTTTTGCCCCGAAGACAGCAGAAGGCAGCATTTTAAAAATAAAAATCTTGCGCATGATCAATATCCCGCCAAGACAGGCAGTCATGCCAAGCCATTCACCATTTCCTGCAAAATAAACCCCTGCCAGGGTCAAAAAAGATCTCACAAGAAAACTTACGACAAAAACAAGGCCGTAGAGCCTTGTGCCGGCAAACCGCTGCAGGGTAATCCACAGACCGCCAAAGTGAAAACATCCGATCATCAGGCCGGCTGCCAGACAAAAACCAATTTTGTGCAGATCATACCATGTCATATCCATTTGCATCTCAGTCCTTTTTTCTGCTTTCCCGTTTGATCCAGTACCAGGCGTTCCAGCAACCCGTAATCACCCCGAAAAACAAAAGGGTCAAGGTCCAGGAAGGTCTGCCGGGCCAGGTTTTGTCCAGCCAGATTCCTATGAATATGCCGATCACAGTGGGAATGGCCACAGACCATCCCACCAGGCCGAACATGCCCAGGCCGAACCACACGGGATGCTCCGCATTTTTGCGGGCAGCCAGTTTGCGCTGTTGTTTTTCCTCGATGGTTTGCGAAAACTTTTTTTCTTCAGGGTTCTCAGGCATGGTCCTGGAACTCCAGAAACCGTCGAATAAATCCGGCTTCAATGCGGGAAGCTGATGTGCGCATGTTTTTTTCCTTTTGTTTTTCTTTTAAAAAATCAGTTTCCACGGTGTTTCTAAGGGAAGCAAGATCTGCATCCTGCACTGCCCTGCGGGTGGATATAAAAACCGTATCTCCTTTTTTAACCAGCACCCCTTCCATTACCGCCATGTGCTGTTCATCTCCGTTTTCATCTTCAAAACTCAAAATACCGGATGCCAGTGCAGTGACAAAATCCACATGGCGGGGAAGCAGGCCGAAAAAGCCATTCATGCCTTCACCAGTGATCTTTTGCACCCGGGTATCCAGAAAAATATGGGTGGGAAGCATCACCTTGAGTTTCATGAGGTTTTGGCCTCATCAATTTTGCCGATCATATAAAGGGCCTCTTCCGACTGGTCTGAAAACTTGTCATTCAATATCTGCCGGCAGCCTTCCAGGGCATCTTCAACACTGACGGCCCGGCCTTCATACCCGGTGAACTGTTC